>JBAXHE010000013.1:0-55900 GCA_037139055.1 Betaproteobacteria bacterium | reverse complement strand
CCGGTCACCGCTTCGATACGCCGCACCCCGGCGGCGACGCCGCCTTCGGCAACGATACTGAACAGCCCGATGTCGCCGGTCCGGCCGACGTGCGTACCGCCGCACAACTCGCGCGACGAGCCGATGTCAATGACGCGCACTTCGTCGCCGTACTTTTCTCCGAACAGCATCATCGCGCCGATCTTCTGCGCTTCAGCGATCGGCATGACACGGTGCTGGCAATCAGTATTGGCCAGAATTTCGGCATTCACCAGATTCTCGACGCGACGGATTTCCTCATCGCTCAGCGGCTGGTTGTGCAGGAAGTCAAAACGCGTCTTGTCCGGATCGACCTGCGAACCCTTCTGCTGCACGTGTTCACCCAGCACTTCGCGTAAGGCTTTGTGCATCAGGTGGGTGGCCGAGTGGTTACGCATGATGCGGCAGCGCGCCAGGAGATCGACCTTGGCATTGACCGCGTCGCCGACCTTGAGCGTCCCGGTCTTGAGCACGCCTTGATGGCCGAAGACCGCCGCCTGAATCTTTTGTGTGTCCTCGACGGCAAAAATCCCCTGCGCTGACTGCACGCTGCCGGAGTCACCGACCTGACCACCGGATTCGGCGTAGAACGGCGTTTCGTCGAGCACGACCACGCCCAAATCGCCTTCATTCAATTCCTGGACCGGACTGCCTTCCTTGTACAGGGCGAGCACTTTGCCCTTGAACTCGAGCGCGTCGTAGCCGTGGAAAGTCGTTTCCTGGCCGCTGTATTCGAGCGCGGCGGCCATCTTGAATTTGCCGGCAGCACGCGCCTGTTCCTTTTGGCGGTTCATGGCCGCTTCGAAACCGGCGGAATCAACGCTTACACTGCGTTCGCGGCAAATATCGGCGGTCAGGTCGAGCGGAAAGCCGAAGGTATCGTGCAGCTTGAATGCGGTTTCGCCGTTGAAAACGCCGCTTTTGCCAGCACTAGCGCCCATCGCCGCGAGTTCGCTTTCGAGAATCGCCATGCCGTTTTCAATGGTGGCGAAAAAGCGGTCTTCTTCCAGCTTGAGGACGTCCATCACCCGCTTCTGTTCCGACACCAGCTCGGGATAGGCGGCGCCCATCTGGGCGACCAGATCGGGCACCATGCGGTGGAAGAACGCCGCACGCGCACCCAGCTTGTAGCCGTGGCGAATGGCGCGACGGATGATGCGGCGCAAAACGTAGCCGCGCCCTTCGTTGCCGGGAATGACGCCATCGGCGAGCAGGAAGGAGCAGGCGCGAATATGGTCGGCGAGCACGCGCAGCGACGGACTCTCCAGATTCTCTGCGCGGGTCTCGCGCGCCGCGGCCTTGACCAGAGCGCTCAGCAAATCGATGTCATAGTTGCTATTGACATGCTGCAGCACGGCGGTGATGCGCTCCAGGCCCATGCCGGTATCGACCGAAGGTTTCGGCAGCTTGTGCATGACGCCGGCTTCATCGCGGTTGTACTGCATGAAGACGTTGTTCCAGATCTCGATGTAGCGGTCGCCGTCTTCGTTGGGCGATCCTGGTGGGCCGCCAGCAATGTGGTCGCCGTGGTCGTAGAAAATTTCGGTGCACGGGCCACAGGGGCCGGTATCGCCCATCATCCAGAAATTGTCGGAAGCATAGCGCCCGCCCTTGTTGTCGCCAATACGCACGATGCGCTCGGCCGGGACGCCAATCGTCTTGTTCCAGATCTCGTAAGCCTCGTCGTCCTCGGCATAGACCGTCACCCACAGGCGCTCGGCGGGCAACTGATAGCACTCGGTGAGCAGCTCCCAGGCGTACTTGATGGCGTCGAGCTTGAAGTAGTCGCCGAACGAGAAATTGCCGAGCATCTCGAAGAAGGTGTGGTGACGTGCCGTATAGCCGACGTTCTCCAGATCATTGTGCTTGCCGCCGGCACGCACACACTTCTGCGAGGTCGTCGCGCGCACATAGGGCCGCTTGTCGAAGCCAAGGAAGACGTCCTTGAACTGGTTCATCCCGGCGTTGGTAAACAGCAGCGTCGGGTCCTCGTGCGGAACGAGCGAGCTCGAGGCCACGATCTGGTGACCTTTTGACTCAAAGAATTTGAGAAACTTCTCGCGAATTTCGGCGCTTTTCATTGGCATGGATCCCTGCAGTGGGCGTGTTTCAAAGGGGTCTGATTTTAGCACTGATGTCCGGCCACCGGGCACCCCGGTGGCAAGGAAACTCTGGAAAATCAGTGACTCGGAAAAACCCCACCCACCTCTTGCCGCTACGGGCGCGCCAGGTCGATGATCTGGCGCAGGTCGTAATCCTTGTGGCCGCCGACGTTTGCCACCAACTCAGCCAGGCGCTGATCGAGCGTCGGCCGCTCGACCTGATAGAGCAAACCCGTCGGCTCTCGGCCTTCACGCCATGCCGCATTCACCACGCGCATGGCAGCCTCGACGTCGCTCACGTCGCGCCCTTCATCGAGCGTGGCGCAGACCGCCTGGTAATGCTCGGCATCATCCAGATCGTTGAAACTCGGGCAATGCGAAAGCAGGCTGATAAAGGCAAAGCCCCGGTGCTCCATACCCTCCTTGATCAGTTTCGAGGCCAGCTTGACGTTGCCGGCAAAGGCCTGCGCGACATAGCTTGCGCCATAGGCCAGCATATACATCAGCGGAGCCAGCGGCGCTTCGACTCCGCCATAAGGCGTGGTGGTGGTTTTCATGGCCTGTCGCGAGGTTGGCGAGACCTGTCCCTTGGTCAGGCCGTAGATGCGGTTGTCCATCAGCACATAGGTCAGGTTGATGTTCTTGCGCGCCAGATGCGACATATGCCCGCCACCTATTGAAAAACCATCCCCATCCCCCCCGGTCACGAGCACAGCGAGGTCCGGGCGCGCCAGCTGAACCCCAGTCGCCACCGGCCCGGCCCGCCCGTGCAGGGTGTGCATTTTGTACGATTTGACAAAATACGGAAGGCGCGACGAACAGCCGATTCCTGAAACATTCACCAGACCGCTCGGATCGACCCCAGCTTCTGACAGTGCGCGCAACAAGGCGGTCAGCACGCCATGATGCCCACAGCCGGGGCACCAGAACGAAGTCGCCGCATCACGGTAATCCTTCGGCGCCAGTGCCACCCGATGCAGGCCATTTTGCGTTTGATTGAGGGTACTCATGCCAGCATCTCCCTGACTCGTGTGACGATCATCTCGGGGGTAAAAGGCAGCCCTCCGCAGAGGGTATAGGACTCAGGTCGCAACGAGGTCTCGGCGCGAACGAAATGCGCCAGTTGCCCCTGGAAATTGACTTCCGGCAAGAGCAAGCGCCGACAGGACGCGCCGAATTCTTCGAACTGTTGCACCGGCATGGGGTGCAACAACTTGGGGTAGAACCCTTTGACCCGGAAGCCTTCAGCACGCAAGCGCTGCAAGGCTTCACGCACCACACCGATGGTGCTGCCCCAGGCGATGACACCCAGGTCCGCAAGCACGGCGCCCTCACCTTCGGCCGCATCGACCTCCACCGCCGCAACATCATTAACCACCCCCTGCAGCTTGCGGAAGCGTTTGTCCTGCATGGCCTGATGGTTGTCCGGCGTATAGTTGGGCATGCCCGTGTCGTTGTGTTCCAGACCGGTGGCAATGTGCATACCGCCCGGCGTCCCCGGATCAACCATCGGTGATATGCCATCAGCACTCAAGGCATAGCGCCGGTACTCTCCTTCTCCGTCCCAGCGCCGGCGATTGACGATGGGGAAATTGTCCGGGTCGGGATAGGGAATGCTCTGGGTCGAAAACGCCAGCGACCCGTCGGACAGCAATACCACCGGGCACTGGTATTTTTCCGCCAGGTTGAAGGCCACCACCGTCAGGCCGATGCAGTCCTCGACGCTTTCCACCGACAGCACGATGCGCCCTGAATCGCCGTGCGACCCGTGGATCGCCAGGAACAGATCAGACTGCTCGTGCTTGGTCGGCAAGCCGGTCGACGGCCCGCCACGCTGCACATTGACCACCACGCAGGGGAGCTCGCTCATGAAGGCCATGCCCAGCATCTCGCTCATCAACGCCAGGCCCGGCCCCGAGGTCGCGGTCATGGCCTTTTTCCCGGCATACGACGCCCCGAGCACCTGCGCGATAGCGGCGATTTCGTCCTCGGCCTGAATCAGCGTTCCGCCCCGCTTGGGCAGATGAATGGCCACATAGCTGGCCACCTCGGTTGCTGGCGTAATCGGATAGGCGGCAAAAAATTCCAGCCCGGCGATCAGCGCGCCCAGGCCAACGGCCTGACTGCCGGACAACAGGACGACGTCTCGCCGGGTAACCGGCGATCCGAGCACCCAGACATCGGTTTTTTCCAAAACCGACGCCAGCTCGCGGCCGCGCTCGAAGGCCGCCAGATTGGCCTGAACAACCGCCTCACCACGGTGTAGATACTTGCTGGCAATCACCTCGCGCAAGGCGTCTTCCGGCACACTGAAAATCTGTGCCAGCGCGCCCAGCGCGACCATGTTCTTGGCCCGAGGGTTCTTCAACGCCTTGCCGACCTGAGCCATGGGGATAGCATAGGCATGCACGCCAGGCGGGAGTTCGGGCTGATAATCGCCTGAACAGTCGTACACCACAGCCATACCGGCTTTCAGGCGCGGCCGATTGAGCTCATAGGCTTCGGCATTGAACGCGCACAACACGTCAAATGCACTCCCCTGATTATGCAGCCGCTCCGTACCCGTGCGTACTTGATACATGGCGTAGCCGCCCTTGATCTCGGAGGGAAAGGTCTTGAACGTATAAACATCGAGTCCGGCCCGCGCACAGGCCTGGGCAATGAAGTCGCCAACGGAAATGACACCTTCGCCGCCGCTGCCGCCGATACGGAGAATCAGATCGTTCTTACACATTCCTGGCATCTACAGGCTCCTTGCTTGCAAAGCGTCATCACGTTGTGGATGTCGTGACACTATGCAGCAGTATCCTTGGCTTAAGGCATTCTTGCAACGGCCAGTTATTGGGCACAATCCAGACCATACCAAGGCATCATTGGCGAGAACCTGCCTTTAACCGGCAGAGCCATGAAAAAACCCGCCGTAGCGGGTTTTTTGAGTGCGGGGGCAAAATCGGCCCCACGCAGGAAGATCAATTCAGCCGTTTTACATTCGCCCCAGCACATCGATTCGGTCAGTAAATACCGACGTCACCCCGCGCGCAAAAAGCGCCTCGGCTACGGAGGGCTCGTTGACGGTGTAGCAAAGCACGGGAATATTTCGCGACCGCGCTGCTTCGAGAACCGAATCATCGAGGCTGTCCCACGCACAATGCAGGCTGAAAGCGCCGAGCCCATCAAAGCGCACTGGCCAGTCCGCAGGCGGGCGCTCCCACAGACACCCCAGCGGCAGCAACGACGAGACTTGGCGTGCAGCTTCAAGAGATTCGTTGGCGAAAGAAGACAGCAGCGGTAACGGCGCCCCCTTCCACAACTCAAGCACCTCCCGCGCTACCACTTCGCCGGTAACCACCTCGTGTCCAGCAGACGGCTTGATCTCGACATTAGCCAGCAAGCCCAGCTCGCGGCACAGGGTAGCCGCATTGGCCAGCGTAGGCAAAGGTTCCCCGGAAAATGAAGAATGCCGGTAAGCGCCGGCATTCAGGGTTTTGAGTAGGCTATCCGGCGTTTCGGCTACGCGACCCGCGCCACTGGTCGTCTGCTCCAGCGTTTCATCATGGATCAGCCACGGCGTTCCGTCGGCCGAAAGCATGACGTCAAACTCGACCGCACGCAGGCCCATGGCCGCGGCGATACACAATCCGGCCAGGGTATTTTCTGGCGCCAGCGCGCCGCCACCGCGATGCGCAAAAACGCGCGGCAACGGCCAGGCCGGCGCCGGGCGATGACTCACGACGCGCGTTTCGCCTTGGTAAGCACGGGCGCCACCGGGCGCATCAGCGCATTGCCGCGCCTGACAGCCTCATCCAGCGCCTCTTTGGCCGGCTTGCGGTTGGCCCACACGGCTTCGAGCTCTTCGTTGAGAATATTGCGCACCATTTCGATCTGCGCCGGCCGCACCAGCATCGGATCGTGCTTGCCGCGCAGCTGGGAAAAGGCCACTTGCAGCCCGGCTAGATCGGCTTTCAACAGGGTACTGCTGGCCGCTGCACGGGCCACCGGCGTAATCGGCAGGAAGCCTCCGGCCAGCGTCAGCTTGATCTGCACCTCCGGCCCGAGAATGTAGCTGATAAATTTGGCTACTCCCTTGGTTTCCGGGGATTTCAGGCCGCTCGCCACCCACAGCGAGGAACCGTCGGCCAGGGTATTCTTCGGCGCACCATAAACGTCGTCATGGTAGGGGAGGCTGGAAACACCTGCGTCCACCGTCTTATTCTCGGCCAGCGAAGGGAACAGCGATGACGAACTTGTCAGCATCGCGCACTCCCCCAGGGCAAAGCGCCGATCCGCCTCGTCAGCTGACCCAAAGGTATGGAAATATTTGGCTTTATGCCATGAAGCCATCATCGCAATGTGCTTGACCTGAGCCAGCCCGTTAAACGCCAGCTTGCCCTTGGCATCACTCAGATCGGCACCACTCCAGGCACTCATGTTGTCGATAAACACCCAGGTCGGCCATGACGTCGTATAGGGACAACGCACCCCCGACTCAACCAGTTTGCCAGCCATCTCCTGCATCTCCAGCCAGGTTCTCGGCGGCACTTCCGGATCCATGCCGGCTTTGCGGAAAGCTGCTTTGTTGATATAAAGCACCGGGGTTGAAAAAGCCACCGGCAAAGCAATTAGCTGCCCCTTGCCATCGACCAGACTCTCCTTGACCTCAGGTGAAAGCCGACCGGCATCGAAAGGTTCCTTGGCCTCTTTCATGACTTCAAAGAGCGGCCTGAATTTCGCCTTGTTGTTCATGAAGCGCGCGTGCTCCTCACGGGTAACGAGGCTAAGCTGCTTTGGCGCCTCTCCCTCGACACGGCGTACCAGTTTGACGACAACCTCTTTGTGCTGGGAATTGAATAGCTCGATCAACGGCTCGAGACGCTCGGCCCGGACTTCGTCGAGACGGTGCGACAACTCAATGACGGCAGGCAGAACCGGTTTAGCAACAACAGCATGCCGCGGGGCAGCGGCAAAAACCGACACGGCGGAGAGCAGAAGACCTGCGGTCAGAAAAATTCGGGCGGAGAACATTGGAATTCCTTGGCGAAAAACATCGAAGCCGGATTATAAAGGCTGAAGCGCCCGACTGTCTTGCCCAGGAGCCACTTGTGCATCGACAAAGCGCTAAAGCGCGTTATAGTTCGGGTTATCCACCTCGGATAACCCAGAAAGTCGATCATCAACGGCTCCGCGACGAGGCAGGATGTGGTGATTGCGCATGATTTTCTCAGGCTGCTGACTCCGCTCTTCTCACGCCACACTCACCGAGTGGCTCGATGAATGCGGATGAACAGACATGCGCTTTTTGGTTAGAATATTGCTTTGCAAAACAATACCTCGGGGGTCCCGTGTCAGATAAGCGTGCGCTGCTTGCCATTCTCGCTGTCATCGCGCTCTCAGCCGGCGTATCCGGTTGCGACGTCATCCAGCAACAAATGGGCATCGAGGACCAGGCCGCCAAGGCCGCCCGCGCCGACGCCGAAGGCAAGGCGGTTGGCGGCGCCTGCCGTCAATCCGGGCGCGCCATCGAGGATTGCTACTCGATTTACTCCTGGCTCCCCAAGTCTTCGACCTACGAAGGCTGGCGCGACATGGATGCCTACATGCGCGACAACAAGCTTGAAACAGTTGAACCCCAGCTCCCACCAGTATCCGCACCGGGTACCCGAAGACGGCAGCCCGCCGTTGAAGACGCCACCAAAGCCAGCAAGAAAAACTGAAGTGGGCGCACGTCGGCATCTTGGCGTCCGATTGAACCGCGATCAGCGCCCAAAAACAGAGGATTGGTCATGAGCCCAAACAAGTACCGTCTGGTCACCCGAAGCGATTTCGACGGCCTGGTTTGCGCCGTGCTGCTCAATGAACTCGAGATGATCGACGAGATCAAGTTTGTCCACCCCAAGGACATGCAGGACGGCAAGATCGAAATCACCGAACGTGATATCACCACCAACCTGCCTTTCGTGCCGGGTGCCGGACTGGTGTTTGACCACCATCTTTCGGAAACCCTGCGCAATCCCGAAGAGCATTCCAATTACATCATCAACCCCAACGCCCCGTCGGCGGCCCGCGTGGTGTATGACTACTGCGGCGGCAAAAAGGCTTTCCCGAACATTTCCGACGACATGATGGACGCCGTCGACAAGGCCGACTCGGCGCAGTACTCCATCGCCGACATCCTCGACCCTAAGGGTTGGGTGTTGCTCAACTACCTGATGGATTCACGTACCGGACTCGGACGTTTTCGCGAATTCCGCGTCAGCAACTACACGCTGATGATGGATCTGATCAAGTATTGCCGGACTCACAACATCGACGAAATCCTTGAGCTTCCCGACGTCAAGGAACGCGTTGAGCTTTATTTTGACCATGCCGACCAGGCCAAGGCACAAATCCAACGCTGCACGACAGTTCACGAAAAACTCGCGGTACTCGATCTGCGCTGGGAAGAAACAATCTTTGCCACCAACCGTTTCATGGTCTACGCCCTGTTCCCGCAGACCAATATTTCCATCCATGTCCTGTGGGGCGTGCAACGGCAAAACACGGTTTTCGCCACCGGAAAATCGATTCTCGACCGCAGCAGCACCCTCAACATTGGCGAACTGATGCTCAGCTATGGCGGCGGCGGCCACCAGGCGGCCGGCACCTGCCAGGTCCCCAGCGACCAGGCCGAAGAGAGCCTCAAGGAACTCATCGCCAAGATCAACGCTGATGCTCTGTCCAGTCGTCCGCGCGACTAGGCGCAGCTCCCCAAACGCCGCCCGAATGCCCGGAATGACTGAACTGACCGCCCCGCAAAGCAGCCCTGAACAATCCGTTGATGAGGCTGACGTCATTTTGCGTTATTGCCGCGAACACTATCAGCGGCGGCTTGAGGAAATCATCAGGCTTTCGGGAATCACTTCGCCACAGGTGGTTGAAGACTTTTCCCGCGAAGTCTGCACGGCATACGACGAACTGACGTCGTCCACGCAGCAGGAAGGCTTCAGCAAGACCGCCGGACTGACCGCGTCGACCATCAGCCTGGTCGGCAATGACGACCTCGAAATCAATATTCGCATTCAGGACATCGCCAATCGCCTGAAAGACGATGCGCAGATGAACCACTGGCGGGTCCAGCAGCGCTACATGACGCTGCTCGATCGTCCGAACATGACGGTTGACAAGAACCCCGTAGGGCTCGAGCCGATCGCCCGCGGCTTGAAAACACTTTGCCGGAGTAGTGGCCTGAACCTCGACAACAATCTCGACCAGCTGGACCGGCTGGAAGAGCAGCTCCAGTCCCGGCTCCCCGAAGTGTATCTGGAACTCAACGGTCTCCTTGAACACCATGGCGTTGAACCACTGCAAATCCAGATCATCCAGCGCTCGGGCGCGGGCGGGCCGGCAGCAGCCCAGAGCAAGGATGCCCCGGCGGCCATTCCAAGCGCCCTGGCCTCGTTGCAGCAGGCCTTACGCCAACAATTCGCCACCAGCGACTCTGCGCTTGCCGAAACCTCTCCCGAGGGTATGGTTCCCTATCTCAACGCCAGCGGATCCGCCGGCAACGCCGTGTTGAATGCCTCGACCCTGATGATGCTGAACCATCTGACGGAGCGACTGAACGCTCTCGAAACACAGCAATTCACTGCGTTCTCCAGCCCGACTGACGACGGAACTGGCGATGCCCAGCCACTGCGCGTACTGCGCTCCAAGGACATTGACCTGCCGCTGGGGCAACCGGCGAGCATTGCCCTCGATACGCTGTCACTGATTTTTGACGCCCTGTTTGCCGACCCCGATTTGCCGGACACCGTCAAGGCCGCCATCGGCCGTCTGCAGATTCCTCTACTCAAGCAGGCCATTCTCGACCCAGCGTTCTTTACCGACACGCAGCACCCTGCGCGCCGCTTGGTCAATCGCATGGCCCGCGCCGCCATTGGGCTGGCTCAGGACACCGGTCGCGAGCACCCGGTCTGTGCCAATCTGGTCAAGCTGGCCGACACCCTGCGCGCCAATCTTGAGGCCAACGTTGGCGACTTCTCTCTCCACCTCGAAGAACTCGACACCCTGATCCTCGAGCGCGACAAGTCGATCATTAACCTCGCCCATCCGTATATCCAGTTGGTCTCCGAGCACGAAGCCCGGGGAGCCGCCCTGACGGCCTCACGCACCTGGCTGCTCGCGACACAGGACAAAACCGGGCACCCGGAGATCCGCCGATTTCTTTCCGAGTGCTGGCTGCGGGTCATGCAGCACGCGCACGCCAAGGGTGGAACAGCGGGGCCGCGCTGGAAAGATAGCGCAGCCACCATTGACGAACTCCTCTGGAGCGTCAAGACCAAACAGAATGCCGAAGAGCGTAAACAGTTACTCGCGCTGATCCCTTCTCTGCTCAAGCGGGTCAACGCCGAACTGGATCACGTTGGAATAAGCAGCGACGAACGCGCACCGTTTCTCAACGTCTGTTTCGAACTGCAATCCTCCGCTCTGAGAGCGAGGCCTGACGCCCCCACCAGCACGCCGCCATCGCCAGCGATTCAACACGCGCCCGAACTGGAAGCCCTAACCGGCCCCGCAGATGCCGCCAGCATTCAGATCCTTGAACAGAGCGGAAAGCTGGTGCAGTACTTTGGACAACCGACCGTGCCGCAAACAACTTGGCGCAATAACAACAACCGTCCTTGCAAGGCCGGTGACTGGATCAGTTTCGAGTTGCCGGACGGCGAGCACCTGTGCGGACTGCATTGCTGGCAAGGCGAATTTTCCGCGACGGTCCTGCTGTTCAATAGTGACTGGGGCTTCGCCGTGGCGCTTTCCCCGGCCATGCTCGAACAACAGCTGCGCGACCAGCGCGCGCGCATCCTTTCCGACGCTTCTCTCTTTGACGATGCTGCGGCCAGGGCACTGGGCCAGATGTCAGTGCAAGGGGCCTGAAACCGATGCCGTGCCGGTCCGGAGACGCCGCCTCCCGAGCCGGACTCCGCCCCAAACCCAGCCAACACCAGACGAATCGTTCAAAAGGTGTATAATGCGCAGCCTATGCTATTGATTCCACATTTATTTATAGGCGCTGCCGATGCGTTTTGACGAACTCGGCCTCGCGCCCGAACTGCTACGAGCCATTACCGAACAGGGTTACACGGATCCCACACCGATTCAGGCGCAAGCCATCCCGATCGTTCTCGCCGGCAAAGACCTGATGGGCGGCGCCCAGACCGGTACCGGAAAAACCGCGGCGTTCACCCTGCCGCTACTGCAGCGCATTCTACCTTTTGCCAGCCCGAGCCCTTCTCCGGCGCGCCACCCGGTGCGCATCCTGATGCTCGCGCCGACACGCGAACTGGCCATCCAGGTTTTCGAATCGGTCAAGACCTACAGCAAATACGTCCCCATCCGTAGCCTGTGCGTCTATGGCGGTGTCGATATCAAGCCGCAGATTGCCGAAATTCGCCTCGGGGTCGAGGTACTGGTCGCCACTCCGGGCCGATTGCTCGATCTGGTCGAACAGAAATGCCTCAACTTCGGCAGCGTCCAGGCGCTGGTGCTTGACGAAGCCGACCGCATGCTGGACATGGGTTTTGTCCCCGACGTTACACGCATTCTCAACCTGCTGCCGCAACAGCGGCAAAGCCTGCTGTTCTCGGCGACCTTCTCGGAAGAAATCAAGAAGCTGGCCGACAAGATGCTCCAGTCGCCGGTACTGATCGAAGTCGCCAAACGCAACACGGTTTCCGAGACGATTACCCACCGCGTTCACCCCGTGGCCTCCGAGGCCAAGCGCGCGCTGCTGGTCAAGCTGCTACGCTCGTCTGAATACAACCAGGTGCTGGTGTTCACCCGCACCAAGATCGAAACCAATAAACTCGCCCGCGAATTGCAGCGTGCCGGCATTGCCGCCGACTCGATTCACGGCGACAAGACCCAGCTCGACCGGATGAAGGCGCTGGAAGCCTTCAAGAACGGCACGGTCCTGGTTCTGGTCGCCACCGATGTAGCAGCGCGCGGCCTGGACATTGATGAACTGCCGCACGTGATCAACTTCGAACTGCCGCATACGCCGGAAGACTACATTCACCGCATCGGCCGCACCGGCCGCGCAGGAAAACAGGGCTCGGCGATTTCGCTGGTCTCGGCGCACGAAGTTCAGTATCTGGTCGACATTGAGAAACTGATCAAGATCCAGGTCGAACAGGTCATCGTTCCGGGATTTGAGCCGGAATACGATTACGAGTACCCGCCGACGGGACGCAAAGGACACCACAAGCGCCCGCCATCACCGCCAGCGACGGTCGCCCCGGCCGCCCGCCCGCGCCGCGAAGCTCCGGCGAGCAGCGCGCCCTCGGGCAGCCGACGGAAAAGCCACATCGCTGCCGACGGTTTCGACTTCAGCAAGCCTTACGAGAGCGCTGAACCTCACCCCATGGCGGCTCCGGCGGATACCGAAACAGCCCGCGTCGTGGCACACATGGAACACCCGCACAAGGCCCGCCGTACGGTCGCCGCGCTGCTCGGCGGACTCGGTCGCAAATAGTCCTCGAGACGGCAGGCGAAGCGACTAACTCGCGGCTTTCTTTACTGGAGCGACGTCAACGAGCTTGAGAATAGCCACCGAGACGTTGTCGCCATCGCCCTGGGCACGGGAACGCGCCCGGTCAACCAGGATGTCCGAGGCTTCACGCGCCGAGTAGGCGGCCAGAACACTGCCCAGTTCCGCCTCACTGAAATAGCCCCACAAACCGTCCGAGCACAGCAGGAAAGAGTCTCCGGCCTGCAAATCAGTGGATTCCCCGAACGCAATCTGCGGCTCTTCTTTGCCACCGAGCGAGGTGACCAGAATATTCCGGTTAGGGTGAACCAGCGCCTGCTCGGGAGAAATTTTCCCCTGAGTGACCAGTTGCTCGACATAGGAATGATCGGTCGTGCGAAAAAGGAGCTGAGCACCACGGAAGTGGTAGAAACGGCTGTCGCCGCAATGCGCCCAGTTCACCCTGCCCGGCTGCAGCAGCAGCATCACTGCCGTACTGTGCGGATCCTTTTCATTGATGAAGCGCGAGGCCTTGATCAGCATGTGCGCTTCCTTGAAGCTGGATTCCAGCATGACCTGGGACGACTCTGAGCGTGCCGAAAAAATATCCAGGTTATTTCGCGCCGTGTGAATGACCTGCTGCGCCGCCAGCACGCCTCCGGTATGTCCGCCCATCCCATCAGCGACCACGGCCAGAGCTACGCCACCGCCCTTGGCATGGGGCAACAGTGCAACCCGGTCCTGCTGTTCCTTGCGGTCACCCTGATGCTGGGCAACACAGGCATCAATCATTATTGGCATGAATCCGACACTCCTGAGAGGAGCGCAAGATTACCACGATTGATCTGGCCACCGCTATCCGACGGGGACGCGAAAGGTCTTGTGACGATCGTCCTCGGCAAACGTTCAGCTCGATAAAGGCAAGTTCGGGCACCGCACGGGATCACAAGCCTCCAAAGATCCATCGTGCGGGGTTTTATCGTGGTATGCACGCAGCAAGGCCTCGGACATCGAATGCACCTGTTCACTCGTCAGCTCAGGAAAATTCTCGCGCACGACGCGAAAGATGACATGCTGTAGAGGGAGTCCGCCCCAACCGGACGCCGGATCAAAAAAAATCTCTACCATTTCAAATGCCGAATCGAAAACCGCTCGCAGGCGATAGCGCTGTCGTCGCTCGGCACGTTCATTATGACCTGGCCTGAAACCCTCGTCCATGGCAACTCCCCGGTCTGATCTCTGGGAATGCAACAACACCAATTACGCTTTCTTGTGATAACGCTCGATGATCACGTCCATCAGCTCCGGCAAGCCTTCCTCATCAAGGCCCAATTCATCGAGAACCTCGGCACGAACGGCAGCCCACTCCGGGTTGGGCAGACGCTGATCCTGATAGTAAAACTGGATGGCCAGCTGCAATATCGCCACCATCGTCCGCGAGGCATGATTTTCAAGGCGATTGAAGTCGTGATGGAAACGAATCGCATCGCAGATGAATTCCGGGAGTTTCCAGTGTTTGGCGACCAGATAACCGACTACGCAATGATCGGCACTGAAGCGAGCGTCTTCTTCCGCCAGATTTGCCCAGCATTCTGGATCCTCCAGATGCATATCCTGGCAATAGGTGGAGAAGCGCTGCATCAGCACCGGCACGCCGCAATCGTGAAAGATACCGGCAAGACAAGCCTGATCCGGAAAAATGTTACACACCATCACCCGATCATCGGCAATCAGCATCGCCAGCTCGGAAATCGCCTGTGAGCGCGCCCAATAGGCTTCAAACGCATTGCGGTTGTGCTTGGCGGGAAAGGATGAAGACAGCGAAATGGCACGCACCAGACTCCCCGTCTGCTGCAGCCCGACGCCTTGCAGCACATGCTCAATCGACTCGAACGGCTGAAGTCGGCGGAAAGCTGCACTCTGCACAACCTTGAACAAGGTCGCCACGATCCCCGGGTCCTGCGAAATGATGCGTGACAGTACTCGCACATCGGCAACCCCGCGCTGCAGCGCATCTTCAAGCTCGTGCAACACGCGCGGCTGCGGCGGAATGATGACGCCTTTTTCGAACAGTCGCTTGACGCTTTTGCTTTCCTCACCGGAAAGATCTACCAGCAATGCTTTGTCAATAGCCACAATATCCTCTTGATTCTTGTTATGCAGGGGATGCCCGCCTCGGTGACGACAGCCCGCGCCTCAGTCGACACTTTCGCTATTCTAAAAGCCTATGCGCAAAACTCTTTCCGATATAATCGGTCGAACAAACTCACATTCTCCTCAGGAAAACACTTATGGGCAACCGCCTTTCGAAAATAGTTACGCGTACCGGTGACGCCGGAACCACGGGCCTAGGCGACGGATCGAGAGTTACCAAGGACTGCCTGCGCATCGACGTCATTGGCGAAGTTGACGAATTGAATTCGACCATCGGCGTGGTGCTCGCCGAAGAACTCCCACAGGACATCCGTGACGCCCTGCTCGGCATCCAGAACGACCTGTTCGACCTCGGCGGCGAAATCTGCATCCCCGGCTACTCGGCGATCAGCGAAGCGCACATTTTGCGCCTGGAAGACCTGGTTGAGCAGTTCAACGACAAGCTCTCGCCGCTGAAGGAATTCATCCTGCCGGGCGGCACCCGTCCGGCCGCGCTGACCCATCTGTCGCGCTCGGTCTGTCGCCGGGTCGAGCGCCGCATGGTGCATCTGGCCAATAGCGAGCAGGTCTCCGACTTCGCGCGCAAATACGTCAATCGCCTGTCCGACCTGCTGTTCATTCTCGGTCGCGCGCTGAATCAGGCCGGTGGGCGTGGCGACGTCGCCTGGGTGCAGGGCAGGAACAAGGGCTAGTGATCGCTTAACGAAGCAGGGCGATCACCGTAACAAACCAGCCGGCAAAGGCGCCCAGCAAATGGGCGTCCTTGAGCAGAGCAATCGCTGGGTCGCCACCACCGCCGCGCCGATGCAACAGAAAGAGGTAGCGGAAAATGCCGTAAATAACGAAGGGCACGGTCATGATCAGGCTGGTTGTACCGTGCATCGCCACCGTTTCTGGACTTACCGTATAGAGACTGTAGCTGATGATCGCACTCGCCGCGCAAATACCGATCAACTTGTCGAGTAGCACCTGATCGTAGTCATCGAGCACCTCGCGGTGACTACCGCCCTCCCCCTCCATGGCATTCAACTCGGCGCGGCGCTTGGCGAAGCCGAGAAACAGCGTCAGCATCAGGCCGCAGAGCAACAGCCAGTGCGACGGAGCAATCCCCACGCCAAGCGTTCCGGCGAGCAGGCGCAACATGAAGCCCGCCGAGATGATGAACACATCAAGCAGCACCACATGCTTGAGCCCCATCGAATACGCCACGTTGATCACGGCATAAATTACGATGATCAGCAGTACCGCATTTGACGCGGCCTGCGCCAATACGAGTGCGGACACCAGACAGACGCCCGCCAGCATCAAGGCCTGGGTCACGCCGACCGAACCCGAGGCGAGCGGCCGGTGACGCTTTTCTGGATGCTCGCGGTCACGCCCGCGGTCGGCCAGATCGTTCATTACATAGACCGCTGACGCGGCCAGCGCAAACGACAGCGCGGCAAGCAGGACGTTCTCGAGCAAGGCCGAATCATTCCAGCGATGCCCAAAGATCAGACCGACCAGGACAAAGCCGCTCTTCACCCACTGGTGCGGTCGCAACAATTTAAGGTAGTGCTTCAATCGATTGATCCTGAATAGATTAATTAACCACAACGAACACAACGAACACGACGAGAATAAATCGTTGATTCGGTCGTGCTCCAAGGTTTTTTATCGCGATTTCGTTGTGCCCGTCGTGCTCGTTGTGGTTAGTGTTTATGTATTTCACTTATCTTCCGGAAAATAGCGTTCGCAAAATCCACAGCCCTGCTGTGGCAGCCAGCTCGGAATGCGGTAAAAGCGCTCGCGAATCCGGGTCAGTACGCGATCATGATACACGGGGTAGTTGAAGCCCTGACCGAGAACGATCCAGTAGTGCGCGCCATAGAGTTCAAAAGGAAGGATTTCAACCCGGCGAAAATAGGCCGCGTAATCCTCTGACCGGGGCTCGCTTTTGCTCAGAATCAGCACTTTGCGCCCATTCTGCTCGCGCCAGTCGGTGATGGCATCGTCCTGTCGGGCGTAAATCGAGCCTTCGCCAAAAACGGCAAACCGCCGGTTGGCGTTATAGGCCAGTGTGGCGGCCGGCGAATACCCTTCCATGGCAAACAAATACTCCCCGGCATAGGGTTCGAGCTTGGCAAGCAGGTCCGCGGAACGCACCGTCAGCACGATCCCGTCATAGAGCCTGGTTTTCTCCCAGGTCTGTAGCGGCAGGGCAAGGACGATGACAAAACCCAACGCATGCACGCCAGCAAATACCGCCGACCACTTGACCAAACGATCCAGGCTGACTTGAGGCAGCACCATTGCTGCCAGCACGGCAAACAAGGGCATGAACGAAACCATCCAGTGCAGCCCAATCGGCCGCCACAGCGACATCAGCGCAAACAGCAGCAAAGGCACCAGCAACAGCCAGAACACCGCTCCAGCATCACTTTTTCTGCGCATCGCATCCTGGATATAGCGGCGTTGGCGCAAGAGTTCGAGGAGCACCCAGGGCGTCGCCAGATAAAGCAGAGAAACGAGGTAAAGCGCCGGGTTTTTCCACGTCAGCCCGGCGCCGTCATGCCGGTTGATGAAGTTGAAAAGAATGTTCACCCAGCAGTTGTTGCTGTTCCACCACAGGTTGTAGATCGGCGCAGGCAGGGCGGCTATGAGCAGCACCAAAAAACCGACCCAGCGGCGCTCATCGCGGCGAATCAGCACGGTATGCAGCAGATAGGCGATGCCCAGCAAGGCCGCGAAATACTTCCCCAGGAAGGCCAGTCCCAGCAGCGCCCCGGCCACGCCTTGCCACGCTACGGCAGTGACCGTACGAGAAGCCCGCAAAGCCGCGACATAGGCCAGCATCGACAGCATCGAGAAGAGAATGACCGGCGTATCAGTGGTAATCAGCACATTCCACACATTGACCGGCTGCAGCAGGACCAGTAGCGCCGCCAGCCGTGCGCGCTCGGCGCCATGCGGACGCACCAGCCACCAGCCACCAGCCGCCAGCAACAAAGGCAGCAGTAGCGACGGCAGTCGCAACACCCACTCGCTGCGAGAAAGCTGGAGCAGGCCCGAGAGCCACCAGCCGACCATCGGGGGATGATCGTAGTACCCGCCGGCGGAGTGCTCCCCCCAAAACACGAAATAAGCTTCGTCACCGGTCATCGGCAACACAATGGAGAACCAGACGCGAAAAACCAGCAGTGCCAGCACCACCATCAACAGCGAGAAACTATCGCGACGAACCACCATCAAAAACCAGCGACTAACGTTCAGCTTGTGCCAGGCGGCGGGCACGCACCCCCTGCGCCAGGATTTCAAGCACGGAGAGGGAATCCTCCCAACCGAGGCAGGCATCGGTAATACTCTTGCCGTATTCCAGCGGCTGATCTGGCACTAGATTCTGTCGGCCTTCGACCAGATGCGATTCGACCATCACCCCCATGATGCGCTCTTCACCGCTGGCCATCTGCGCCGCGACGTCTTCGGCGACCTCGACCTGACGCTTGAAGTCCTTGCTGCTGTTGGCATGCGACAGATCAATCATCAACCGCGCGGCGAGTGCCGCTGAAGCAATTTCCTTGGCCGCGGCATCGACGTGCACGGCGTCATAATTGGGGGCTTTGCCGCCACGCAGAATGACGTGACAATCCTCGTTACCAGCAGTCGAGACGATCGCTGAGTGCCCGCCCTTGGTGACCGAGAGAAAATGATGCGGCGATTGCGCCGCACGAATCGCATCGATGGCGATGCGCACGTTGCCGTCGGTGCCGTTCTTGAACCCGACCGGACAGGAAAGGCCCGACGCCAGTTCGCGATGCACCTGCGACTCGGTGGTACGCGCCCCGATCGCCCCCCACGAGATCAGATCCGCCGTGTATTGCGGCGTAATCGTATCGAGGAATTCCGTCGCGCAAGGCAGTCCGAGGTCGTTGATTTCGAGTAGCAGCTTGCGTGCCAAACGAATGCCTTCGTTGATCCGGAAACTGTTGTCCAGTCGCGGGTCGTTGATCAGCCCTTTCCAACCCACCGTCGTCCGCGGCTTCTCGAAATAAACACGCATGACGATGAGCAAATCCTTCTCGAAACGCGATACTTCGTTCTGCAGTTTTTTCGCGTAGTCCAGCGCCAGGTCGACATCATGAATCGAGCATGGTCCGATCACTACCAGCAAGCGGTCGTCAGCGCCATGCAGGATACGGTGGATGGCCTGGCGGGCATTGAATGTCGTCTGCGCCGCTTGCGCACCAACTGGAAATTCGCGAAAAACATGAACCGGGGGCACCAGTTCCTTGATCTCTTTAATGCGCAGGTCATCGGTATTGGGCTTGTTAGGCAAATTCATCACACATCCTGGGGCGAAAAGTCTTGAAGGGGGTTGATTCTACTCGAAAGTTTGCTCAGCTCCGTAACAACGGCACGGCCTATCAGGCCGTCCCCCCGACGGTCAGCCCATCAATCCGCAAGGTCGGCTGCCCGACACCCACCGGCACACTTTGACCGTCCTTGCCGCAGGTACCGACACCGGGATCCAGGCGCATATCATTGCCGATCATCGACACCTGGTTCATCGCCTCCGGCCCGCTGCCGATCAGCGTCGCACCCTTGACCGGGCAGGTCAGCTTACCGTCCTCGATCAGGTAGGCTTCGGACATCGAGAAGACGAACTTGCCGTTGGTGATATCGACCTGTCCGCCGCCAAAATTGACCGCATAGACACCCTTTTTCACCGACTTGATGATTTCCTCAACGCTCTTGTCGCCGTTGAGCATGGTGGTATTGGTCATGCGCGGCAAGGGCAGGTGGGCAAACGATTCGCGCCGGCCATTGCCGGTCGGGGCCACGCCCATCAGGCGGGCATTCAGACTGTCCTGCATATAGCCCTTGAGGATGCCATCCTCGATCAGTACCGTGCGCTGCGTCGGATTACCCTCGTCGTCGATGTTGAGAGAGCCACGGCGATCAGGGATGGTCCCGTCATCGACGACGGTCACCCCTTTCGACGCCACACGGCTACCCACTCGCCCGGCGAAAGTCGAACTGCCTTTGCGGTTGAAATCGCCTTCCAGACCGTGACCGACGGCTTCATGCAACAGAATCCCCGGCCAGCCGGAACCCAGCACCACGGTCATCGTCCCCGCCGGTGCCGGCCGCGCATCAAGATTCACCACCGCCTGATGCACCGCCTCATGCGCGTAAAGACGCAATACGTCATTACTGAAATAACTGTAATCGGTGCGCCCACCGCCGCCCGAAGACCCTTGTTCGCGCTTGCCGCCTTCTCCTTCGACGATGACCGTCAGAGAAACCCGCACCAGCGGCCGAACGTCAGCCGCCAGACGGCCGTCGCTGCCAGCGACCAGGATCACTTCGTATTCGCCGGCGATATGCGCCATGACCTGGGTCACGCGCGAATCTTCGGCACGGGCATAGCTTTCGAGCCGCTCGAGCAGCTTGACCTTGGCCGTCGCATCAAGTGACGACAGCGGATCGAGCGGGACATACAGACGGTGCCCCAGCGTTTGGCTCTGTTTGGCTCCGGCTTTGGCTTTGCGTTGCTGCCCGGCGGCGGCAATGGCGCGCACCGCAGTCGCCGCATCGGCAAGCGCCGGCAGGCTGATGTCATCGGAATAGGCAAAGGCGGTTTTCTCACCGGAAATGGCGCGCACGCCCACCCCTTCGTCGATATTGAAACTGCCCGACTTGACGATGCCTTCCTCAAGACTCCAGGCCTCGGAACGGCTGTACTGAAAATACAGGTCGGCGTAATCGACATCGTGCGCCATGATCGTGCCAAAAACCTTGTTCAGATCGGCCACGTTCAGGCCATACGGTGTCAACAGGGTTTTCTGGGCCTGCACGAGCAGGGATTGCGCTTTTGCGGTCATTGGTTTTCCGGTTCAGACAAATTCAATTTCAAAAAAAGCTAACCACCAAGACGCCAAGAGCACCAAGCAACACAAAGAATTCGAGGGCATTCTTGGTGAAACTTGGAGTCCTTGGTGTCTTGGTGGTGGTGTTTTCATTTTATGTACTTTACATCACCCGATGCTTCAGTGCCGGCAGGCTGGCGCGGACGTCGGCGATGCGCGCGTGGTCGATGTCTCCGATCACGACGCCAGCGCCCTTGTCCTTCCGCGCCAGAATTTCGCCCCACGGGTCGATCAGCATGCTGTTGCCGTGCGTTTCGCGACCATTCTCATGTTTGCCGCCCTGGGCTACGGCCAGCACGTAACACTGATTCTCGATGGCGCGGGCGCGCAGCAGGATTTCCCAGTGAGCCCGCCCGGTAGTTTCGGTAAATGCGGCCGGGATGACCATCAGATCGACTTCGCCCAAGGCACGATACAGTTCGGGGAAACGAATATCGTAGCAAATCGTCACCCCAACGCGCCCGAACGGCGTGTCGAAGGCGACGGGCTGGTTGCCGGCTTCGATGGTGGCGCTTTCGTTGTAACGCTCCTTGCCTTTCTGGAAACCGAACAGGTGAATCTTGTCGTAGCGCGCGACGCGTTCGCCCTGCGGGTTATAGACCAGACTGGAGTTGAGCATCTTGTCCGGGGTACTGGCCTCCAAGGGAAGTGAACCGCCAATCAGCCAGATGCCATGCTGACGCGCCGTGGCCGCGAGAAAATCCTGAATCGGCCCGACGCCATCGGCTTCACGGACGCTGACCTTGTCACTTTCACGCAACCCCATGATCGGAAAATACTCCGGCAAAGCGACCAGGTCGGCGCCCTGCGCCACGGCCTCGGCAATCAGTTCGCTGGCTGTTTGCAGGTTTTCGGCAACGCGAGGGGACGAGAGCATTTGCACGGCGGCAACGCGGGCATTTTTCACGGTATTCAGAACTTCATTTTGCGGCAGACTCATTCACCCCTCCTGGGTTGCTGGTGATGGTGGGCAGGCGCGGCAGCAGCGGTTGCGGAGAAGATCCAGAGACTTTCTCAACCTTCGGATCATCCCAGTTACCGGTCACCCGATAATCAAAACCAAACATCTGATTCAGCGGATTCTGCAGCACCTTGTGCGCCAGCAAAGTGGCCACCCCGGCCAAGGGATTGATCAGGGCGATTCCCAGTGCGGCAGTGCTGCCCAATTCGGGCTGAACATTGACGCTTAAGCGCTGTGTTTCATGCTTGAGATCGACCTCCCCGCGCATCACGATTCGCGCCGAGGCGCCGTCAATCTGCAGGCGTTCGGTACGCATCAGACCATCGCGGACTTCCACCTTGCTGTTGATGTTGTCAAACGCAAAGCCGTCGCTGAAAACGTCCTTGAAGTCGAGAATAACCCGACGCGGCAAGGTCTGCAGGCTGATTAGTCCGATCAGTTTCCCGGCCCCCGGATCGAGCTTGAGAAACTGTCCTTTATTCGCTTCCAGCTTCATGTCGCCATTGAGTGAATCGTAATCAAATGCCGTCGGCGCCCCCTTCCAGCCCAGATGGCCTTCTAGCTGGGCCGTTCCGGCCCGGACTGCGCCCGGAAAACCAAAGCGTTCGAGCATCTTCCCGACATCGCTGCTGTCGATCTTGAAATCCAGTTCGGTACGACTTCTCCCGCCACCGGTCCGCCATTCACCAGACCCCGTCATACTCCCGAAGGGATTGTTCGCCTGAATCCGGTTCAGTCGCCAGAGTCCGCCCTCATTCCGCGCCTGCAGTTCAAGCCGGCCAAAACGGCGCGTCCCCAGCGTAAACTCGTCAGCGATGATATCCAGCGCGGGCAGCTCGCGAATCGCCTCGCCCGCATCGGATTCAGTCGCTGCCGAAGAGGGCTCAACGACCAGTTGTTTCAGGCGCGCGGTCAGTCTTCCGGCACCTGCGGTATCCCAAGACAAGTCTCCATTGGCCTGACGCGAATTGAGGCGAATTTTCCATTGCGTCGCCAGATTGGCCGCACTCAGATCAACGTCGTTGTAATGTCGCCCGAGCAGCAACAACTCCGGCGCTTTAATGCTGATCGAGTTGGGCATCAGGCTGAACGCTTCCGGCGCAGCGGCTTTCGCCCCACCGGCCGCAGCTCCTGCCACTGCACCTACCGCCGCTCCCGCTTTCTTTCCAGGGGTTTCAGCTCCGCTCGATGCCTGGAAAACCCGGCGCCAGGCATCGAGATCCAGCGACTTGGCCGTCAGCCCCAGCGACACTCCCGACTCTGGCAAGGACAAGGCTTGCCCGATGGCGATCGCGCCGCGCTCGGGGACAAACTTTTCCTCCTGTTTGCGCCGAATCAGCTGTAAAGCCAGCGCGTTGCCGACAGACAGGGATAGCTGATCACGATTCACCGGATCAGCTCTCACGCCCTTCTTGCTGCTCACCGCCGTCAGGATTTTCTTTTCAAATCGTAAAGGCAGGGTTTCAGCGGCCGTTTTTCTGAACGGCTCAGGCAAGGTTGAAGCCAAGCCCGCCAGGCTCGAATTAACCACCAGATCGGCATTGCGCTTGTTGATATGCACTTCGCCGCGATATGCTGTCGTCCCTGACAAATGGGCCAGAAACGGCGCATCCGACTGCTTGCGCAATTGCTCGATATTCACCGCCCCGTTGGCCGAGATCAGCACCTTGCCATCCTTCTGCAAGCCGCCTTTGACCTTCAACGGGCCACCAAACAGCACGCCATTGATCTCGGGGACACGCAAGTCGCTGCCTGAAAACTGAACCGCACCATTCACCTGCCGTATCGGTGGCAAGGCAGAATCGACGGAAACCTCGTTATCGATAAAACGGTAAGTGCCCTCGATTTTTGAATCGCCGAGTCGTGCCGAATCCAGCGGAATTGTCAGATCAAGATCGAGATGCCCGTTCCCGCTGGCTTTCATGTCTTCAGTGAAATGATCAATGCGCTCAGCGACCGGACTCTGATCGATGAATTTGAGGAAGTCCGAGGTTGCGCCGTCGGCCTGCCCCTTGACCCTCAAGGTCGAAATCGGCGCATCGAAATCCGGAATTTCAGCCCGGGTATTCATCAGCTTGGCGCCGAGGATAGACCCCTGGCGCGCTTCGACAATCATGCCATTGCCTTCGAAGCGCAAATCGCCGCTGATGCCCTCGATACGCGGCCAGCCCTTGCCGTAATCGAGCGTGACATCCTGCGCTTTTACCGTCACCAGGAACTGGCCCTTGCTCTTGTCGAGGAAGGGAAAGTCCTGCAGATCGCCTTTCAGCGTCAGCTTGGCCTCGCTGGCTCCGCCAGCCAGCAGCGAATCATGTAACCAGGTGCGCGCATTAACATTGACCACATGCGGCATATATCGCCAGACCGCTCGGGCATCGCCCCGGGTCAGCGACGCCGTCATGTCAATGCTACCGGGGCCTTCGCCCGTATTGCGGTAAGTCCCCTGCGCCGAGCCGGCGGCCTCCGGACCGGAAAACTCGACGTGAGACAACTCGGCGTCGAGCACGCCGCTGCGGCTGATTTTCCATTTTGCCTGGGCTCCCAGCTTGTCCAGAACAATCTGCGGCTCAGGAAAGATACTCGGCAAATCAATCGACGATTGCTGCGCACGCAGAGTCGCGGCACCGCCTTTTTGGTCAGCCTCCAGCGCCCCCGACAAACCCGAGAATCCGGGAAAGTAACCTTGTGCTTTGAGTGCCAGATGTTCAAATCCGGCCTTCAGCGAATAGGCGTCGAGGTGACTGGCGTCGCCCTTCCATGTCGCACTCAACCCGCTCACCTGACCCTGCGGCGCATAATCATTCAACAGCTGCCGTGAATGCTCATCAAAAGGCAGGTACCCGGCCAGGCGCGCCAGCACGCCAAGGTCCATGTGACTGGCGCTAGCACTGCCGGCGACGGCTTTCCCATCGTTTTCCGGGAGCCATTCAACATGGAAGTCGGTCGGGGCAATGCGCAAGGCCTCGCGCAGCGCGCGCGGCTCCGGCGCGGCTCCCTTGTGCGCCAACTGAGAACGGGTCACCAATTCGACGCCTCGCCCGCTGACCTTAAAACCAGTGTCCGAAAAGTTCGCGCCCAGGCGACCCGACATATGATCGAGTTCGAGCACCGGCAATTCAGGGGCGAGGCGCAGGTTGACGTCACGCAACGACAGGTCGGCGGTCAGCTCATGCAAACGCCCTTCGGAAAAATCAACCCAGGCACGCACTGCTCCGCGGCCATGCGGCAGCGCCACCGGATAATCAATCCATTGCCGCCAGACCGCCAGATCGGCGTAGTCAATCTGGGCATAGCCCTTGCCGGACCAGGCATCGAGCTTGTCGAGTTCCTTGCCGCGAAAATCGCCGCGCAGATCGATGGCCGACGCCAGGCCCTCGGGAGGAAGTGCCGTCAGCCCGAAGCGATGGCGCTTGCCGTCATTATCCAGAGCGAAATTCAGTTCCTTGAGTTCCAGCACCGGCGCCTGACGCAATTCATCTTCCCAGACCAGCGTTGCGTGCTGTATGCGGATTCGCCGTTGCGCCAAGACCCAATCGGAAACATCACCATCGTTTTGTTCCTGGCTCAGCGGAATACCGGCGATAAAAATCCGGCCTTCACGATCACGTCGCAAATTTAGCGTCGGCTCATCTATTCGCAACAAACGCAGTTTGAGCTTGGCACTGGGAACCGACCACCAGGAAAGGATCGCCTCGACGCGCGAGAAGGCCAGAGCCGGACGCCCGGCCGCATCAGAAATACGCACATCGAGTAAGGTCAGGTCGGGATTGATCCCGTCCCAGCTGGCCTCGATGCGACCAATCGTGACGGCCTGGCCCAGACCCTGGGTGGCGTAACGTTCAATGTCGGTACGGTAATCCTCAATGTGCGGCAGAACGCTGTAGCGCAAGACCAGCGCCAGGATGATGAAACAGAAATAGACCACCCAGAAGCCCCAGATCAGGACCCGCCCAAGTCGACGCAAAGTCCAGAGGGGAATAGCCGGCAGCAGCAGATGGAGGCGATGGTAAAGCACCGCGCGCAAGTCGTCCCGGCGCATCATGCCCCGTTCAACTGCAGAAGATTTTGCCAATTATCGAAAGGTGTCACTAAAATGGCTGCATAAGGGATATTCATTGAAGGCTCAATTGTAACGGCTTTAGCCCTCTGAGCCACGCCGAACACACACTCCAAACGATCGATACAACAATGACCCACACCCCCAACACTCCGTTCCCTCAGGCCTGGGAACCCGCTCTGGCTCATAGCCGCTATCTGCGCCAGTTGTTGGCCGCCCGACCTGCAATCGCTTCCTGGCTGGAAGAAAGCGTGAGCCGTCCGGTCGATCCCGAGCAGATGCACGATTTCATTGCCGGCGAACACAGCAGCGACGAAGACAGCCTGAAACGCACCCTGCGCGGTCTGCGCCAGCGCGTCATGGCCACCCTGATCGTGCGTGACCTCAATGGCCAGGCACCACTGTCCGAGGTCGTCGAGACGATGACCCAACTGGCCGACATCACCACCAATCGGGCCTTGAATTTCGCCCACCGGCAACTGGTGGCGCTATTCGGCGAGCCCCTGGACAAACAGGGACAAGCCCAGCGCCTGCTGATCGTCGGCATGGGTAAGCTCGGCGGCCGCGAACTCAATGTCTCGTCCGACGTCGATTACATTTTCGTATACCCGCAGGATGGCGAGACCGCCGGAACGCCCGAGGGGGGCCGCAAGATCGAGGCCTACGATTTTTTCGTCCGCCTCGGCAAACGCCTGATCGCCCTGCTCGATGAAATCACCGGTGACGGACAGGTTTTTCGCGTCGACATGCGTCTACGTCCGAACGGCGACTCCGGTCCGTTAGTGTGTTCGCTGGTTTCGCTGGAAAACTACCTGATCACTCAGGGCCGTGAATGGGAGCGTTACGCCTGGATCAAGGCCCGGGTAATGAACACCGGCAGCAACCTGCAGGCCGAATGGGCGAGTACCCTGGAAAGAATTGTCCGCCCCTTCATCTATCGCAAATATCTTGATTTTGGCTCGATCAACGCCATGCGCGACCTGCATGCGCAAATCCGCCGCGAAGTGGCGCGCAAGGACATGGCCGAACACATCAAGCTGGGGCCTGGCGGCATCCGCGAAATCGAGTTCATGGCTCAAGTCTTCCAACTGATTCGCGGCGGCCGCGATCCGGCGCTGCAGATCCGGCCGACGCTCAAAGTTCTTCCGCTACTCGTTGAACGCCGTCTGTTACCGGCCGAAAGCGAGCACGAACTGGTCACCGCCTACGAGTTCCTGCGCCGACTCGAACACCGGCTGCAGTACGTCAACGATGCGCAAACGCACATGCTGCCGAGCGGCGACGAAGAGCGTCAGCAAATCGCCATTTCGATGAACTTCCCTGACTGGCCGGCGTTTCTGGAGGTTCTCGAGGGACACCGCCAGCGTGTGGCCAAGCACTTCGAGGACATCTTCTCCAATCCCGACGAGGGCACTCACGCGCTGGCCGGACTGTGGCTTGAGCAGATCGACGGCGACGATGCGCAGGAAGTCTTATGCAACCTGGGTTTCAGGCAGCCCAAAGCGATGCTTGAACGGCTCAGGGGATTCCGCCAGAGCGCCAAATACCAGCAGCTCGCCGCCCCCAACCGCGAGCGCCTGGACACCCTCGGTCCGCGCCTGATCGAAGCCGCCGCGGCGACGCAGCATCCCGATGCCACCTGGCAGCGCGGCCTCGATTTTTTCGAAACGATCAGCCGTCGCGGCGCCTATCTGGCCCTGCTGCAGCAATATCCGCAAGCCCTGAGCAAGGTCGCCGAGATCATTGGCAGCTCAGCCTGGGCGGCGACCTATCTGACCCGCCACCCGATCCTGCTCGACGAGGTCCTCGACCCGCGCCTTTACGAAATCGCCACCGACTGGGCGAATTTTCGCTCGGGCATGCAGCAGCGCCTCGGCGAAGTGGCCGACGATACCGAGCGCGAGATGGACGTCCTGCGCGAAGCCCACCATGCCCAGGTCTTCCGCCTCCTGGCGCAGGACATTGCCGGCCTGCAGACGGTCGAACGCCTGGCTGACCACCTCACTGAACTCGCCGACATCGTCGTGCAAACCACGCTTGACCTGTGCTGGGGAAAAATCAAGAGTCGCCATCCGCACCCCGAACAGCCCCCCAAGTTCGCCGTCATCGCCTACGGCAAGCTCGGCGGCAAGGAACTCGGCTACGGCTCCGACCTCGATCTGGTTTTCCTTCACGACGATCCTGAACCCGGCGCTGGAGAGCTCTATTCGCGCCTCGGGCAGCGCATGAGCAGCTGGATGTCGAGCCAGACTTCGGCCGGCACTCTGTTTGAAACCGATACCCGCCTGCGCCCCAACGGCGACTCAGGCCTGCTGGTCAACTCGATTGCCTCTTTCCGCGAATACCTGCTGGAAAAGGCCTGGACCTGGGAACATCAGGCGCTGACCCGCTCCCGTTTCTGCGCTGGCGACAAAGCGCTGGGCGCACAGTTTGAGACCCTGCGCAGCGAGATCCTGCGCCTGCCACGCGACCTGACCAAGCTGCGCTCCGATGTCCTCGAAATGCGCCAGCGCATGCTCGACGCCCACGCCCTGAACAGCGAAGAAGAGTTCGACGTCAAACAGGATCCGGGCGGACTGATCGACGTTGAATTCATCGTCCAGTACCTGGTTCTCGGCTATGCGCATCAGCACGAACGCCTGTGCGGTGACCTCGGCAACATCGCCCTGCTTGGCATGGCCGCCGAACTCGGACTGATTCCGCAGAACCTCGCCGATCCGGTGCGCGACACCTACCGCGAATACCGGCGCATGCAACACGCCTTCCGGCTCAACGGCATCAGCAAAACGCGCGTCGACCGCGCCGAGCACACGCGCCGCATCGAGGCCGTCAAAGCCCTGTGGGCAGCGGTTTTTAACTAATTTCAGGAGTTCATCATGAGCCATAATCTGCTGCAACAACTGCGCCAGATGACCGTCGTCGTCGCCGACACCGGCGACCTCGAGGCCATCGAAAAATTTACCCCGCAGGATGCCACGACCAATCCCTCGCTGATCACCGCGGCAGCACAGATGCCCCAGTACCAAGGCATCGTTGATGAAACACTGAAACAGGCTCGAGTGGACGCAGGAGCCACCGCCCGGGCCGAGCAGGTCGTGTCACTGGCTTTCGAGCGGCTGGCCGTCGCCTTTGGCCGCAAAATCCTCCAGATCATCCCCGGCCGGGTGTCAACCGAAGTCGATGCGCGGCTGTCCTACGACACGGCAGCAACCATCGTCAAGGCCCGTGAGTTAATTGCGCAATATGAAGCTGGCGGCGTGTCCCGCCAGCGGATTCTGATCAAGATCGCCGCCACCTGGGAAGGCATTCAGGCAGCGGCCGTGCTTGAAAGGGAAGGCATCCATTGCAACCTGACCCTGCTCTTTGGCCTGCATCAGGCGATTGCCTGCGCCGAAGCCGGCGTTACCCTGATCTCGCCCTTCGTCGGCAGAATCCTCGACTGGTACAAAAAGGACACCGGCCGTGACGCCTACCCGCCCAATGAAGACCCAGGCGTCCTGTCGGTCACCGTGATCTACAACTACTTCAAGAAATTCGGCTACGCGACCGAAATCATGGGTGCCAGTTTCCGCAATATGGGTGAAATCACCGAACTGGCCGGATGCGACCTGCTGACCATTGCCCCTGCCCTGCTTGCCGAGTTGCAGTCTGCACAGGGGGATTTGCCGCGCAAGCTCGATGCGGACAAAGCCGCCAGCCTGAAGATCGAGAGAATCGCGGTCGACAAGCCAGCGTTCGAACGCCTGCACGCGGCTGACCGCATGGCCAACGAAAAGCTCGCCGAGGGCATCGCCGGCTTCACCAAGGCCCTCGAAACGCTCGAAGAGGCCTTGGCAGCTCGCCTGCGCGCTCTGGAAGGCTAAGAGCCTATTTCTTCAAGCTGTCACGGATTTCGCGCAGCAGCAGGACGTCTTCCGGCGTCACCGGCGCCGCTGGTGGCGGAACCGGCTCAGAGCGTTTGATGCGGTTCATCTGTTTGACCATCATGAAGATGATGAAAGCCAGAATGACGAAATTCACCAGAATGGTAATGAAACTGCCGTAGGCGAAGACCGGAACCTGGGCTTTTTTCAGGGCATCGAGCGTTTGCGCGGTGCCTGGCGGCACGTTGCCGAGTACCAAAAACATCCCCGAAAAATCGAGCTTGCCGCCCATGATCCAGGCAATGATCGGCATGATCAAATCGCCGACCACCGAATCGACGATCTTGCCAAAGGCCCCGCCGATAATCACGCCAACGGCAAGATCCATGACATTGCCCTTCATGGCAAACTCTTTGAATTCCTTGGCCATGCTCATAAATATTATCTTTCATTATCATTAATAAAAATCGGAGGCAGTCCCCTACTCACCCCCTGCCCGCGACACGTTGACTCGCTGCTCGCTCAAATGTTCCTGAGTTTCTCTCCAGCGGAGGCCAGCGTAGCTTCCTGCTTGGCAAAACAGAAGCGTACGACCTTGTCATCCCTCCCATCCGGATTAAACACCGAAACGGGAATCACGGCAACGCCGATTTCTCGCGTCATCCAGAGAGAAAATTCACGGTCAGGCAGATCCGAAATGGCACCATAACGGGCCAACTGAAAGTAGGTTCCACGGCACGGTAATAATTCAAAACGCGAAGCGCGCAGTTGCTCGCGGAAAAAATCGCGCTTGGTCTGATAGAACGCCGCCAGCCCGAGATGACGGGAAGCATCGCTCATGTACTCGGCAATCCCCAATTGGCATGGCGCGTTGACCGTAAATACGTTGAACTGATGCACCTTGCGGAACTCGCTCATCAGCTCAGCGGCTGCCAGCACGTAGCCAATCTTCCAGCCGGTGATGTGGTAGGTTTTTCCGAACGAAGAAACGACGATACTGCGCGCCGCCAACTCCGGGTTTGTCGCCACACTGGCATGCCTGGCTCGGTCAAAAACGATGTGCTCATACACCTCATCGGAAAGCACGACGATGTCCGTACCGCGAACGATTTCTGCCAGCGCGTCCAGATCGCTGTCATCAAGCAGGCTGCCGGTCGGATTATGCGGTGAATTGATGATGATCATGCGGGTACGCGGCGTGATCAGCGAACGTACCTGGCCCCAGTCGGGCTGGTAATCCGGGAATTTGAGCTGGGCAAAGACGGCCTTGCCACCGACGGTTTCGATGGCGGGCACGTAGCTGTCATAACACGGTGCGAAGACGATGACTTCGTCGCCCCCGCTCACGAAAGCGGCAATCGCGGTAAAAATAGCCTGCGTCGCTCCCGCGGTCACGGTAATTTCCTGCTCGGCGTCGTAATTCACGCCATAAAGCGCGGCGACCTTGTTGGCAATGGCGTTTCGCAGTTCGGGGACGCCAGTCATCGGGGGATACTGATTGCGTCCCTCGCACATGGCGCGAAAAGTGGATTCAAACAATGAAGGATCGGCCTGAAAATCGGGGAACCCCTGCGACAGGTTGATCGCCCCACATTCTGTGGCCAGCCGGGACATCACGGTAAAAATCGTGGTGCCGACCCAGGGAAGTTTAGACGTAACGGACACAGGAGTATTGAGCATGGTATTTATCGTGAATAAAGGGCCAAAAAGGGGCAAACATTCCTCAGTGTAAGTTCATGAGGACTGACAAACAAGCGGGGACAGGTCTTATCCCATGTAGCGCGGAAACCATTTCCCGGCTACGATGTCGGACTTTCAGCCTCCACATACACCAAGCTTCATGAACCACGCCCACACTGACGAAGAAATGGAACGCTGCACCCTTACCGGTCAGCGTGAAATCATCTTCCAGCTCCGCACCATGATCCGGCAGAAAGAACGGGTCTCCGTTATCTTTGACGAGGGGCGGCAAAGTTTTCTCAGCGTGCTGATTGAAGTCTCGGAGGGCAACCACGCTCTGTATTTTGATATTGGTGGCAGCGATGAAACCAACACCGCCTTCCTGAAATCAGAACGCTGCCAGTTCATGTGCCACATTGGTGGCATCCGCATCCAGTTCTCCGGAAAATCACCACGGATAGTCAACCTTAAAGGAGAAAAGGTTTTCGTGGTTCCCTTGCCGGCCAATATGCTTCGACTTCAGCGCCGGGATGCCTATCGCCTTCAGCTCCCGACCAGCAAACCCTATATTTGTCGAATCCGCCGCGGAACGCCAGAAGAAGCCACCTTCCCGCTCTACGACATTTCCGTTAGCGGACTGGGCTTTCAGGTCGCAGACGCCCCTGATCTCGAACCGATGAGCCAACTCGAAAACTGCTGGCTGGATCTGCACGAATCTGGAATGCTCGCCGTCACCCTTGAGGTTCGCTACATCAGTGAGAAACAAAACCGCGCCAACAAACCTCTTTGGCACATCGGCTGTCGATTCATCAACCTGACAGCAAACCACGAGACGCTGATCCAGCGCTTCATGGCGCGCCTTGAGGCCGAACTTCGCGCACTGTCGGCGGGCTAAATACGCTCCACTTTCGCTCCTTCGCAGTTACTCTGAACCCCCTCCTTCCCCATTGATAGAGACTCGCTCAAGCCTCTTGAAAGCCGTTCTTCACGCCCTATATTATTAGTACGGGGGTATCCCGGACTTAACCAGGAGAGTGAAATGGCAAACATCTTGCGTTACAACCCGTCCGATGAAACGTTCGACGATCTGTTTCGTGGTTTCTTCATGCGCCCGGTACGCTTTGATGGAGCACAGGACGTCCAGATCAAGCTTGATGTCAGTGAAGACAGCAAGGCCTATACCGTACATGCGGAAATTCCCGGCGTAAAAAAAGAGGACATCAGCGTCACCATTGACGGCGGACAAGTCGCCATCAGCGCCGAAGTCAAGAACCAGAAAGAGATCAAGGACGGCGAAAAAGTCATCCGCAGCGAACGCAGCTACGGCAAGGTTTCACGCTCCTTTGCTCTGGCTCAGGATGTCGACGAAAGCTCGGCCGAGGCCAAGTACAACGATGGTGTTCTGACGCTGACGCTGCCGAAACTGACCACCGCCCGCAGCAAGAACCTGACCATCAAGTAAGACAGCGTTGTGAATCAGGCGGCTGGTCCGCCTGATTCACACTTTAACCCGCGGATCGGCTGGTAAAATGGCGGGCATGAACGTTAATAACACGCCCACCCGCACCATCTGCCCGGCCGACGACCACTGCGCTGTTGACATCATCGACCAGACAGCTCTACCGCACGCCTACGCCACAATCCGCCTCTCCAGCCTGGAGCAGACGGCACACGCCATTCGCAGCATGCAGGTACGCGGCGCGCCACTGATCGGCGTCACCGCGGCATACGGGCTGGCGCTGGCCATGGCGCACGACGCCAGCGATGCGACGCTTTCCGCTGCCAGCACAACCCTTGCCGCGACCCGCCCGACAGCGGTCAATCTGCACTGGGCGCTGGCGCGCATGCAGGCACATTTAGCCCCGCTCGCTCCGGTACAGCGTGCTGAGGCCGCCTGGGCTGAAGCGGGGCTAATCGCCGAGGAAGACGTCGAGCAATGTCGGCGCATCGGCGAATATGGATTCGCCTTGTTCCGTCCGTTGCATAACAACCGCCGCCTGAACCTGATGACCCACTGTAACGCCGGCTGGCTGGCGACCGTCGACTACGGCACGGCACTGGCCCCTATCTACGCCGCCTTCGAGGCGGGCGTAGAACTTCACGTCTGGGTGTCCGAAACCCGGCCGCGCAACCAGGGTCTGCTCACAGCATGGGAATTGGCACAGCATGGTGTTCCGCACACGCTCATCGCCGACAACGCGGCCGGCCTGTTGCTGGCGCGTGGCGAGGTGGATGCGGTCATTGTCGGCGCTGACCGCATCGCGGCTAATGGCGACGTGGCCAACAAGGTCGGCACCTATCTCAAGGCCCTGGCGGCCAAAGAAGCCGGGGTGCCGTTTTACGTCGCCGCCCCGCGTTCGACGATCGACTTCGCCTGTATCAATGGATCTGCGATTCCCATCGAGGAACGCAGTGGCGATGAATTCCGCGTGGTCAACGGCCTTGCTGCCCATGGCCACCCTGCTTCGCTGCAGCAACTGCCTGCCACAGAAGCGGTAAGCAACCCGGCTTTCGACGTCACCCCCGGTCGTTTTGTCAGCGCCATCATCACCGAACGCGGCAGTTGTCCGGCCAGCTCGGAAGGCCTGAAGTCGCTTTACCCAGAGATTCATCATGCCTGAACTACGCCAGAAACTAATTACTACCGCCCGCCGCATGGCGGACTCGGGGCTGAACAAGGGAACCGCAGGCAACCTCAGCGTACGTGCCGAAGAACACGGTGAGTGCGGCTTTCTGATCACCCCGACCGGGATGAGCTATGACACGCTGACTCCGGATGACGTGGTCTTCATGCGCCTTGACGGAACGCACAGTGGAATCCACAGCAATCAGCGCAAACCCTCGTCCGAATGGCGCTTTCACCGTGACCTCTATGCCGCCCGAACAGAGGCCGGCGCGGTCCTGCACGCGCATTCGCCGTTCGCCACCAGCCTGGCCTGCCTGCGCCGCGACATTCCCGCTTTTCACTACATGATCGCCCGCTTTGGCGGCGACACCCTGCGCTGCGCTGACTACGCCACCTTCGGCACGCAAGAGCTATCCAATGCCGCTCTGTCCGCTATGCAAGACCGCAACGCTTGCCTGCTGGCCAACCACGGCCTGCTGGTTTTCGGGCGCGATCTGACGCAAGCGCTGGACCTCGGAATCGAACTCGAGGCGCTATGCGAACAGTACTGGCGCGCCTGCCAGCTTGGTCAGCCAGTGCTGCTCGATGCCGCCGAAATGGACGTGGTGCTGGAAAAATTTGCCACTTACGGACAGCAGACCCCGACCCCATGATCCGTATTACTGAACTCCGCCTGCCGCTTGAACATCCGCCCGAGGCACTGCCCTCCGCCATCGCTTCACGCCTGGGAATACCTGAAAGCAGCATGGTGCGCTTCAGTGTTTTCAAGCGCAGCCACGACGCGCGCAAAAAGTCGGCTCTGCTCTTTGTTTACACCGTCGATGTTGAAGTCAGCGACGAAGCAGCGGTACTGAAAACCTTTACCGACGATCCAAAGATCACGCGGACCCCCGACACCGCTTACCACTTCGTCACGCAAGCACCGGCCGATCAAGCCAGCCGCCCGGTCATCGTCGGCTTCGGCCCGGCCGGCATCTTCGCCGCCCTGCTGCTGGCCCAGATGGGCTTCAAGCCGATCGTTCTGGAACGCGGCAAAGCCGTGCGTGAACGCACCAAGGACACCTGGGGGCTGTGGCGAAATAATGTGCTCGACCCCGAATCGAACGTGCAGTTTGGCGAAGGCGGCGCCGGGACCTTCTCCGACGGCAAGTTGTATAGCCAGGTCAAGGACCCGCGGCACCTCGGGCGCAAAGTCCTCAACGAATTCGTCAAAGCCGGCGCGCCCGAAGAAATTCTCTACGTCGCCAAACCGCACATCGGCACCTTCCGGCTGGTCAGCATGGTCGAACGCATGCGCCGCGAAATCGAATCGCTGGGCGGCGAAATCCGCTTTCAGAGCCGCGTCACCGGCCTGCAGATCGAACACGGTCAAATGAGTGGGGTCACCCTGGCCAGCGGCGAGAAGATCGCCGCCAATCAGGTCGTTCTGGCGCTTGGCCACAGCGCCCGTGACACCTTCGAAATGCTGCATGAGCACGGCGTTTTCATGGAAGCCAAGCCCTTCGCCGTCGGCTTCCGCATCGAGCACCCGCAAACGCTGATCGATAAGGCTCGGCTTGGCCCGAACGCTGGCAACCCGCTGCTCGGTGCTGCCGACTACAAGCTCATTCATCACGCCGCCAACGGCCGCGCAGTGTATAGCTTCTGCATGTGCCCCGGAGGGCAGGTGGTCGCCGCCACCTCGGCGCCCAACTGCGTGGTCACCAACGGCATGAGCCAGTATTCCCGCGCCGAACGTAACGCCAACGCTGGCATCGTGGTCAACATCTCGCCCGAGGACTATTCCACCGATCCCGCAGCCAACCCCTTGAGTGGCATCGCTTTCCAGCGCCGTCTCGAACACCACGCCTTCGAACTTGGTGGCGGCAACTACAACGCCCCGGGACAGCGCGTCGGCGACTTTCTCGTCGGCCGCGCATCGACCCAACTGGGCTCGGTGACCCCGTCATACCAGCCCGGCGTAAAGCTGACCGATCTCGCGACGGCCCTGCCGGACTTTGCCATCGCGGCCATCCGCGAAGCGATTCCCGCCTTTGACCGTCAGATCCGGGGGTTTGCCCTCCCTGACGCGATCCTCACCGGCGTCGAAACGCGCACCTCATCACCGCTGCGCATTACCCGTGGCGACGATTGCCAAAGTGTGAATACCAAGGGACTCTACCCGGCCGGCGAAGGCGCCGGATACGCCGGCGGCATCCTCTCGGCCGGGATCGACGGCATCAAGGTCGCCGAGGCCGTTGCGCTGAGCGTCTGAAACAGGCCACCAGGAACCTTGCTCATCAAATGCTGTCTTTGCCACATGAGCAACTGATAGAATTCGCCCCAGCAATTAGGCTTTACCCATCGGAGATTGTGTTGTGACCCTACCCATCGACCTGATCAAGGCGATTCGAACAGGACGACTTGCTGACGTTATTGCCGCGCTGGACGCCGGCGCTTCCGTTGAACTACATGACGGCCAGGGCGACCCCGGCCTGCCGCTGGCCATGGCCTGCTTCATGGGACATGCGGAAATCGTGCGCGAACTCATCATTCGGGGAGCCAAAGTCAATTTCCCCGATAACCGGGCGCCGACCTCTCCGCTGTGTATGGCGCTGCGCGGCGGACGAACCGAAGTCGTCAAGGTGCTGATCGAACTCGGTGTAGACCTCCCGCCGGACACCCCGACGGGGCTGACCGAACAGGAGTTGATGCTGGCGCGCTGGAAAGCCCAGCACTTTGGTGCAACCGGTTCTGCGGTGCGTTCGCCGCTGGAGATCGTTGAAGAGATCAAGATGGTCGGCTGTTATGGCACGGACACAGCAGTCCTTGAGGCCGACGTGCTGCGTGCTGCACGTGAGATGAGTCCGAAAAAAAATTAAACCCGACGACCTGCTTCTCCTGGTGACCCGGCCGATGCCTTTCGGAAAATATAAAGGCCGGCTGATCGCCGACCTCCCTGGGAACTACCTCGCCTGGTTTGCCCGCCAAGGCTTTCCGACGGGAGAACTGGGTCGGCTACTTGCCTTGATGCTCGAACTCGATCACAACAACCTCTCCCACCTGCTCGCCCCTCTGCGCGGCCGGTAACCCACGAAATTCATTTCGGCACATATTTTCCGAACGCTGAAACAAAAAGTTCTCCCCGTCGCTCAAACGGAATTCGCCCGAAGCCATCGACCTCTACACTACCGATCATTCGATACGCCATTCGCTCGCTGCCCTGTTTCTGACTATCGCGCCATACCGCCAAAACCTGAGCCAAACGACTCACCGTCAACACTTCCAGATGAGCTTCTCCCTGACGCGGGATAAAAACCGCCTTCTCCGAAGCCCCGTGGGCAAACTGCGCGCCATTGATCTCCAGATCGAAATCCAGGGTGCTCAGCGGGATATCGATGTCATTCGGATTACGTATATTCAGCTTGAGTACAAAACGCTGCTCGACACGCCCAAAACCCGCCAACTCGATGCTGACTAGGCCAATTTCAGGTTGCTTCAGGGCAACAGCGCACGCTGCCAGCTGCAAAACAAGCGTCGCCAGCAGACAGGACAGCAGCCCCGGTTTCAGAACACTTGCATTGAAAAACGCTTTAACAACTGAATAACACTGCCTCACGCGGCCTCCTTGACGACGCCAACCCACCATTTATTTAAAAAAGAAAGACAGCACGCTGAACTGACGTTTCCGCGGACAGAATAACCGCTCTTGCTTTCATTTAGACAAAAAAATCCCCCGTAAAACGGGGGATTTTCAGGAAGCAACAATAACTTAGGACTTGTACTTGCCCCAGTCGATACCGCGCATGTCGCCAGTTTCGTTGAACTTGCGATGCATGGCAAAGCTGGTGCTGAGCGAGAACGGCTCGTGATTGGTCTTGTCGATCTGCTTCAGGTAATCGCGCAACTGCTGCTTGTAGTCCGGATGGACGCAGTTGTCGATAATCAGTTCGGCACGCTGCAACGGATCCTTGCCACGCAAGTCGGCGACACCCTGTTCGGTCACAACGACCTGAACCGAGTGCTCGCTATGGTCGAGGTGGGAAACCAGAGGAACGATCGCGGAGATCTTGCCGCCCTTGGCCGTCGAAGGACAGGAGAAGATCGACATGTAGGCCGCACGGGTAAAGTCGCCCGAACCGCCGATACCGTTCATCATCGTCTTGCCCAGCACGTGCGTCGAGTTGACGTTACCGGAGAGGTCAAATTCAATTGCCGTATTCATCGAGATAATGCCCAGACGACGGACGATTTCCGGGTTATTCGAGATTTCCTGCGGACGCAAAATAACGTGGCGCTTGTAGAAATCGAGATTAGTAATCACTTTCTGCATGGCGTCGTTGCTCAGCGTCAGCGAGCAGGTCGAAGCGAAGGTGCAACGGCCGTTCTCGATCAAAGGAATCACTGAATCCTGCAACACTTCGGTGTACATCTGGAAGGCTGGAATATCCTTGCTGCGTCCAATCGCACCGAGCACGGCGTTGGCAATATTGCCCACCCCCGACTGCATCGGCAAGAAGGATGAAGGAATACGGCCCATCTTCATCTCGTTGGCCAGGAAATCGGCGACGTTCTGACCGATCTGATCGGTTTCCGGCGTCGACTCGTCAAAGCCACCGGTTTCGTCCGGCTGGTTGGTAAACACCACACCGGCGATCTTTTTCGGATCGACGATGCAGATCGGCGAACCAGCACGATCCGACGGATGATAAATCGGAATTTCGCGGCGCGTCGGAGGATCCTGCGGTTCAAAAATGTCGTGCATGCCGAGCAAGGAGCTCGGATGGGCGGCATTCAGTTCAATGATGATCTTGTCGGCAACACGCATATAGGTATTGGCAGCACCGACCGCAGAGGTCAGCACAACGCCACCGCCAGCGGTGATGTCACAGGCTTCAGCCACGGCCCAATGAATCTTGCCGAGAGCGCCATAACGAACGGCTTGCGGCAGAGCAGACAGGTGCATGTCGAAATATTTGACCTGACCTGAGTTGATCTGCTTGCGCAGCAGCGGGTTACCCATGTAGGGCGTACGGAAACTGATGGCTTCGGCTTCAGCCAGTGCGCCGTCGCAAGACTTGCCGGTGGACGCACCGGTCAGCATGCCAATCTTGAAAGGACGACCGGCATCATGTTCGCGGCGGGCCTTTTGTGCCAGAGCGAAAGGTACGGCCTTAGTAGAACCAGCGGCTGTAAAGCCACCAAAGCCAATGCTTTGGTCGTTCTGAATCATCTCCGCCGCTTCTTCGGCGGTAAGGATCGGGAAAGGTAGCGACATTTTTAAATCTACTCCTTATTAACGATTAAAAAAGTGGTAAAAGCGCGATGGCGCTGCACGAGCGCCAATAATTCTGAATTCGGGTTTGCACTGGTGACATCGTTTACCAGTCCAACAAAGCTTGACATTGTAATCGCTTCTGAAATGCACATCGAGGCCAATACCAAAAAGTTCCCGCATTTTATAGAAACTCTTTTTTGATCGGGGAGAATGAACGAAACCCATCTATTGGCAACTCGCTTGCCCCATAAAACGGCCGCATCAGACAAAAGTTTGCGGCGGTTATTATAGCCAGCTCGAATAACACGAGCAAACAAAACGTAACGAAATCAAGCTTTTTCTTATGAAACGACGACAGAGAAAACAACAGCATTGTGCATCGCAACAAGAGCGGCTACTCAGGATTTTTTGAATCCAACGACAGGGTGACTGGTCCGTCGTTGATCAAATACACCTGCATGTCCGCGCCAAACACTCCGGTAGGCACCACCCGGCCAAGATCCGTTTCAAGCTGCCGCACAAAACGCTCGAACAGCGGCTGTGAAAGCTCTGGCCGTGCCGCGCGACTCCACGACGGCCGGTTTCCTTTTTTTACCGAAGCAAAAAGCGTGAACTGACTGACCGCGAGGATTTCGCCCTGAACATCGACCACACTGCGATTCATCACTCCGGCTTCGTCCGGGAAAATTCGCAAACGGGTTAGCTTAGACGAAAGCCAGGCCAGATCGTCGTCGCCATCCTCCTCTTCGAAACCCGCGAGGACCAGCAGACCAACACCAATCGCGCCGACTATCTGATGCTCGACTTCTACCCGGGCGGACACCACACGCTGAATGATTGCTCTCACGCCCTGAACTCTTGGCTGATTTCGGAGCCACTCATCCTCGGCCCTCGGTATCGCCATTCCGGGAAATCCATTGCACGGCGTGCACACTCGACTCAGGCTGCAGAGTCACGTGGGCGATACCCTGATGCTGCAGAACATGACGCGCCGCCCCAAGAATCTCGGGCCATTGGTCAAGTGCATCAACAACGAGATGCGCCGACAAGGCGACCCGGTTCGAGGACAGCGTCCAGACATGTAGATCATGCACAGAGTGCACCCCGGAGACAGCCGCCAGCGCCTGCCCGATCTGCTCGACGGAAAGATGCGCCGGAACACCCTCGAGCAGAGCACGCAACACCTCCCGCAGCAGACCCAGGCTGGACATCAGCACGAGCAGGCAAATCAGCAGGGAAAGCAAGGGGTCGATCGGCATCCAGCCGGTCCAGATGATAACTGCTCCAGCCACCAGTGCGGCGACCGAACCGAGAAGGTCACCCAGCACATGCAGCAGAGCGCCGCGCGTATTCATCGTCTGCTCGCCGTGCATCAGCAGCCAGGCCACCCCGATGTTGATAAACAGTCCGATTACCGCGACCAGCGTCACGGCTTCCCCGCTAACCGGCACCGGATCAAGAAAGCGGCGAACCGCAGCAACGGAGATGGCCACCACGACCAGGACCATGAACAGCACATTGAGCAAAGCTGCCAGCGTTTCAACGCGCCCCAGACCGTAGGTGTGACGCTGCGACGGCGGCCGCCGCGAAAGCCAGACGGCGATCGCCGCCAGCCCCAGCGAGGCGCTGTCGGTAACCATATGCCCGGCGTCGCCGAGCAGGGCCAGAGAACCTGACCAGAACCCGGCAAGCACTTCAATCAAGGCAAAGCCAAGGGTCAGCAGCAAGGCCCAGATCAGGCGTGCGCCTCCATCGGCAGGAAGCTTATGTGAATGATGATGGTGCGAGGAATGGTCGTGAGTTGAGTGATCGGGCATGTGGCACATTATATTCGCGTTGTAGTGAATGCGCCGCTCTCGCCCACTTTCCTGAGCGGGGGTTCAAGCCACCAGCAATCGAGCTCCGCTCAAACGCAATTCATCGACCACAGTTTCATTACCGTGCAGAACATTAAATACTCCGGCTGGGAAGCCGCATCGACCGGAGAGTTCGGCCAGGGCGAACAAGGCCGACGGCGCAGAAGGAACCGATCGAAAAACGACGCACGCTCCCGCCAACCACTCCGGAACCGCCAGACTCAGTACACCCAGCAATGGATCTTTGATTTCTCCGACAATTGCCACCACCCCGGAGGAAGAAGTTTCCCGAGCACTACGCAGCAGCGCCACCACGGCCTCGACCTCAGTAGCAGCAGCCGTTTCCGGCTTGCCGGCCTCCGCAACGATCATGCTGCTGAAATGCGCCGCATACCGCTCCAGAGCCTCACCCAGCGCAATCAGCAACGCCGCTCGAGCGGGGGCCGCCAGCGCCGCCCACGCGGCACTCGCTGCCCTTGCAGACTGCAACGCAACGCTCACTTCGGCAGCACCACAAAGCGGAATACGGCGCAACACCTCGCCTTGCCCCGCTGCGCGCACAGGTTGAAAAGAAGGTGTCACCGTCAGGAAGGCACGGCCGTTAATCCACAGCGGAAGTGCCAGAATGTCTTCGGCAGGATGCATCTCATTCCTTTGCTCTTCGAAAATAAGACCCCACCGGACGTCCGGCAGAGCATTGCGTATGATGGTAAGATATTAGGCGCATCAAGAGGAAGTATTCCCTCTTCGGCCCGGCCATCATAGGGAATACTATTCTGGCCAATCACAAAACGAAAGTCCTGCAGGAGAAACATGGCAGAACAACCGGAAGCCAAAGGCTCCATTCAGGTCATCGAGCGGATGATGTCGCTGCTCGATGCGCTGGCTGACATTTCCGAACCGGCCTCGCTCAAAACGCTCTCCAAGACCACCGGATTACATCCTTCCACCGCGCATCGGATTCTTGCGGTCATGTCGAACGCGCGCCTGGTCGAACGACACGACTCGGGAAGCTACGCATTGGGCATTCGCCTTCTGGAACTTGGCAACATCGTCAAATCGCGAATCAGTATCAGCGGCATCGCCCGGCCGTTCATGCTCGCGCTCGGTGAACAAACCGGCGAGGCAATCAACCTGGGAATTCGCGATGGCGACGAAATCGTTTATATCGAACGCACCACCAGCAGCCGCTCTCTGGTACGCGTCGTTTATCTTCTGGGCGGCCGCGCGGCCTTGCACCTGACCTCGCTCGGCAAACTGTTTCTCGCCAGCGACGATCGCGAAGCCGTTCGCGCCTACGCCAAGCGCACCGGCCTGCCCGGCAAGACCGAGCACTCGCTGACCAGCCTCAGTACACTGGAAAAAGACCTCGACAAGATTCGACGGCACGATCTGGCGCACGACATCGAAGAAGCTGAGATTGGCCTGCGCTGTATCGCCTCACCGATTCGCGACGTCGATGGAGTCATCATTGCAGGGCTGTCGATTTCTGCTCCCACCGACCGGCACAACCCGGACTGGGCAAGTCAGCTCAAGGAAACCACTGCAGAGATATCTCGCGCGCTCGGTTTCAACGCGAAACAAACGCCTTAAAGCGACGCTCTTCCGTCAGATTTTGCGGGCCGAAGGCTCCGCCACAGCTGTGGCATGGGTCGGGCTCTTATGCGAGGCGTGGGTACTTTCCATCCAGCGCTTGATGCGATTAGCATCGCCCACGCGGGTCATTTTGCCGGCCGAATCCAGTAACACGATGACCACCGGTTTGTCCGCAACGCGTGCCTGCATGACCAGACACTTGCCCGCTTCGTGAATGTAACCGGTTTTCGACAGGCCGACCTCCCAGGAAGGGTTTTTTACCAGGGGATTGGTGTTGCGATAGGCCATTTCGCGGCCGCTGATTTCAACCGTGGTTCCCGGAGTCGTTGAGAATTCGCGGATCAGCGGATAGCGGTAGGCCGCCGCTACCATTTTGGCCAGATCGTGCGCCGTCGAGACGTTGTTGCTGGTCAATCCGGTTGGATCCTCAAAACGGGTGTGCGTCATTCCCAGGGACTGGGCCTTGAGATTCATCGCCGCCAAAAACGCCGGCATCCCGCCTGGATAATGGCGCGCCAAGGCATTCGCCGCACGATTCTCGGAAGACATCAAAGCCAGCAACAATGCGGTCTCCCGCGCCATCACCGAACCGACGTGCAGTCGGGAATGACTTCCGCGCAGATAATCGATATCTTCATCCGAAATGCTCACCGAAGCTTGCAGATTGGGCGCACTGTCAAGGACAACCATGGCCGTCATCAGCTTGGTAATCGAAGCGATCGGCACGACGCTTCCAGCATTCTTCTGGAACAGCGCATCTCCGTCGTTTTGATCAATCACCAGGGCAGCACCAGATTGCACGGCCAGCGCTCGCGCTTCCTTCCACACCCCGATACTGCTGGCGGCAATCAGCGCGGAGGAACGCTTTAACGCCGCTGAAGTCTTGGTTTTTTTCTCCAGAGGGACCGCTCTGTTCTTGACTGCGACGGCTTTCTGTTTCTTCGCCGCAGGCTTGGCAGCGGCGTGTTCAACGGCCTGAGAATTTCCGGTCATTGCCAAGGCGTAGCCGGTCAAGGCCACGCAGAGCAATGCTGCCTTCAGCGCAATCCGCATCAGAAAAATCCCTTCCGAAAATAGTCAAATTTGAGGGGATTGTACGAGAGTTTTAGAACGGAAGCAAAATATCGAACAAAAATAATCAGATAGACGTTCTTTCTTACAAAAAACATGAACAAATGCAAGGTCCTAGGATCGTTAAGGAGCGCTCGTCCATCCCAACGCGTACGAATGTTCGATGCGGAAAAACACCTATTGACCGAAGCCTGTTGCTCAACGATATTCATCACGCTAAGCTCCGCATGTAGTCCATACGAAACTGATGCGCTATTCTCATTCTTGCTCCTCAAGTCCAAAACCAGCTGTGATATGATTTAGCGTGACTCCATTATAAAAACACTCTTAACGTCAAGCATGTCTGGATCTCATCTCTTCCAAGTGGTACCGCTTGTATTCTGCCGCGACACGTGCCGTTTCGCGCGCAGAGCAACCTGACTTATCTAGACAAAAAAACTTAGGGTGTTGCAAGATGCTGCATTTTAATTTCCCGTTTTTTCAACAATTTGTCGGCTTCAGAAAGAGAGTATTGCTATGAGTCAGACCTTATCCATCAACGCTCCTGATTATGTCAAACACGAAGGCCTGAAAAAATGGGTCGCCGAAATCGCCGCCCTGGTCACCCCGGATCGCGTTGTCTGGACGGATGGTACGCAGGAGGAGTACGACCGCCTGTGCAACGAGCTGGTCGAAGCCGGCACATTCATCAAGCTGAAAAAACGCAAGAATTCTTTCCTGGCTTTCTCCGATCCTTCTGATGTCGCCCGCGTTGAAGATCGCACCTACATCTGCTCCGAAAAACAGGAAGACGCTGGCCCGACCAATAACTGGGAAGAACCGGCCAAGATGCGCGCCATCCTCAGCGGCCTGTTCAAGGGCTGCATGAAGGGTCGTACCATGTACGTCATCCCGTTCTCGATGGGACCGCTAGGCTCGCCTATCGCCCAGATCGGTATCGAGATCACGGATTCGGCCTATGTGGTTACCAATATGCGTACCATGACCCGCATGGGCAAGGATGTCTTCCCGGTGCTCGGCACCGACGGTATCTTCGTCCCCTGCGTCCATTCGATCGGCGCGCCGAAAGAACCCGGCCAAATCGATCCAAAATGGCCGTGCAACCCGACCACCAAGTACATCGTGCATTATCCGGAAACCCGCGAGATCTGGTCCTACGGTTCAGGCTACGGCGGCAACGCCCTGCTCGGCAAGAAGTGTCTGGCGCTGCGTATCGCTTCGAGCATGGCGCAGAAAGACGGCTGGATGGCCGAACACATGCTGATCCTCGGCGTTGAATCGCCGACCGGCGACAAGCACTACGTCGCCGCCGCTTTCCCGTCAGCCTGTGGCAAGACCAACTTCGCCATGCTGGTGCCACCTGCCGGCCTCAAGGGCTGGAAGATCACCACCATCGGCGACGACATCGCCTGGATCAAGCCGCGCAAAGACAAGAACGGTGTCACCCGTCTTTACGCGATCAATCCGGAAGCCGGCTTCTTCGGTGTTGCTCCGGGGACCAATGAAAAAACCAATTTCAACGCCATGGCCTCGCTGGCCGAGAACACCATTTTCACCAACGTCGCACTGACCGACGATGGCGACGTGTGGTGGGAAGGCATGGGACCCGCACCGGCTCACGCCATAGACTGGCAGGGCAATGACTGGACGCCGGAAATCGCCAAGGAAAAGGGCACCAAAGCGGCACACCCGAACTCGCGCTTTACCGCACCGGCGTCGCAGTGCCCCTGTATTGACAAGGACTGGTCGAATGGCGATGGCGTGCCGATCTCGGCCTTTCTCTTCGGCGGCCGCCGCGCCTCAACCGTGCCGTTGGTCTGCCAAAGCGCCGACTGGGAGCACGGCGTCTATGCCGCCGCCACTCTCGGCTCGGAAACCACGGCCGCCGCGTTTGGCGCGCAGGGCGTCGTTCGCCGCGACCCGTTCGCCATGCTGCCGTTCTGTGGCTACCACATGGCCGACTACTATAGCCATTGGCTGAAGATGGGCGCTGCCGCCGACAAAGCCGTTCCAATTTTCATGGTCAACTGGTTCCGCACCAACGAACAGGGCCAGTTTGTTTGGCCCGGCTTTGGCGACAATGCCCGCGTCCTTAAATGGATTATCGAACGCTGTGAAGGCAAGGTCGGCGGCAAGCAAACCGCGCTGGGAACAATCCCCAACTACGAAGATATGGACTGGACCGGTGCCAATTTCTCCAAAGAGGAATTTGCCAATGTCACCAGCCTGGACCCGCAGACCTGGATCGGCGAACTCGAAGGCGTCAAGGAATGGTTCGAAAAGATGGGAGCCAAACTGCCCGCCAAATTGGCCACCATTCGCAACGAACTGGAAGCGGCATTCAAGAAGGCTTAAGTTCGCTTCGATGCATTCGAAAGCCGCCTTCGGGCGGCTTTTTTCATCCGCCGCTGATTTCTCGATACACTCAACCTCCACTCTTAAGCACCCTCCTTGAATCATGCCCACATTTCCCGCCAGTCGCCTTACTAACATCGCCCCCTTTCATGTCATGGAATTGCTCGCCCGTGCAAAAGCACTCGAGGCAGAGGGACGTGACATCATCCATATGGAAGTTGGCGAACCGGACTTCCCCACACCAGAGCCGATTATTGCGGCCGCCCAGGCTCACCTCGCAACGGGCCGCGTGTTCTACACGCCCGCCCAAGGCCTACCAGAGCTGCGCCAAGCCATTGCTGATTTTTACCTACAGCGTTACGGCGCCACCGTTCCCGCCTCACGCATCGTCGTTACGGCCGGCGCGTCTGGGGCTCTTTTACTGGCCCTCGCCTGCCTCACCGAACCCGGAAGCGAATGGCTGCTGACCGACCCGGGTTACCCATGCAACAGTAATTTCGTGCGCAGCTTTGGTGGCGTACCGGTCTGTATGCCCGTATCCGCCGAACACAATTTCCAGCCATCACTCGCCGATCTCGAACAGCATTGGAATGAGCGAACGGCAGGCGCACTATTTGCCTCACCAGCGAATCCGACGGGAACGTTGATCGACGATGAGGTCCTGGAAAGGATCGCCACTTTCATCCGTAGCCAAGGCGGACAACTGATTGTCGACGAGATTTATCACGGACTGACTTACGAGCGTGATGCGACCACGGCCCTGAACTTTGGCGATGACATATTCATCGTCCAGAGCTTCTCAAAATTTTTCAACATGACCGGTTGGCGACTCGGATGGCTGGTCGTTCCTGAACGGTTTGCGCGCGACATCGAGAAACTGGCACAGAATCTTTTCATTGCCCCGTCGACACCTGCGCAGCATGCCGCGCTGGCCGCTTTCCTGCCCGAGACCATCAGCATTCTCGAAGAACGCCGAACCGAGTTTCGCCGTCGCCGTGACTATCTTGTTCCCGAACTCGAGAAGCTCGGCTTCCGTATCAGCACCAAACCGGAAGGCGCGTTCTACGTTTATGCGGACTGCAGCGCACTGACCCAGGACAGCCATCATTTCGCACTCAGCTTGCTTGAAGCGACGGGCGTAGCCATTACTCCAGGGCTGGATTTCGGCACACATGCCCCACAAACCCATCTGCGCTTTGCCTATACAACAGACATTGATCGCCTGGCAGAAGCGATCGAGCGTATCCGTGAATTCCTTGGCATATTCCAGGCGAAAAAAGAGGCGTAGCAAACACTACGCCTCTTCAAGAACCGAAGCAGGGTGAAACCAATACGCTGGCATCACCCTGAATACGGGAATTACTTTGGACGCGAACCCGTTGGAAACGGCCAGGCACCGGTCGGATTGAGCGCCGATTTGAGGCCGGGAGTCGCTGCTGTCGAAGGAGCTGCAGGAGCCGCGACAGCGGCCGGAGCCTGAGGAGCCGGTGCCGCTTTTTTTACTGCAGGCTTAGCCACAGGCTTCGCTGCGGGTTTCTTGGCTACAGGCTTAGCTGCGGGCTTAACCACCGGCTTAGCGGCGGGCTTCTTGGCCACTGGCTTAGCTACGGGTTTGGCGGCGGGCTTCTTAGCGGCAACTTTCTTCACTGCGGGTTTAGCTGCGGCCTTTTTGGCTACAGGCTTCGCTACGGGTTTCTTGGCTACAACTTTTTTCGCTGCGGGCTTCGCTGCGGCCTTTTTGGCTACTGGCTTGGCTGCAGGCTTCGCTACGGGTTTCTTGGCTACAACTTTTTTCGCTGCGGGTTTAGCCGCGGCCTTCTTGGCTACGGGTTTCTTGGCTGCAACTTTTTTCGCTGCGGGTTTAGCCGCGGCCTTCTTGGCTACAGGTTTGGCCGCAGGCTTCTTGGCCGCAACTTTCTTCACTGCCGGTTTTGCAGCCGCCTTAGGTGCCGCTTTCTTAGCTACAGGCTTAGCCGCAACTTTCTTGACGGCAGGCTTGGCAGCAGCCTTCGGTGCAACTTTCTTTGCCACAGGCTTAGCCGCAACTTTCTTGACTGCGGGTTTGGCAGCAGCCTTCGGCGCTACCTTTTTAGCGGCCGGCTTCGCAGCCACCGCGGGTTTCTTCGCACTTGTTGCCATGTCAACCTCCTTCTGATTTCAAAGAAAACTTCTAGCTAAAGAACTGCAAAAACGATCCGTGAAACCGGACCATTCAACGGACGCATCAAAGATGCGCTGATTGAATCCCAAAGCGGCGAGTTGCACCGGAAAAGAGAGCGAGACCAACCCATTCTTCCTGAAAACCGATCGTCGGAATTCACAGAGGCATCCATCAGAGGGCTAGAAAATCGCTTCAGAATTGAGCTTACAGCGTGGAAAGAAAACGCTACGGTGGGCGATGTGGATACCCACATGAGATCAAGAAAAGCGGAGGGAACAAGGACCTTAGCAAAACCGGAAGGCGCCGGTAAGCTCGATGAGTTGATGTTGTTTACGTGTCCCTGCAATCCGCTTAAATCCATCACATCCCACATTCAGAGGTTGTCGGAAAAAAATTCGTTTCCCGAAAACACCTCAAAAGTCGAAAGTCGACACACACAATTGCTACTAGATGTTGTGCCACTCTTGCCATTTGCGACTAATTCTAGTAGCGCATCACAGTTGACGCAAGAAGTTTTTTGTGCCTCTGGAAAATCACATTCAGCGGTGTCGCAATTCGACAACGATTCCTGGTTTGCAAAGAAATATCATTCGGAATAGCGAGGATCACAGTGTGGTTTATTAGGCAGCAAAATGCATAAATGACAATTGGGAATAGGCCACCCACTAGGAAATCAGCGGACCTGAGCCCCATCGCAGACGCAGCCCTGTATACGCGCCCATTCGAAGCATGGGCCCGGATCGGTTTTTCGCGAGGGGGCTATATCGGAATGCCCAACAACGGCATCGATCGGATAGCACGTGCAAAGAAATTGAATCAGGTCAGAAAGACAGCGGTACTGACTCTCCTCAAAAGGCTGGTCGTCACATCCTTCGAGTTCAATACCTATTGAAAAATCGTTGCATCTTTCGCGTCCACACCATGACGACTCGCCGGCATGCCAGGCCCGTTCATGACAGGAAACAAACTGAATCAGCTCTCCGTCGCGGCGGATCAGAAAATGCGCCGAGACACGGAGATGCACGATCTCGGAAAAAAAAGGATGCGCTTCCGGCACAAGCGTATTGGTAAAAAACCTGAGAATATCGTCGCTACCAAAGCGTGACGGCGGCAAACTGATGGCATGAATCACCACGAGTGATATGGCTGTACCCGCAGGTCGCTGATCAAAATTTGGCGACGCCACGCAGCGCCCTTCCTTTAGCCACCCCTCTCCATCGACATGGCTTTCTGCTTGATAATTCCGATCCCCGCCTGTCATTCTTCCTCAATCCCGAGTCGCTCAATCCGATAACGCAATGAACGGAAAGTCACTCCCAACAGTCTCGCGGCTGCCGTACGGTTAAAGCCGGTCTTTGCCAGTGCTTCAAGAATCAGCTGACGCTCGATGCGGTTCACATGATCATCCAGCGTCTCCCCATCACGCGCCGCACCTTCTTCAACAACGGCCTCAACCGACAGCTGAAGATCATCTGGAGATATCCTGCCATCGACACACAAGGCGGTAGCTCGCTCAAGGATGTTCTCCATCTCCCGCACATTTCCCGGATAGGAATAGGTCCTCAGCGCATCGACGGCTTCAGCCGTCAGCGCTGGTGGGAGAGCCCCTGAGATGCGCTTGAGTGCAGCCTCAACCAAAAGAGGGATGTCTTCCTGGCGCTCGCGCAGGGCCGGCATTTTTAACTCAATCACATTCAACCGGTAATAGAGATCCTGGCGAAAAGCAGCAGCATCGACGCAATCCTTCAATTTTCGATGCGTAGCCGAAATGATGCGCACATCAACATCTTCCTCGCTGGCGCTGCCGACTTTGCGCACCCGTTTTTCCTGAATCGCACGCAACAACTTGACCTGCATGGCCAAGGGCAAATCTGCGACCTCATCAAGAAACAGCGTTCCGCCACGGGCCGCCTGGAAAAACCCTTCCCGATCACTATCTGCGCCGGTAAACGCACCCTTCCGATAGCCAAAGAATTCGCTCTCCATGAGATTCTCCGGTATCGCGCCGCAGTTCACCGGAACGAAAAGCGCATCATGTCGCGCACTCTGCCGGTGGATCAAGCGCGCCGCCAGTTCCTTGCCACTACCCGATTCGCCTGAGATGTAGACCGGTGCCTGACTACGCGCCAGCTTGCTGATCATCTCGCGCACAACAACAATGGCCGGAGACTCACCAATGAGTTGTCCTGTCGTCGCAAAACTGGGGGCCTGATCACCAGATGACTCGCCCGCTTTAGGAAGATTGAGCGCCGATTTGATCAAGCTGCGCAACTGATCCAGTGCGACGGGTTTGGCCAGATAGTCGAAAGCTCCGGCTTTCAATGCGGCAACAGCATTATCCGTACTCCCGAACGCGGTAATCACCGCCACAGGCGTATCGCCGTATTTCTGACCAATCAGGCGAACGATTTCAAGCCCTTCTCCATCAGGAAGCCGCATATCGGTCAGACACAAGCTGTAATGTTCTTGCTCAAGAAACTTCCGGGCTTCCGCCACGGTTCCGGCACAATCGGCCGACAGCCCCATACGGGCCAAGGTCAAATCCAGCAATTCACGAATATCGGCCTCGTCATCAACGACCAGCACCCTGGCCTGCCCCGCGCGCGAACGACGCTCTCCCTTATTCACTGACACTCGACAGCCCTCCCCAGAATACAAAAATCAGCGCCCGATTCACTCTCCAGCAACTGCAACCGCGCACCGTTGGCCTCACATAATTCCCGCGCGATGTAGAGCCCCAGCCCGGTACCTCGACTATGCGTGGTAAAGAATGGCTCAAAAATCTGCTCACGGTGGTCTTCTTCCACACCAGGGCCATCGTCAATGACATGCAGCTGAACCCAGCCAGTCCGGACATCGTCTTGAACACGGATACGCAGACTGCCTTTTAATTGTTGCGAGTGTCGTAGCGCGTTGCCTAACAGATTCCACATCACCTGATGCAGGTGCGAACGATCAAAGAAGAATGTCGCCAAGCCGGAAAAATCAAAGGATACGACACCGCCAGCCAGACTCTCCTTGACCGCATATTCGTCGACCAGTACCGGCAGGGTCTGGCGCAAATCAATCAAGGCTCCGTTGATTCGATCACGACGGCCCAACTCGAGCACATCACTGACAATACGCTCAACCCGCTGCGTGTTGTCCAGAACGATACGCAACAAGCGCTCGTTCGTCGGCCCCAGGTTATCTTCCTGCAGCAATTCTCCCGCATGATTGATGGCCGAAAGCGGATTGCGTATTTCATGGGCAATGTTGGCGGTCAAGCGTCCCAGCGCCGCCAGCTTCAGTTGCCGTGCCTGCTCCTGCAACTGCCCCATATCCTCAAGAAAAACCAGAACATCGCGATCAGAACTTTCCGTAGAAACAAATCGGGCGCGCAATTGCATGCCACTGGCTGGCGCTCGGACCGATACGGGGTCATCGCTCGGATGTTCGCACCACTCCGAAAAACCTCGAGCCAGTTCGGTCGAGTAATTGGCCAGCGAACGCTCAGCCGCACTACCCAAACCCAGCAATTGCTCAGCACGGGGATTGTGCTGTTTGACCCACCCATTCCGGTTCAGGAGCAGAACGCCATCCTGCATTTCCTCAATCACCCGCTGATTGATCAAGGTCTGGTTGTTGAGATCAACACCGCGCTTGCGCGCCAGATTTTCATTGGCGATGACTTTTATCGCCAGCACGCGGGCAGAAATGGCGACACCAAAAAAACCCATGCTGAACAAACCGGCCTGAAAAAAATCGACCATCTCGAAGTTCATGCTCATGGCCCGGTAGGACTGTTCAAGAAGCACCGCTAGCGTGGCCATTGCCGCATAAAACACCACCAACCGACCCTGCCCGACCAGCCCCGCGCCCGCCAGAGTCACCAACATCAGAGTACCCAAACCGCTGCGCAACCCCCCACAGGTATGGATCAGTGCCGTGAGCACCAGCACATCGACCAGTACATGAAAGCTAAGCTGCCGATTGAAGCGCTGACGATAGGTTCGAATCACTATCAGCGACACAGCCGTTGCCAGCAGATAAAAGCCGGTCACCCCGAGGTGCAAAAATCCGGATTCCGGGGTGAGAATAGACAACGGCGAAGGGTAGAGTAGCGAGGACGCAAAAAGCATCAGTGCGATGCAGAGTCGATAAACATTGAAGTAGTTCAATGTTCTCCACTGCGTCTCAGCAAACACCCCTCCGGCAGATTCGTTCATCTTGAACATGGAGGTCAGCGGCCTCGACTCTCAGCTTCCTGGCGATGCGCGTTGCAGCAGTAATAGTTGCCATCGCTCAGAATGCTCTCACTGACCGGCTGATTCACTCCACAATGAGCGCAGACGACCATTTTCTCCGAGGTCGCCGGATCTGGACGAAAAGGATTACTTTTGCGCGCGCCTTGCATCTTGCGCAACACCAGCAAAACGGCAATGACCAGAACGATCAGTAGCAGAAATTTCATGAAAGACCTTGCATCTGGTTGGAAATTCAAGCATATCAGAAGCCACGCAATACAGGATCACTGCCGGGCACGCACAGCACACAATCTCTTGCGGATTTGTTACCCTTTCCTTGCCACGGAATTTATCCACCGTGAACTTCGACCCTCTTGCTCGAATTCATGATGCGATGAGCTGAAATCCTCACAGCCAAGGAGACACCTAGATGCGCATCTTCCACATTGACGGTAACACTGTCAGCGAGACCTCTGCACTGGGCGAGTCATCTACGCCTACCGGAATAAAATCGGGGTACCTGTGGATTTCCTGCACCCGGAGCGAGTTCAAGGAACAGCAGAACGAAATCCAGTCAGCCTTGCAATCTCAGTGCGGAATACAACTCGTTGACTTGCATATTTCTGATTTATTGAATGCCCACATACCTTCGCATTACGACTACACCTCGCAGTACGACCTGATTGTTTTCCGCCGACTTGCGGCGGGTAACGCAGGCAGCAAGCAAAGGCCCGGCCCGGATTCTTCCCGACCGGCAGCCCACAAAGGCGGACCGACGATTCTCCGAAGAATTGACACCAGTCCGTTAGGGTTTGCCGTCTTCGATCAGATTCTGCTGACCGTTCACCCCGCCGACTGCACGGTCCGTGATGTCTATGCGACGAGACTGCTGACGGCGTCCTCCACTGAATCGCGTGCAGCGGGAGTCAACCTTCCGACCAGTCCCGCCGATTTAATGCTGCGCATCATCAACCTGATGGTCGACGGCTTTCTCGAACTACGTCGCGAACTCACGCATCAGCTCGATCATTGGCAATCTCAGCTACTCGACCCAAAAAGCCGTTTCAACAACTGGGGCTCCTTGCTGGAAGCCCGTTTAACGCTGCACTATCTCGATGAAATCTGCGAAGACCAGCGGGCTTCAATTCAGGACTGGATTGAAGCCGTCAATACCTGGCCAGAGGCACCGACACCGCAATTGCAGCGTGAATATGACCTATTGAAAGTACGCAGTCGTGATGTCCTGGAGCATATCGAGCGCGTCGTGCATCACGTTCGTCGCCTGGAGCAAAGCGCTGAAACCGCCGTACAGATGCATTTCAACGCACAGGGAAACCGCACCAACGACATCATGCGCACGCTGACCGCCCTCACCGCAATCTTTCTACCCCTCAACCTGATCGCCGGAATTTTCGGTATGAATTTTGTGTTCCTGCCGCTAATTCACCAACACGAAGGATTCTGGTGGGCGATGGGGGCGATGATCACCATCGCCACCGGTCTCGGCGTACTGTTCTGGCGCAAGCATTATCTGGCAAGGACAGGACGATAATCGCCGCGGCTCATTCCATCACTTACCGTGGAATACGGGTTTGCGCTTTTCACGGAAGGCATCAATGCCTTCCTGGTAATCCTCGCTGTCATACACCACGCGCCGCAAGCCCTGAATCCGCTCGAAGACTTCCGGCGACATGGCCGACGCACTCGACAAGAGGCGCAACTCTTCCTTCATGACCGAGACACTGAGCGGAGAATTGGCGCCGATTTGTGCGGCCATGGTGAAAACAAACTCCTCAATTTCCTCCGTACTCTTGATGTAATTGGTAATACCCAGATTCCACGCCTGCTCTGCCGGAAGTGGTTGCGCCGTAAATAGCATTTCCTTGGCCAGCGGCAAGGGAATCATGTTAACCAGCGTCAGCAACCCGCCCAGATTGTAAGGAACACCAAGTTTTGCCGGTGTAATGGCAAAGGTTGCATTCGGCGTCGTCACGAGCATGTCGCAGGCCATCGCCACTTCGCAGCCCCCTCCCCAGACACTCCCTTCGATGAGCGCAATCACCGGCGCAGGAAACTCCTGGATCGTACGGATCAGCACCCGCAATTGATCGTACCAGCCCAACGGATCACGACCACGATTGGGCAACTCGGTTATATCATGGCCCGCAGACCACACTTTCACACCCGGTTGCGCCCGCAACACGACGGCGCGAATATTCAAGGCACGGAAGCCATTGAGCGCATCCATAAGTTCGGAAACCAATTCTGTACTTAACGCATTCCGATTCTCGTAGCTATTCAGAATGATTACGCCGGTCGAATTTCTTTTCTCGGTCAATACAAGCGCCATCTCGAGCCTCCTTCAAAACTTGCGGGGAAATGAGCAATTCTCAATTTGCAGAATAACAGAGCACCAGAGTCATTCAGCAAAAACCAACACGCAGAGTGATCTCTGGGAAACCTAGCTTTCAAGAAAGGTGACGAACTCGTCCAAGGCAGCACGTTCTGTGGTTAGCCGATTTACCGGTGCATCCGGATCGGGATAACCCAGCGCCAGACCACATACCAGTCGTTCATTCGCAGCGAATGACAAGGTTGATGCCACCACATCGGCATGAGAAACCCAGCACGCCTGAAGACAGGTTCCCAGTCCTTCAGCTTCGGCGGCGAGCGTCAACGACTGCAGAAACATCCCGTAATCCAGCCAACTGCCGCGCTCGAGTTCAGCTTCGATGGAAAAAACTATACCCACGGGCGCATCAAAAAAGGTGAAATTCCGATTCTGTTGCGCCTGAATCTGTTCGCTATCCGCGCGGCCAATGCCCAGCAGCCCATACATATCCCAGCCCACCTTGCGCCGCCGTGAGAGATAAGGCTCTTGCCACTTCGCAGGATAATACTGATAGCCCAAATGTTCGACCCCAGGGCTGGCAGAGCGAAAAGACAGTACGGCATCGACCAGCCGCTGGCGCGCCTCAGCAGTCAACACCCTGACGCGCCATGGCTGAATATTCGTCCCACTCGGGGCGCGTGATGCCCCGGCAAGAATGCGTTCGATTTTGTCTCGCGGCACCGGAGTCGGAAGAAAAGCGCGAATCGATTTGCGCTGATAGAGCGCCTCATACACGCCTAAGGGCTGAGCTTGCGGCTCGATGTAATGACTCATTGGAACCCACTCCAGTAAGAATTCAGTTTCGGCACTCTATGGTCACATAAAAGGCTTCGCTTGACCGATCGACACCAAAGCTGCGTGAGCGTTGCTTCAGTGGTTTGAACTGAATATTACCCGTTTTCCACGACTCATCAGCTTTCGAATTATCCCGACAAGCTATGTTCGCAGCTCGCCATTGATCAGCACAGGCCATGCAGAACAGATTCCTGAGCGAGTATGGGATTATTGCGAGGGAGCAATAGAAATGAAAAAGCCCTGACAAGTCAGGGCTTTCATCAAAATTCAGTGGTCGGGGCGAGAGGATTCGAACCTCCGACTCCTGCGTCCCGAACGCA
>JBAXHE010000012.1:0-57132 GCA_037139055.1 Betaproteobacteria bacterium | reverse complement strand
GTCTATCGGCCGATACTGCCCAACGCCTATGATCATTTCTCGACCAATCCCGGAACCGTCTGGTCGCAAAATCTGGGCGCCGCTTACGGCATTGCTGTAAGCCCTGCCTACGCGGCGCAGCCTAAAACAAGCCCGATGGCTTTTAGCCATATCGCCAGCGGCAACAACTTTGCGACCGGCAGCTCCAGGATTAATCTGGCCACGAGCACATCGCCCGCAAGCGCACTCATTCCCCCGGTCAGCGCTCAGGTTACCCAGATGCTTGCGCGCGGGTCGCTTGATCCCAAAGCCCTCTATGTGATCTCCGGAGGCCACAACGATGTCTTTGCGCAAATCTCCTCAGGAAGCAACGCGGCAGCCGCAGCAGGCATTATTGCTGCGGCGAACGACCTCACGACTCAGGTGACTCGCCTCCAGTCAGCGGGAGCGCGCCATTTGATGGTGATCGGCATCCTGGACATCACCAAGGCGCCAATTGCCTCCATGCGGGCATACATTCCTGATCCGGTCCTGCTTGGCCAGCTGGTATCGTTGTTCAACGAAACCCCTGAGTCCGGCCTGGCGGGCAAGAACCTGCTCTATTTCAATACGGGGAAACTGCTGAACGCCGTTATTGCCAACCCTGCGGCTTACGGATTCACCAACGTAAAGGATGCTGCCACCCCGGAATCACTCGGGCATACGCCCGACCCGGGCAAAGAAACCGGTTACCTGTTTGCCGACATCAGGCATCCCTCGGCCCAGTTTCACAAAATCATGTCCGACTGGATAAGCACCTCGCTGGAAGACGCCAGCCGGGTCGCTCCGGCGAGCAATGACGCTCGATCGCCGAGACGATAAATATCTATTGGCGGTCGGTTTGCGACGAGCAAGCTGACGAAGTCGTAGCCTGAAAGTCTCTATTCGATGGGCGTCGATCCGCCACTCACCGTTAAATCGGGAAACCCTAAATACTGAAATCCCCGCTCGCCAGCGTCTCTTTGGCCAGGATTTCGCTGATTTTTTCCTCGCTCAGTCCCGGCACCAGTTGCTGAATGAAAGCATAGGCGTAGCTGCGCAGATAGACCCCGCGGCGTAGCGCCAGACGCGTCGTGTTGGGCACGAACAGCCCGGGCAAATCGATGCGCACCAGATTGCCATCGCGCTCCGGGTTGTAGGCCATCGAGGCGACGATGCCGATGCCGAGCCCGACATCGACATAGGTTTTGATCACGTCGGCATCAATGGCCGACAGCACGATGTCCGGGACCAGACCGGCGTCTGCAAAACGGCGGTCGATATTGGTCCGCCCGGTGAAGCCTTCGTGATAGGTAATGATCGGATATTCGGCGATGTCGGCGAGCGAAATCGTTGCCAGCTGAGTCAGCGGATGCCCTTGCGGGACGACCAGAGCGTGCTGCCAGGTGTAGTAGGGAAAGGTCACGACTTCCGGCACGCTGCTCAGCCATTCGGTGGCAATGGCGATATCCGCTTCGCCGGCCAGCAGCAGTTCGGCAATCTCGCGCGGACTGCCCTGATGCAGGACCAGATGCACTTTCGGATATTCCGCCTTGAACTGCTTGATCACCTCGGGCAGTGCATAACGCGCCTGGGTATGGGTCGTGGCGATGACCAGATTGCCGGTTTCACGGCTGGAGAAATGCTCGGCAATGCTACGGGCATTCTGCACGTCAAGCAGGATGCGCTCAACCACTGTGAGCAATTCCTTTCCCGGCTCGGTCAGCCCGAGCAGTCGCTTGCCACGGCGCACAAAGATCTCGATGCCGAGTTCGTCCTCCAGATCCTTGATGTGTTTGGAAACCCCCGGCTGCGAGGTAAACAAGGTATTGGCCACGGTCGTCAGATTGAAGTCCTGACGCACGGTTTCGCGCACGATGCGCAATTGCTGGAAATTCATTTTTTTCTCCGCGGGATGCCGTAGCCTTAAGTCATAAGCCTACGGTATCCGGCGAAGATTCAAAAAGAATGGTTTATTCCATAAGTATTCCAAAACTGAATATAGAGCCCCCGCAATACGGCGACTCCCTACCTTATTTTCGACCCGAAAGATAAATCTTGTCGAAAGAAGCCCCGTCGACAAAATGATCTTTTTGCGCCTTGTCCCAGCCTCCAAACACCTCATCAACCGTCACCAGATTCACTTTGGCGAACAGCTTGCTGTGCTTTGCTGCCACCTTGGTATCGCGTGGTCGGTAATAATGTTTGACGGCGATCTCCTGCCCTTCCGGCGAATAGAGATAGCTCAGATAGGCTTCGGCGACCTGACGCGTCCCGCGCTTGTCGACCACCTTATCGACGACCGAGACCGGGGGTTCGGCAAGGATGGAAAGCGAAGGCGTCACGATATCAAACTTCTCGGGGCCGAGTTCCTTGACCGCCAGATAGGCTTCGTTTTCCCAGGCCAGCAGGACGTCGCCGATACCGCGCTCAGTAAAGGTCATCGTCGCACCGCGCGCTCCGGAATCGAGGACTTTGACGTTCCTGTAAAGACTGCTGACGAATTCACTGGCCTTTACGTCGTTGCCTCCCGGCTGCTTTAGTGCATAGGCCCAGGCGGCGAGATAGTTCCAGCGCGCCCCGCCCGAAGTCTTTGGATTCGGCGTCACCACCCCAACCCCGGGTTTGATCAGGTCATCCCAGTCCTTGATTTGCTTGGGATTACCCTTGCGCACCAGGAAAACAATGGTCGAAGTATACGGCGCAGAATTATGCGGCAGCCGCTTTTGCCAGCCCTCAGGAATCAGCTTCCTTGCCGCAAGCGCATTGACATCGTAGGCCAACGCCAGAGTCACGACATCGGCTCCCAGGCCGTCTATAACCGCCATTGCCTGCTTTCCCGAACCCCCATGCGACTGATTGATACTGACGGTCTCATTGGTTTTAGCCTTCCAGTACTTGGCGAAAGCCGCGTTGTAGTCCTGATAGAGCTCACGCGTCGGATCGTAGGACACGTTAAGCAACGAGACATCGGCATGGGCAGCCGTCAGGGCGGCAGAAAGCAGGGTGCCGACAACGACACCGGACAACAATCGGATGAGTTTCATGAAAAAGCTCCTTGGGGGATTGAACATGAAGGGGAGTCTAGGGAAATCCACAAGCTCTGCGAACGATGAAATTCTTATGAGCTTATCTAGTGACAAGTCATCGGGATCGGCGAACCTCGTAGCCACGTCCGCGCAGGTACTCGATGGCCCGCTCAAGTTTTCGTTTGTGCTGAACCACACGCTGATTGACTACGGGCACCGATACTTCGCTCAGATCATAGCCGTGGTCATTCAGCCAGGCGCGAATAATCGCCACGCTCTGCTGGCCTACGCCCGGCGCACGCTCGAGGACACGACGATCCAGGCCGGCCACCTCCTGGGGGCTAATGACAGGTTTGGAAAGCAGAATGCGCAAAGCATTCTTCTGCCGTGTCGGCAAGTCAAGCCGGTCCTGGTCGGATTCACTCGAAGTTTGACAGTCATTCATTTCGGGCATGGTGTACAAAATCTCCCCGTATTGCAGCACTGCTGCGGCGCAGACAAATTCATTTCACAGACTAGGAGAAATCCGCCGCATCCTCAACGAATTAATCGAGATATGGATATCTTCTTGCGGAATAAGGCATATACCTGTGCGTAATATCGATTGAACTTTTAATTCGTTCCCTTGCGACTTCCTTACCCTTAAATTCTCGACACGGACTCAGCACATCAGGAGGAATCATGTCGGCGCTCATTGTTGGAGGTGACCGGGTAGGCACCTACAGAGACTACCTGATGGCACAGGGATTGGGGCCCGTAGTGCACTGGAACGGACGCAACGGCAGCGAATGCCATCGCAAGATACCCAGCCGGACTCGTCTGGTGGTCATTCTGGTTGACCAGGTCAATCACCGGTTGGCGCTGAAAATGCGCCGCATCGCCGAGGAGATGGACTTGCCGGTGGTCTTCAGCCGCCGCTCCATCCTGCAACTCGACCAGGCCATTACCCGTTTCAAGGGCGGCTCAGCAGCGCTGCAATGAAGCGTGTACTCGAAAGGACATGAGATGAAACAGACCGAGATACTGATCGTTCCGGGCTGGGGCAATAGCGGCCCCGGCCACTGGCAGTCGATTATCGAAAACCGGCTTACCGGAACCCTACGCGTTGAGCAAGCGTGGGAAGACACTTCGCTTGAAGCCTGGAGTTGCAACATCGACCGAGCCGCACGCGCTCTCGATCACCCGCCGCTGGTGGTGGCCCACAGTTTCGGCTGCCTGGCGACGGCGCATGCCCTCATGGCTCTGGGCACGCCGATCGCGGCAACCCTGTTCGTCGCTCCGGCCAATCCGCAACGCTTCGACTTGCCAACCCGGCTGTTTTCCAAGCCACTGCGACAATCCGGCCTGATGATCGCCAGCGAAAACGATCCGTGGCTGACGCTGGAGAAAGCCGAGACGATGGCCTCAGACTGGGGCATTGAGTGCATCAACATCGGCGCTGCCGGGCATATCAATGTCGCCTCAGGCTACGGCGCCTGGCCATATGCAGAGAACATCATCAAATTGATGCGGGCCGAAGTCGACCGCCCGCAGCCGAAGTACCAACTGCCCAGGTTGGGGCGCTACCGCCAGGACAGCCACGCCGTCTGATCCGCAGAGGGTTTCACTCAAGACCCATCATTTCGGACATAAGCAAATACAAAATAAATCGTTTGTCCGTGCTCACCGGATTGATAGATTGCGACCCGTCGACTGCGTGCTTGAACCATCCCCAGTCGCCGGGACATATGACAATGAACCAATCCAGGATAAATCATCATGCATGAAACCGTCTGGCTCGGCCGGGGTGGACAGGGTGCCTTTACCGCCGCCCGGCTGCTCGGCATTGCCGCCATGCTCTCCGGCCAGCAGGCCATGGCCATGCCCGCTTTCGGTCCAGAACGACGCGGCGCGCCGGTGTTTGCCTACACGCGTATCGACGCAGCGAAAGTCCGTGATCGCAGTGCCGTCCGCCAAGCCGATGTCGCGGTCATTCTTGACGAAACCCTGCTGACCCAGGTTCCTACCAGCTTTCTGACGCCGAAGACCTTGCTCATCATCGATTCGGAAAAGGAAAATACGACACCAGACTCGCTCGTGGCCGGTCGCATCATCCGCATTCCGGCACGACGCATCGCCCGCGAAATCATGGGTTCGGAACACACCAACAGCGTCCTGTTCGGCGCCCTGGTCGGTCTGACTGGCATCGTCTCTCAATCGGCGGCCGAAGAAGGCATCCGTCGCGAGCTCGGAACTGGCAGCAAGGGCGTCAAGAATCTGGCCGCGTTCCAGCATGCGTTCAGTATTGGCCTCGAAGGTTTGGAAAAAGGAGTCGCGCATGGCTGATGCCGAAGAAAAACCCTGTTCGCTCCAGCCCTTCAAACGCCAGAAGGACGTCGACGCCTGGCCGGGAAGCCCGCAATTCGACGGCGGACATCTCGCCGTCTCCAACCGCAGCTGGCGCACCCAGTGGCCGGAGATCGATCTCGAACCGTGCAATAAATGCAATCTGTGCCTGCTGTACTGCCCCGACGCGGCCATCGTCAGCAATGCCGAGGGCTTCCCGCAAGTCGAAGCCGACTGGTGCAAGGGCTGCGGCATCTGCGCCGTCGAGTGCCCGAAGCAATGTGTGCACATGATCGACGAAAACCAGAAAAACGGGAGCACCCCATGAGTACGCAGGCCTTTCTTTCCGGCAACGAAGCCGTCGCCGAAGGCGTGCGCCTGTCGCGGCCGCGCGTCGTTGCCGCTTACCCGATCACGCCGCAGACCGGCGTCGTCGAACGGCTTTCCGAGATGGTCGACAACGGCGAACTGCTCGCCGAATTCGTCCATGTCGAATCCGAACACTCGGCGCTGTCGCTGGTCATGGGCAGTTGCGCCACCGGCGTGCGCACCTTCACCGCGACCTCGTCGCAAGGCCTGATGTACATGGCCGAAATCCTGTATTACAGCTCGGGCGGGCGTTATCCGCTGGTGATGATGAACGCCAACCGGGCGCTGGCCCTGCCGTGGAACATCTACGGCGACCAGAGCGATTCACTGGCGCTGATCTCCTCGGGCTGGATTCAGGCCTACGCCGAAGACGCGCAGGAAAGTCTGGACATGACGATTCAGGCCTACGCCATTGCCGAGAATCCCTCGGTGCGTACGCCGGTGCTGGTCAATCTCGACGGCTTCGTCCTGACCCACACCTACGAGTCGGTGTCGATTCCCGATCAGGCCGACGTCGACGCCTTCCTGCCGCCACCGGATCTGCCCGACGGCTATCCCGGCACCTTCAACCTGACCTCTCCGCAAAGTCTCGGGATTACCGCTGGGCCCGGCGATTACACCGTCTTCAAGTACCTGCAGCACCGCGACATGCTGCGTGCCGCCGAAGTCATCCGCGACACTGGCCGACGCTATACCGCAGTCTTTGGACGCGGCGTCAGCGAGCTCATCGAGCGCTACCGGAGCGAAGATGCCGATTTCATTATCGTCACGCTGGGCTCGGTCGCCGGCACGGTGCGCGTGGCGGTCGACGAACTGCGCCAGGCCGGCGTGCGCGTCGGCCTGTTGCGCATCCGCTACCTGCGCCCCTTCCCGAGAGATGAACTCAATGCTGCCCTTCTCGGCGACGGCCGCAGCACGCCGGTGCGCGCCATCGGCGTGCTGGAAAAGGACATTTCCTTCGGCCATCAGGGCAGCGTCGCCATGGAAGTCAAGGCGGCGCTCTACGAACACGCAGCCAACGAACGCCGGGTTCCGCCGAAAGTCATCAATTTTGTCGGTGGTCTCGGCGGGCAGGACATGACCCGCGAACACATCAGTGCACTCTTTGCCGACCTGGCCGCCGCCGACCAACCGACTCAAGCGGCCAGTCAGCGGTTCGGCCAGGCCGGTTCGGCCTATTTCATGGGACTCGAAGGCTATGAAGAAAATATCCATAAAAACGCTCCCTGAGCCCGAATACTTTGTCGGCCACAAGGGCTGCGGCGGCTGCGGCGGAACGCTGATCCTGCGCTGGGTGCTCAAGGTGCTCGGCGAACGCTGCTACGCGGTGGTACCAGCCGGCTGCATGTCGGCGGTCGGTTTCATCTTCCCGCAAATGGCCTTTGGCGTGAATGCCATGATCGCCCCGTTTGCCGCCACCGGCGCGGTGCTCTCCGGCGTCGCCGCGGCGGTGCGCGCACGCGGGCTCAAGGACGTCCATGTCGTCGGTTTTGCCGGCGACGGAGCGACCGCCGACATCGGCCTGCAGGCACTCTCCGGGGCTTTCGACCGGCGCGAGAAGATCATCTACATCTGCTACGACAACGAGGCGTACATGAACACCGGCGTGCAGAAAAGCGGTGCCACGCCGTGGGGTGCGAAGACCTCGACCTCGCAGGCCGGATTCCGCCCAACGATCAGCGCGCCCAAGAAGGACCTGCTGCGCATCGCGGCGGCACACGGCATTCCGTATGCCGCGACAGCCAGCGTCGGGCACCCGGCGGATTTCCTGAAAAAGATCCAGAAGGCGGCGTCCGTCGACGGCCCCTCGTTCCTGCATGTGTTCGCGCCGTGCCCGACGGGCTGGGGTTGCGAATCGGACTCGACCATTCGTCTCGGCAAATCGGTTGTCGACACCGGTCTGTGGCCCCTTGTGGAATGGGATGAGGGCGTCGTGCGCATCACCCGCACACCAGCGAAATTCGAGCCTTTGGAAAGCTACTTGTCCGAACAGGGACGCTTCCGTACACTGACGAAAGAGGATGTCACGGCGCTGGAGAAGATTCGCGATGACGCCTGGCGGCAACTGCGTGCCTGGGAACGCGAGACCGAGAGGACGACGGCATGACTGAAACCCTGACGATTCGACCCGCGACGACAACCGACCTTCCGGCGGTAATCACGCTGCTGAAAGAATGCGGATTGCCCAGTGACGACCTGAGCGCCGATTCGCTGAGCCACTTCCACGTCATTGAAGGCGAGAATGGCAAACTAGAAGCCGTCGCCGGACTGGACCGCGCCGGTTCGCGAGGACTCCTGCGTTCGCTCGCGGTCAGTCCACGCTGCCGGGGCAGAGGCCTGGGAGAAAAACTCGTCAGCCAATGTGAAACTGCGGCACTCGTTGCCGGCATACACGAAATCTACCTGCTCACCACCACGGCCTCGGGGTTCTTTGTCCGGCACGGCTATCGGGAACTGTCACGCAAGGTCGTTCCCGCTGCGATTGCCGCGCACCCGCAATTCGAAAGTCTCTGCCCGGCCAGCGCGACCTGTCTGGGAAAAAGACTGTAGGCTTCTGTGGACTGAACCACGTTCACCGGTCGATTGTCGAAACACACTCGGATGCTCCGGCCGGAATCGCAGCTCTGGCAAAATACGCTGTGAAGCGCCCTGAATCAACATTGGAAAGAGATAAACGCATGGAATGCAAAGTCAAATGGATAGAAGGCGGCATGTCCTTCCTCGCCGAAACCGGAAGCAATCATGTGCTCCTGATGGATGGCCCGCCGGATGCCGGCGGACGTAATCTGGCACCACGCCCGATGGAATTACTGCTGGCCGGAACAGGCGGCTGTACGGCCTTCGACGTGGTCACGATCCTCAAAAAAGGGCGCCATGACGTCAGCGGCTGCGAGGTCAGCCTGCAGGCCGAGCGCGCCGAAAGCGAACCCAAGGTGTTTACCCGGATTCACTTTCATTTTGTCGTCAGCGGGAAAAACCTCAAGCCCGAGGTCGTGGCCCGGGCCATCACGCTGTCGAAAGAGAAGTACTGTTCGGCATCGATCATGCTCGGCGCTAGCGCCGAAATCACCCACGATTTTGAAATTATCGAGCACACCTGAACCTCTACCCGCGCCTGTTTTTCGGGCACTGGCAAAGTCTTCATATGCGTCAATGAGCTGGCTTACATATCCCGGGCTTATCCACAGGCTTACCTACAGATCTTGTGCACAGATGCGTGAGCGTTCCGGGACGAAGACCCACACCTCTGACTTCATGACGACAAACCATAAAACCAGCGCCATTCACGGCGCTTTTCTTATACGTATTTTCAGATAAGAGAAGCATTTATTATTCGTTTGGCTGATAACCCCGCGTTGCTACACTCGGCTCGTCATCAATTTTCCATCAGGAGATTCATCATGAGCCTTTCCAGATTCCTGCGCCGCGCCGCGCGTACGGCCGCCGTCCTTACCCTCAGCCTCGGCGTCACCTCGGCCTTTGCCCAGGCCACCCCAAAAACCATCGTCTTCGGAGTCGCCCCCGGCCCCTACGGCGACCTGATCAAACAGGCCATCCAGCCCGGTCTGGAGAAGAAAGGTTACAAGGTCAGCATCAAGGAATTCAGCGATTACGTGCAGCCGAATCTGGCACTGGCCAACGGCGCCACCGATGCCAACCTGTTCCAGCACAAAGTTTATCTGGACAAGTTTTCGGCCGACAAAGGCCTGAAACTCTCGGCACTGATCAACGTCCCGACCGCTGGTCTGGGGCTCTATTCCAACAAGATCAAGTCGCTCGATGACCTGAAAAAAGGCGATGTCATTACCCTGGCCAACGATCCGACCAATCTGGCACGGGCCCTGCGCTTCCTGGCCAAGATCAATCTGCTGACTTTCAAGAGCGACATCGACCCGACCAAGGCGTCGGAAAAAGACATTGAGCAGAACCCGCGCGGACTCGTCTTCAAGGCACTGGAAGCCGCCCAGTTGCCGCGCACGCTCGACACCGCCGCCGCTTCGGTGGTCAACGGCAACTTCGCCATCGCCGCCGGACTTGACCTGAACAAGGCCCTGAAACAGGAAGTGCTCGACGAAAACATCAAGAACCTGATCGCGGTGAAGACCGACGATCTGGACAAGCCCTTTGCCAAGGACATCAAGGCGGTCGTCGAATCCGACGAGTTTCTCGCCGTGGTCACCGACCCTAAGTTTCAGTACACCTCGTTCCAGCGCCCGGAATGGCTGGTCGCTCGAATCGCCCATAAGCACCACGGCAAAAAATAAGCGCTGACGGCAATAACAGAGAAAATCATGATTGACCTGCAAAACATCTCCATCGCCTTTGAGGCCAAGGATCATACGGTTCACGCGGTGAAGAATGCCTCGCTGCGCATTGAACCGGGTGAGATCTTCGGCATCGTCGGCACGAGCGGCGCCGGCAAGAGCACCCTGCTGCGCACCATCAACCTGCTCGAGCGGCCGGACAGCGGCCGCGTGCTGCTCGACGGCCAGGACATCACCGACCTCAAAGGCGCCGAACTGCGCCGCGAGCGGCAAAAGATCGGCATGATCTTCCAGCACTTCAATCTGATGCATACCTGCACAGTCGCCGAGAATGTCGCATTTGCCCTGAAAATTGCCGACAAGAGTCGTCAGGAGATCAACCAGCGCGTGCCCGAACTGCTCGGGTTGGTCGGTCTGAGCGACAAGGCCAAGGCTTACCCGTCACAACTGTCCGGCGGGCAGAAACAGCGCGTCGGCATTGCCCGCGCCATCGCCAATCACCCGGCTGTTCTGCTCTGTGACGAACCGACTTCGGCGCTCGATCTCGAATCGTCGGCAGCGATCCTCGAACTGCTCGCCGAGATCAACGCGCGCCTCGGAATTACCATCGTGCTCATCTCGCACGAAATGAACGTGATCAAGAAAATCTGTACCCGAGTTGCAGTGATGAGCGACGGTGAGGTGATCGAGCAGGGCGATGTCTATGACATTTTTGCCACGCCGCAGCAGGCGTTCACCCGCCAGCTCGTTGAACACACTTTCAACCTGGAGTTGCCGCCCCGGCTGACAGAGGACCTCAAAGGCACCTTGCTCAAGATCCTCTTCCTCGGTGATCGTGCCGAACACCCGGTGTTGTCCGAAGCCACGCTGCAATATGGCGTCTCAGTCAACATCCTGCACGGCAAGATCGAGTACATCAACCATCGGCCAATCGGCCTGCTGATCGCCCTGCTGCGTGACCGCGACGACACCGCCCGGCCTTCACGCCTGAGCGAGGCCGTCGACTTTGTCCGCCGCAGTACCGCACACGTGGAGGTGCTTCATGCTTGAAATCCTGGTCAATGTCTGGGGCGATCTGGTTCCAGCGTTCAATGAAACCCTGCTGATGGTCGGCGTTTCCAGCTTCTTTGCCATTGCCGGCGGCCTGCCGCTGGGCATCCTGCTGTACATTACCGAGCGCCGGCTGTTCTGGGAGAATCAGGCAGCGCACCGCATCGGCAGTGTCGTGGTCAACCTCATCCGCTCCTTGCCCTTTGTCATTCTGCTGGTCATGCTGCTGCCCTTCACGCAGTGGGTCCTGGGGACGACGATCGGCCCGGCGGCGGCTTCCGTACCGCTTTCAGTCGCCGCCATCGCCTTTTATGCGCGACTGGTCGAAGGCGCACTGTGCGAGGTCGACCCCGGCATTATCGAAGCCGCGCAGGCCTTTGGCGCCAGCCCGCTGCGCATCATCTTCGGCGTACTGGTCCGCGAAGCGCTGCCCGGTTTCGTGCGCGGGCTGACCATTACCCTGATCAGCCTGATCGGCTATTCGGCGATGGCCGGCATTGTCGGTGGCGGCGGCATCGGCGATCTGGCGATCCGCTTCGGCTATTACCGCTACCAGACCGACGTGATGGTCATTACGGTCATTGCTCTGGTCATTTTCGTGCAGCTGGTGCAGAGTGCCGGAGATTTTCTGGCCAAGCGCGCCGACAAGAAAGGCTAAGTTCAGCGCGCCATCAGGCCGGGTAATAGACCCCGTCGGCAAACATCACCACGCGGCCGACCGGCAGCGGCAGCCAGGTTTCATTGTCGGTCAGCGGCAGCGTGGCGATCAGCGCTACGCGGTCATCCGGCGAGGTCACCTCGCTGAAATCGACGGCGACATCCTCATCCTTGAGGTGGGCAACGGCAAAAGGCGCCTGGCGGATCAGGTAATGCAGCTCGCTCGAACGGTGGGCAAACAGGCAGTCGCCGTTCGAGAGCAGGAAATTGAACAGGCCGAAGGGTCTGACCTGCACTGCAAACTCTTCGAGGGCGGCATGCAGCGCCGGACGTTCCGGCATGCCCTGCGGGAAGCGCTGGCGCAGCGACTGAAGCAGATGGCAGAAAGCCCGCTCGCTGTCGGTTTGCCCAACCGGCAGGAAGCTTCCATCCAATTCCGGCGCATAGTCGAGCAGGTTGCCGTTGTGCGCAAAGATCCAGTAGCGCCCCCACAGTTCGCGGATGAAGGGATGGGTATTTTCCAGGCCGGTCGGGCCTTGCGTGGCCTTGCGGATGTGGGCGATGACGTTGAGCGAACGGATCGGGTAATGCCGCACCAGTTCGGCCACTGGCGAGTCGCACGAAGGCTGCGGATCGAGGAACAGGCGCGTGCCCTTGCCTTCGAAAAAGGCGATGCCCCAGCCGTCGCGATGCACGCCGGTAGCTCCACCGCGGGACTGGAATCCGGTGAAGGAGAAACAGATATCGGTGGGGACGTTGCAGTTCATCCCGAGCAGTTCACACATAGGCCATCTAGTCCTCTTCAATCGATAGACCGAGTGTAATCTCAGACGGCCGCAAACGCATCCTCGAGATCACGGCGCAAATCGCTGACGTCTTCAATGCCGACGGACAAGCGGACCAGCGAATCACTGATGCCGATTTTCGCCCGCTGCTCGGGAGGAATGCTGGCATGGGTCATGATCGCCGGGTGTTCGATCAGGCTCTCGACGCCGCCAAGGCTTTCGGCCAGCGTGATCAAGCGGCAGTTTTCGAGGAAGCGCACGGTTCCCGCCAGATCGGTTTTGAGTTCGAAGGTGATCATGCCGCCGAAGCCGCGCATCTGGCGCCGGGCGAGTTCGTGCTGAGGGTGCGAGGCGAGGCCGGGATAGCGCACCCGACCGACCTTGGGGTGCGCTTCGAGCCATTGCGCCAACTCTTGCGCATTGTCGCAGTGGCGCTGCATGCGCAGGTCGAGCGTCTTGACTCCGCGCAGCGCCAGGAAGCTTTCAAAAGGCCCGGCCACCGCGCCGATGGCGTTGTGCAAAAAGGCCAGTCGCTCTGCCAGCGCCTGGTTGCGTTCCTCGGCACTGACCACAGCGATTCCGCCAATGACATCAGAATGTCCGTTGAGATATTTGGTGGTTGAGTGCACGACGACATCGAAGCCCAACTCCAGCGGGCGCTGGATCCACGGGGTAGCAAACGTATTGTCGACCACCGAAATGATTCGGTGCTGCTGGCAGAACTCGGCCAGCAGCCGCAGATCGGCCAGCTTGAGCAGCGGATTGGTCGGCGTCTCAACCAGCAGCAGGCGGGTTTCCGGCGTCACCGCCGCGGCCAGGGCCAGCGGATCGGACAGATCGACATAGCTGAAGCTCAGCCCGGCGCTGGCCTTGCGCACCTTGTCCATGAGGCGAAAAGTCCCCCCGTAGAGGTCATCGCTGGCAATCACGTGGCTGCCCGAATCGACGAGTTCCAGCACGCTGGCGATGGCCGCCATGCCGGAAGCAAAAGCGAAGCCCTGGGCGCCGCTTTCCAGATCGGCAATACAACGCTCGAAAGCCCAGCGCGTCGGGTTGTGCGAACGCCCATAATCGAGCCCCAGATGCACCCCGGGGCTGGAGTGGACATAGGTGGTATTTGCGTAGATCGGGGTGACCACGGCGCCGGTCGCCGGATCGGGTGACTGGCCGGCATGGATAACGCGCGTGGCAAAGCCCTGGCGTTTATTTTGAACAGCTGATTCGCTCATGATTCTCACCCGCTTATTGAATTCAAATGAACTGCCCAGGACATCCCAGGCAGTTCAGACACGATCATAGCAAAGGGGACAAGCTCTCGCCTTCCTATTTAAGCCATCTGCATGGCAGCGCTCCGCATTCACCCCCAGACCACGTTGCGCCGATCTTCGACGCGCTTGGCCTTGTGCGTGGCCCGTGGCAGCGTATCCGGCGGCAGAATGCTGACTTTCGCCGAAACCCCGGTGATTGACTGCAACTGGCGAACAAAGCGCGCCGCCAGCTCGCTCTCGTCGCCGAAAAAAGAAGCCGCACACTCGACCTCGACGGTCAGCCGGTCGAGATGGTTTTCGCGTTCGACGATCAGCTTGTATTCGCCGGAGAAATCGTGATCCTTGCGCGCGATGGCCTCGACGTCGCTGGGGAAGACATTGACCCCCTTGATGATCAGCATGTCGTCGAGGCGTCCATGCACCCCGAGCATGCGCAGCGATGTCCGGCCACAGGCGCAGGGTTCCGAGGTAAACGAAACGATATCGCCGGTACGGAAACGGATCATCGGCCGTGCCGACTTCTTCAGCGTGGTCAGCACCAGTTCGCCGCGCTCGCCTTCGGCCACCGGATCGCCGGAATCCGGATCGAGCACTTCAACGAGGATGTGATCCTCGGCCCAGTGCAGGCCGCTTTTCTCTTCGCACATCCCGGCGCAGGAGCCAAAAATATCGGAAAGTCCGTAGTAGTCGTAGATCGACGCGCCACACAGCGCCTCGATACGCTCGCGCGTTTCCGGAATCGACCCGCCGGGCTCACCGGCGACGAATATGCGCTTGATGCTGAGATCCTTCTTGATGTCGATGCCTTCCTTGACTGCCGTCTCGCCGAGGTACCAGGCGTAGGACGGCGTGGTCCAGATGGCGGTGGCCTGAAACTGACGGATGATCGTCAACAGCCGTTCCGACGGCACGGTACCGGCGTGGATAGAGAGTGCGCCGAGCTTCTGCGCGCCGAGCACACAGGGGCCGCCAACGAATAGCGAGAAGTTGAGCGAATGACAGTAGCGGTCTTCCGGACGCAGGCCGGACGACCAGAACTGTCGCGCCTCGTAGTCGATCCAGTCGTCGAAGTCCTGACTGGTAAACGGCGAGGCCGTAGGGATGCCGGTCGAGCCGCTGGACGCCGAAATATAGACGATGTCGCGCTCGGGAACGGCGACCAGATCGCCAAAGGGCAGCACGGCTTCCTGCCGCTCGCGCAGGATGGTCTTGTTGATGAACGGGAAACGACGGATATCGTCGAGACTCTTGACCTGATCCGGATGCACGCCAGCCGCATCGAAGCTCTGCCGGTAATACGGCGAATTCGCGTAAGCATGATACAGATGCTTCTGGAGCAGCTGCAGTTTCAGACGATCCCACTCTGCGCGGGTCTGCGTTTCGAGTTTTTCGTCCCAGTAGGGTTGTTCGCTTTGAATAGTCATGGCCGTCAGAGAAGTAAGTTGATGTCAGGCAATTTACCGATCTGACAGCGTCATGAGAACGACGAATAACTTTGTTGCTTATATGGTTTTAGTTAATAGCAACATGCCAGCAAGTCCCGCGTTAAGCGGCCTCGGCCATTAATTGCGCGGCTTGCGGCAGCACTTCGGCCGTCGGGCGGGCATAGTAGTAACCCTGCAAGAGATCGGCACCCGAATCCAGTACCAGCGCGTGTTGCTCGTGGGTTTCAATCCCTTCGCAAACCACCTGCGCCCCGAGATCGTGGATGATTTCAACGAGCTTGGGCAAAATCCTTCGCGCCCGGCAGTTGCTCTCCGCCTGAACGATCAGCGAACGATCAATCTTGACAATATCCGGCGTCAGCTGCCACAGCCGGTCGAAATTGGAGTGCTGGCTCCCAAAGTCATCAATGGCCACACGAAAACCGCGACTGCGGTAAGCCATTACTGCCTCCTGCAGATGCTGTAGATCGTCAACATTGGCTTCGAGTATTTCCAGCACCACCTGCGTCGGATCGATGCCGCAATGACCCAGCAGGGTCTCGAAGACACTGCCGTGCCCGGTATCGACACGCATCAGATGCCCGCCGCTGACATTCAGGAAAAGGTCACCGCTTGCGCTGTTCTGGGTAAAGTAATTGATCACATGCACCATACGGCACAGGCGATCGAGATAGACCACCTCATCAAGAGTCTTCGCTTGGGCGAAGGCTTCGGCCGGCGAGATGGCGCGATGGGCGGGGGTACGAGCGCGAAGCAAGGCTTCGTATGCCATCGGCCTCAGCGTATCGGAGGAGAAAACCGGCTGGAATGCGCTGTACAGTCGCAAACCGCGAAAGACACCAAATGCCCCACGGTCATCGAATTGAAGATTATTATTGGGCTGTGACAAATGCCGGTTCCAGGAATTGAAATAGTCAATCAGTTTGTCGTAAACCATAGCGTCCTAACTCTCTGCCTTGCAACAAGGCACTTAGTCATCGCATGCGTCAGCGACCCGGATTACCCTGGGCTGAATCGCATGCTAGTGGTGAGTGAATTTTTTCATTGGCACAGTGCCCTCAGCGACAATTTGGCGACAGCAGTGAAGTGGTGGAATGGACGACGACCTTGAGCGGCTGGTACAAGGCATGGTTATGCTGGGTCAACCGCTGCAAGGCTTGGTTCATCTCCAGCGTGGCCGACTGATAGTCATGAAGCGCCTTGATGAACGCCTCACGCGAGGCATGGAAAGAGTTTTTGCTCATCTTATTCTCCTTAATAAACGGACACCTGCTGCTCCGGCTCGGGTATAGCAACCGGATGTAGTGTTTGGGCATGGATCAATCGACGAAGAGGCTCGAACACCTGCAGCAGATCAATGCCATTCTCCCGCGCCGTCCTTCTCAGCAAGGCGCTATTCAGTCCTTCAATCATGACCTGCGCTCCCAAGTCGTGCAGGGCATCGACATATTCCTTCAAGTCGTTCGCCGAAGAGAGAAGCCGGGGATCGAGTTTGACGATTGCCGGCTGAATTTCCTTGAGCACCGCCAGTTCGGCACTGTTTGCCCTGAGCGAACTCACGGCGATACCATAGCCACGCGATTTGTAGTTGCCGAAGGCTTTCACCAGAAATCCGGTGTCGGCCTGGTTATCAATCTCGAACTCCAGCGTGATCTGCTGCGGAAACAGGCCGCAGCTCTGCAGTATCTCCTCGAACGCCAGGCCATGATCGGCGGCGACACTGGCCACATGGCGCGGGTGTACGCCAAGCAGAAGAGTTCCACGCGAACGCGGCGCGATTGAAGTCAGATGGTTTAAGGTGTGAAGCGTGCGCACCAGGCGGTCAAGATAGATGAACTCGGCGTCATTTCTCGGCTGCGCGTAAAGCACCTCCGGCTGCAGCGGCATATTGGTTTCTGCACGCGAGACCACGAGGCTGGCTGCATGCCCTTGCAATTCGCCAGTGACCGCGTCAAGCACCTCGAGAAATACGCTTTCAAGGCGCAAGCCGGCGTAGTATGCGCTGACCTTTCCCTCCTCGGAGACAAAGGACGACGCCGAAGGGGACCCGGAAAAGGAGACCGGATGCTGCGCATTGATGTAGCGCACAAAATCGGATAGCGGCATTGCAATGACCTCATCATGGTGACCGGCACAACAAGGTGCCATGACCACAAGATAGGCAATCCCGCAGAAAATCGGAACGATTTATTTTGCAGAAGCTTATTTATCCGCGGATAAATATAACCGGGTATCGGGTACGGCTAGTATCAACCAGACGACTCGAACTTATTCGACTGTTTCAGGTCGACCAATCAATTCAACTGGCCTGATATTCGTTACCATGAGCCAATCCAACGCCAAAAGGAAAACTGTCATGCTTGATCTCTATTACTGGACGACACCCAACGGTCACAAGATCACGATCTTCCTTGAGGAAGCGCAGCTTCCTTACCGCATCATTCCGGTCAACATCGCCAAGGGCGAGCAATTCGCTCCCGATTTTCTCAAGATATCGCCGAACAACCGGATGCCCGCGTTGGTGGATCATGCACCGGCAGAAGGAATAAAACCCGTATCGGTTTTCGAGTCTGGCGCCATCCTGCTTTATCTGGCCGAAAAGACCGGCCAGTTCATCCCGCACGACCTCGCCGGCCGGACTGAAGTGCTGCAATGGCTGTTCTGGCAGATGGGCGGACTCGGCCCGATGGCCGGGCAGAACCATCATTTTGTACAGTATGCCCCGGAGAAAATCCCCTACGCCATCAATCGCTACGTCAACGAGACGAATCGCCTGTATGGCGTGCTGAACAAGCGCCTGGCCGACCGCGAATTCATCGCCGGTGATTATTCGATTGCCGACATGGCGTCGTATCCGTGGATCGTTCCCTGGAAGCGTCAGCTGCAGAATCTCGACGATTTTCCCCACCTCAGGCGCTGGTTCGACAGTATTCGGGCGCGTCCGGCGGTCATCCGGGCCTACCAACGGGCTGAGGAAATCAATACCGCCCCGACCGTATCGGAGGAATCCAAAGCCCTGCTTTTTGGCCAAACGGCGGCCGTGGTAGAGAAGACATAAAATGGCCAATCGCGTCCTCTATGACCTCGCTGGTGCCAACCCCGATTTGCGCTTCAGCCCCTTTTGCTGGCGCATACGCATGGCCCTGCTGCACAAGGAACTACCCTTTGCATCGCTCCCCTGGCGCTTTACCGACCAGGAAGCGATTGCCTTTTCCGGCCAGGGGCTGGTTCCCGTTCTGGTCGATGGTGAACAAGTCGTCTCCGACTCCTGGGCCATCGCCGATTACCTGGAACGAACCTACCCGGAGGCGCCCTCGCTCTTCGGTGGCCCCAGCGGTCAGGCACTGACCCGCTTCATCAACGAATTCGTCGATGGTGTCGTTCATCCCGGCATGGCCCGATTGATTGTTTCGGACATCCCCCAAGTTCTTGATGAGCGTGATCTTGCCTACTTCCGGGCAAGCCGGGAAAAACGCTTCGGCAAAGCCCTCGAGGAAATCACCACCAACCGCGATATCGAGATCACGGTTTTCCGCAAATCACTTGACCCTCTCAGGCGCGTACTCGCCAAGCAACCCTTTCTCGGCGGATCGACGGCGCTCTACGCCGATTACATTCTTTTCGGGGCTTTCCAGTGGGCTCGCTGCACCAGCGCCTTCGAGCTATTGGCCGAAGAAGACCCGCTGTTCGTTTGGCGCGAGCGCCTGCTCGATGCATTCGCGGGTCATGCACGCCAGGCCCCTTGCCGATAAAGATCAATTTGTCCCAGGACAGATCTGACTGCCCTGGCAAGGCCTACGAAACCTCGTTGATGATTTTGACTTTCGGCCGACAATCGGTGATTGGCTCGCCTTCCTGATGCGGCCCGATGCGCAACGCTTTGCCGTTGAGCAAGGCATCGGCGAGCTTGCGATGCGCACTGTTCAGGATATTCCCTATCGTCTGCCGTGAAACGCCCATCTGCTCGGCAGCGGCGACCTGATACAGGCCATCCAGATCAGTCAGGCGCATGGCTTCCAGCTCATCCATCCCAAGCACGATTTCTTCCAGTTCACGCAGCGGAATCCCCACCGGTTTGAAATAAGCGGCAACAGGTGCACAACTGATGCGGCGATTTTTTACCGGACGCGACATCGAAAACTCCTTACCGACCAGGCCTGAAATAGTGGTCTCATTATAAGACAGACGCTTCGCCCTCCGCTGCCCGCTTTCGCCAACAGAGCAATCGCGTTCCCAAGGACAACCCTACAGCGGCAACACGCCGTCATTCCGATCGTGAGCATATATTTGTAACTCACTGTAACGCTGCAGCAAAAGGCAACGCTGCGATACAAAAAGACCATCCCACGCAACACCTCGATTACATGTTTGAGCTTAAATGCTAATCAAGGACGGAGGAGGTTAAACCGCTGCCCTGATCGAATTCAACCCACCAGGAGAACCCGCATGAAAACCACGATGACCCTCAAGAGTATTGCCCTGATCGCGCTGTTCGGCGCAGCACTGTCCTCCCCGGCATGGGCGCAACCCGGCCCGGGAATGGGCGGCGGCATGGGCCCAGGAATGGGGATGGGCATGCAGAACGCCGGACCGGGCCCTGGCATGGGACCTGGAGCCGGAATGGGCCCGGGCGGCGGACACGGAATGCGCTTCAACCGCAACAACACGCGCGGCTGGACGCTGATGACTCCGGAAGAGCGTACCGCCTTCCAGATCAAAATGCGCGAAGTCAAAACCTTTGACGAGTGCAAAGTGGTCCAGACCGAGCATCGCAGCCTGATGGAAACGCGCGCCAAGGACAAGGGCGTCACCTTGCCGACACCCCGCCGCAACGCCTGTGAAAACATGAAAGAGCGCGGAATCATCAAGTAGGTCTTGCAATCGGAACACCGGCTGCAAGGGGTAGAATCGCTCTTCAAGAAAGCACAAACGCGCCGTGCGAATTCATTCGTCGGCGCGTTTTCACGACAATAGCCATAACCGTAGGTTGGGCAATCTGTGCCCAACCTACATCGCTGCATCCTTTTAGCCCTTCATTCGTCTACTTTTGAAGACCACCCTGCCGCAACATCTGGAGACTTATTTTGCCCGCCCCAACTCAAGCCATTACCACCCCCGGAATTTTTCGCTGGCTTGCTCTTATCGCCGCTTCAACGGTCGTGTGGTTTGCCGTGTACAGCCATCTCACCGAGTTTGCTGATGGCGTCGTTGCGGCTTGTCAGCTAAGCCGCGAGACCCATTTCGGTGAAGCCGTTCATTTCTTCCTGTTTGACACACCCAAGGTGCTGCTATTGCTGGCGGGTATCGTTTTCGTCATGGGCATTATCCAGACCTTCTTTGCTCCGGAACGCACCCGCGCTCTGCTCTCCGGAAAGCGCGTCGGGGTTGGCAACGTGCTAGCGGCGACATTGGGCATCGTCACACCATTCTGTTCGTGCTCGGCAGTGCCACTGTTCATCGGCTTTCTCTCGGCCGGCGTGCCGCTCGGCGTCACTTTTTCCTTCCTGATTTCGGCGCCGATGGTCAATGAAGTGGCGCTGGTGCTGCTCTTCGGCATGTTCGGCTGGAAGGTCGCGGCGCTTTACCTGGGCATGGGCCTGCTGGTGGCCATTTTCGCTGGCTTCGTTATCGGCAAGCTCAAGATGGAGCGCTATCTCGAGGACTGGGTGCAGAAGATTCAGGCCGGACAGGGTGTGGCGCATGCCGACCAGAGCCTGAGCTGGGTCGAGCGCTTCGAGGCCGGCTGGGACCATGTCAAACAGATCGTCGGCAAGGTGTGGCCTTACATCCTGTTGGGTATCGGCCTCGGTGCCGCCATCCATGGCTACGTGCCGGAGGACTTCATGGCCGGCTTCAAGCGCAAGTACGAAAAAATGGACTTAGCTATCTAACTGAAAAATAATAAAATTTATTGGAGCATGATTGTCCATCTGACGAAGCGCCGAATGGACTCAGAAGTCTATCTATTGTCCATTATTAGTGGCCATGTGTAGAGAACAAACTACTTACCAGCCGATTTCTAGCTGGCTAGGTGTAGGTTACCTACCCGTTCGCTCTCGTGTCTCTTTGATAAGCTCGTCCGGCAGTTTTCCTAAAGCTCCGGCAAGAGCGAACAAGGTTTCCAGCGTTGGGTTATAGACCCCTCGTTCAATTCGCGACACCGTATTTCGGTGCAAACCAGCCAACTCTGCCAAAACTTCCTGAGATAACTGGGTATTGAGTCGGGCTTCGCGCAACACTTCCCCAAATATTTCGTTAACTGACACTGTCGCGGCCCTTTAAACATAATTATTCAGTTTAACGAGCATCCAGCTCTTGCTTGCACACTGTAGTGTTCAACACTATACTATGCACACTACAGTGTTCATCAACCACAGGTGTTTATGGCTTTATATGGAAATCGATAAATTACAGGAGAGCGCACTTCAAAGAATTGACGCCTGCATCGAGGCCAATCCCTGGATGGAAGCGGACGCACTGACACACCAAATCAAGCGAATTATGTTCGAGAACGCTAGTGCAAGGAGCAAGCTGGGGAAACTTATTGCACTTTCCGACGCAACAGCTGATGCGCTGAAGCCGTATGTAGCGTGCAAGCCTGGATGTGCGCACTGTTGCCGTGTACCGGCACTCATCTACGAGCGCGAGGCCATTCAGATGGCCAAAGCTTCCGGGCGCACAATGGTTCGACTTCAGTTCAGACCACGTGAGGAAGTGCTGAGCTCTGCAACAAAATTCTTCGGGCAACCATGTCCATTCCTTGCCAGTCATGAGTGCTCGATATATGAGCAACGACCGCTAGTATGTCGGGTTCATCATTCGCTAGGTGATGATGGAATCCAATGCGAAAAGAACCTGCAGCAAGATATATTTATTGGGGTTGCCCAGTACGACCCAGACATTATCGAAATGCCATACCACTCTCTTGTTCTCACAAGCAAGGCGCGAGAGCCGTGGGGAAACATACTTGAGTTTTTTCCGGCACCCTGAATATCTTCGGCCGAAAATGGAAGCGTCCAACTAACATACGGCAGGCGATTTCAACGCTATGAATACGGCACAACATCGCCGGTACAGATTGCGTTTCCGTCCGACATACTGACGCTTTTGTATCCTGGCTTGATTACCTAAGTTTCACGGTTTGTACTGATAAGCCACAATTCAAAATAGACATTTTGTCCGTATTACCAATAACTCGGTCGCTTGGGTTCAGGTGCGTCCAGAATCAGGTCAGAAACAAGAATGAGCGGGTCCAACCAGTCTGCCTTAGCTCGCGCCCAAGCTAGCCACGCCACTTGTTCGTGAGAGAGTCCTCCGGCTGCCTTCGCATCCGCCTCAACCGCATTGGCGAACGTACGTAGTTTAGCCGCACGCTCCCATTCCTTGGCAGACGCCTCAAATTCCTTGAACCGCTCTATTTCATCAGCTCGCCGTTTGGTTTGAAGCTCATAATGCTCGACAGCACGCCGATAGGCTTCTTTGCGTCGAGCCTCTTCGATTTCTTTGGCATGTGTCTCCTGGGCTAGAGAAACGATGCCTCCGGTTATCTCCTTCAAGCGCTGCTCGAGCTGTGTTCTAGGGGTGTCGTTCCACGTTCTGGCAGGCCAGTGACCGACCTTGATACTTAGCTTTCCCGTTGCGGTGTAGTCATACATCGGCAAATGCGGAAAACTCACTGAGCCATCTACGCGATAGCGGTCCCAATAGCGTTTTCGGGCACGCTCTTCTGCCGGGGTGATTACATGAGAGGCTCTTCCAATATGCTCGGTGAGAGCGAAATTGAGCGTAGTCCCGGTTTCAATCCATTTGAGTGTCGTTACACCACGCTCGCCGTCGACTTCAAACTCGAACCCTTGCTTGGCAAGGGCCTTCAGCACGGCATCGACAATCCCGAGCGCTCGGTCAAGCGATTCACGTGTGACCGAGAGATTCAAAACCTCCTTCGGTGCTGAGCGCAGCCCGGTGTCTTCGGTCCAGCCATCACGTTGGTGGAGTCGTTTGGAGGCGGCTCTAACCAGCGCATGGAGAGCCGAAGGTGGTTCAGCGGAATGTGTCATGGGAGGCGTTTCTCTGCGAGCCTTTGCTGCGGATTGTCTGATGGCTTCACGGGCCGCTGCTTTTTCTGGGCTGGGTTTGACCAGTCCTGTACCAACAGGTGCTAGGTGCTTTGATTTCGGAAGTGGTGCCCGACTCATGATGCAGCCAGCCTTGACCTTCGCCCAGTAACCGCGACTTGGAAGCGGAATAGCCAAGTTCCGGCATATCTTCGCAAGACCGACGTCGGAGAGGCCGTAGCGCGGAGCTACAATAGCCACCGGGTCGGTCCATACTTCGTTGTAGAGCGTTTCTCGGTCAACGGTTTTGTCGGTGTTTTCCATCTTTCCTATCCTTCGATAGTGGTTGGTTAATACGCGACAAAACATTAATGCTAATTCTTCCCCGTGGGAACTGCCCGTCCAAAGCGACCGCTTTATGTTCAATTATGTTTCGACCATAATTTATGTTTGTACACCATAATTCACGTAACGGTCGGGTCCTTCGGGATGTTCCTATATCAGAGCCAGTAAGGCATTTCTTGTCCAACCGGGAAAATAGCATTAGCTGCCAAAAATAAAATCACCCGAAAAATATGGGCGATTTTCGCTAATCTAGCCGTTGAGGAAGGAGCGTTTTTTGATTCTGTGGCGCACCTGTTGTTGGGTGTTATTCTTGTTATATGTTATCTCCCTACCGCCATCTGGCCCCACGATACCACGCGACAAGGTATGCGACGCTACCGCTGACGGCAATGGCACACCCGAGCACTATTGCCTCCCTGCGTAGCCTGATACGTCGGGTCGATAACTATTACTGGGAAAAGCTCGAAGGTTCGGAATCGTCTCCGGAAGAAATCGACCACCAAGCTCGTTCCGTACAAGCCGGGGACCTACTGTTAGAGTCGGCGACGTTGCTTTATCAAGCGGGTCGGGCGGCTACTGTCACCGATGCTAACGTGCTTCGCGGCCAGGCGAATGGCGCTATTGCATACGTGAGCGAGGGGATATGGTCCATTGCTCGTGGGCTAGCTCGCTATCCAGGCCAGTACCGCGCCAGGATGGAGGGGCCAGAACACGACTGGTGTGAGTGGTTTATTGGTATCGCTGAAGGCGAGATGGCTTATATGCGGGATATGCTAGACCGCGACGGCGTGCGTCAGCGCATGGAAAAGCTCGTGACGGCATTGGGCCTGCCGGAAGAAACAACCTTGGCTCTGCATCACTTATATCTTGCGGGGCCAGTCACGCGAGACGAGTTTCGTCTGCTAGCCGGACTCGGAAAGCAAGGCGGCAATTCCCTACATGCTCGACTACTTAAGTTTGGGCTTGTCACAAGCTTAAGCGAGGCCGCGCTGATACAGATTGCGTTTCCATCCGGCGCGTTGGGGTATTTATATCCTAGCTTGATTTAGTCGGCAGCATGGCCAACTACTCAGGGATTTAGTCACTCCAAGTTTTTAGTCAAAGTTAGGTATGCCACGCCAACTTTAGAGGCATTTTGCTTTTGGAAACTGGGCTTGTGTCTGGCTCAATAGGCGTTTCAGATTCGACGTTAACTGAGCGTCAGCCATTGCTATCGGCATACCCCACGCTTGTATTAACAACGGCAATATGTCTTGAGCCTGCCAAGGCATCAGTGTAGTCCCTCCAAGCGTAGCAAAGGGACCGTCCGTCTCGGGCAGCACCCTTTCGACAGGCATTCTGCCGAGTAACTCGCGACCCTTGGCACCTGCTAACATCGCGGGCCCAACACTGAACCAACAACCTAACTCAATAGCGCGTTGCAGTTCCGTGGCCGTGCCGGAAAACCAATGAAGTATCGGTACGCCTGCGCCTGGATGTCGTTCAAGGACATCCAGGACTTGGGTGGTTGCTCCGCGGGAGTGAAGGCTTATGACCCGCCCTCCTTGGCGCTCGCACTCGGCAATTGCCATTGAAAAAATCTCTTTCTGAAGAGTCAGGGATGCCTTGAAACTTCGCGAGCCGTCTAGACCTATCTCGCCAATGAACTGCGCCTGCGCCACAGATGAAACCAGCAAGTCACGCTCGGCCGCCTTGCGTTCCACTATCTCCGGATGAAGCCCCAAGGCCACCTTGATGTTATCGTAGCCTGCAAATACTTTGGATGTTGCAACCCATGCGCGGGGACTTGTTGTTACAACTAGCGTGAACTTATTGCGTTTATTGACCTCAGGCAGTAACTTCAACGCATCCGGGTAGAGGTCAAGATGGCAATGCAAATCCATTAAATGACCCCATGCTGTTGCAAAAGCACCTCAAGTTCAGCCAACCCCCGCTGAACAACCCCCTCATACTGGGGCCTGCTAGCCGCATCGGCGAAGCTCAGGGCTCCTCCGAAAAGGCGACTAATTCCAAGGGGGGCCGCGCGTAGGCAGGCCACCGCAGCGGCACCAATGTCATTGGGGCCATGCTTCCTACCAGTATTCCCAAGGTTTGCGAACCGGTAGGGCGGCGTGGGGTCCGCAATACCAGCACTGATGAACGACGCTCGGCGGACCATACACGGCACACATCGTCCGCAGTGCCGGTACCCGTAATACCCGTAGCGCCCGCAACTCGTAGAGTCACCTACCAGCTGTTGCAGTCGCGTTTGGTTGGCGCAGTGTGCAAGCAACTCCCCCTTGGTAACGAATTTGTATGGCGACACAAGTTGGGCGGGAATACCTACGGCCGTCCAAATGTCTTGGAGACGAGCCAGAAATACTGGATGGGTTGTCTTCGTACTGAAGCTGCCGAACCGACCCGGCGTTAAGGGCACGTTCAGACTGATGAAGCCATTTTCTGGAACGTAGATGCTGACCAATTCCCTGGCAGAAACAGGTACAACGCTGCTGGCAAGTGCAGCAAACGCAAAAAACACGATGGACCGACCGCGGGTGGACCGTTCTGAGGCATGCACGAGATTAATGCGGTGATTCCACTGGAAGTGGCGATTCTCTGCGTTCACCGCACGCGCAAACCGAAGCTGCTTTTCTGCGTCTCCTCTTGCAACCTGAGACACGAAAAGGGGCTTACGGTTAGCTGCTGTCAGGTCCAGAGCCCCGACTAGGCTATCCACACCCCCTGACAAAAGTGAAACGCAGTCAGCATCGTACGTAGCGGGCGCGGTTGAAAGAGGCGGAGGTTCGCCACCGGGCATAAGGTTGATGGTCCAGAAATCACCTGTTAGGAAACGCAGCATCTCCTCTAAGGCGTTACGTTGCGCGACCCAAGGCGCAGGGTCATGGAGATGAACGTCCAGCTCGATGACGCGAGTCCAACCGTCTGCGCTTCCGGCCCTCAAACATGTTAGGTCCGCTGCAGCAGCGGCTAGGGCCAGATTCACAAAATCCCATGTCTGGACTGACGGGGTAAGCCCAAGACGAGACAAGCCAGTTCGCCAACCAGGGGCTATCGTGCCAACGTCCTGCCGCCCAGGGTTTGAGTAAAGGGAAAAGTAGTCAACGCCAGCAAGGGCTGCCGTGGGTAGAAGACTAGCTGGAGCACATACAACGCGGGTCATAATGCCCCCTCGTACACAGCAAAAGTGGCTTGGAGAGCTTGCTGCATGGTTCCTTCAAGCTGACCTGGCGCAGGGTTCGGACTCGTCTGCTGCAACACTCGCATCTGCGCAGAAATCTCGGCTTTGAGGTATTCGCGCATCTCATTCATTCGCACAACCACCTGACGGGGATTTAGATTCGAGCTTTCAAATAGCTGGCCGATATCCAACTGCAGACGGTTGCAAGCTTCCTGAGCAAGGAACAACTCCACTAGCGACCAGATATTGCTGTCAGACATGTTGAGTAGATTGAGGTCAGGCTGGTTCAGCATGAGCTCCGACATCGCTTGAGCCATGGAGTCCTTACAGGACTCTTCATCTAGGCTGCCGCCCCCATGGGTAAGCTGACCAATAACCTCATCGATAACTTCTTGGACAGAAGGATTCTTGGCTACCAGCGAGTTGACCCATTGGTTTACACGTGAATCAGTACCTTCTCGTGCAGCCTGCAGCAAGGAAACCAAACCAGCGGCGGACTGCGTAGATACGCGCATTCGTGCGGCAGCGTTTCGTGCTCCGCCCATGCCAGTTCGCGAGTAATGGCCTATCGCACGGCCAAGAGACTCACGGCTCCCAGTCCTTGCAAAGCTGCCCAACTCTCTTCTGGCTCCAGCAAATCTGCGTGCGGGGGCGGTTCCTTGCGCGGGAGCTACGCCCTGATTGTCCCCATTCCCGGCATCCGCACCATCGTCTCCTGGTAGGCCGCCTCCGTCACCTCCTGCCCCACCCGCATCGCCGAGCTGGTCAAGCCAAGGAGGGTCAAAAGGAACCCCCGGGCCGGGGCCTGAACTAGATGTTGAAGTACCCATTTATTGCCTCCCTTGAAATGCCTTCAAGGCGTTTTTAACGGATTGAGGTGAGTTAGTATCCACCGCCCATAAGGCCAAAAGCTCTTTGGCCCAAGTTTCGTCTCGGATATTGGGGAGCAAGGGGGCAGGACGCTGAGCTGCCGGTATTTCCTGCAGTAACCCGACAAAGAGCGAACCGAGTTGAGGAAAAGCTCGCGTGACATGCAAACAACGGGATAGTGAAACGGTCGCCCACTGGTCCGACCTAGCACGGCGCATCAACCTGGTTAACACACGCTCAGCCTCCGTTTCACCTAAAGCTTGCAATTGCTTCACTAACGGTTCGACGATAGTCTTCGCTTCGAGTACGGCATCAAGCAATCCACGGCCATCAGGTGAAAGTTCATCAAACACAGCCAGAGAAGTACCCCGGTCCTTGCTCAGATAGAGCAGTGCACGAAGGTCGACACCGGCAAGCTGCGGAGCTAGCTTGAGCCAGTCACCGATGAATCTGGCATCCCAACTCGGGTCTGGGGCTTTATAGGCATCGCCCTTTGCTAGCGCAAGCTCTATTCCATCAAAAAACTTGGGCTTACCATCTTCGCTCTCGCCTACGGCCTTAATCAAAAATTCAAACGCAGCGGGCGACGCACATCGCTCAAACAGCTGGAGTTTGACCAACTCTTCAAAAGCAACCGTCATTCCCTGAGCTTTCGCTATGGTCTCGCGAATCAAGAGGTTATTCATAAAACGCTTGATGAGCCGTGGGTTGCCTGCGATGTGGTCTGCAGTCGCCAACACAGGCGCGAGCTGGTCAGCCAAGTCGATTTTTTGTGTGAATGCGGTGGCTTGTCCAAAAGCTTCGGCAATGGTCTTCCGGGATAAAGCACCCGCCCAGGACTTCTTGACAGCATCTAAGACCATGACCTGCGCAGCCTTGCGTACATCAGGATGTAGCTCCCCACGACGCTCGGCCAAATCGGCGAATAGCAAAACAAGGTAAGCCTTGACCTCTGTGATACCAAGTCTCGGCACACGCAACGGCACCTGAATCAGCTTGTCAAAATAGCTGGTCACCAGCTCGTCTGTGAGGTTCGCCCCCTTGAAATGAGCCTGAACAGCACCTCGAATCATCTGTTCGTCGGCCGCAATGATGAATGCGGTCCTCGGCATAAACAGCAATAGACGCATGGCCTCTAAAGTCGATATGGCCGTATCGGGCAAACATCGGTCAAGGTCGTCGACAAGAACGACCAAGGTAACGTCCATGTCTTTCAGCAGGCCCTCAAACGCCTTTCTCAAACCGGCAATTTCCTTGGGAAGTGATACATCCTCCTTGTCTTTCAGTAACTCCTTCAACTCCGGCTGTAGTTCGCTATATGCAGTCCTGACCTTAGCTAGGTCCTCAGCACTTGGCATACCATCGGACTTGAGCAAACCGCCTACGGCGCCCACAACAGCACCGACAGGTCCGGCTAATGCCCCACCGACAACTAAGCCTTGGAAGACTGGAGCTAGCAGTTTTGCTCCACGCAACCAATTCACTCGTTTAGCGAAATCTTTCGCCTTTTCCAGAAAGTCTTTTCGCTCTTCAGCCTCTTTAACAAGTTTGTCAGACACTGACTGAAGAAGCGCCATACGGGCATCGTCATAGCCCTGGTAAAGCCAAGCATTGAACTCTAAAAAAACATATTTCTTGTCGGCATCATCGGTTTTCTTGAGCGACTCTGCGACCATCTTCACCAAAGAAGATTTGCCGACGCCCCAACTTCCGGAAATCCCGATGGAAAGAGGCTCACCGGCCGAATCTCGAATGAGTTGAGCAGCCGTGTCGGCTACCACTGAAAAATTAAGAAGGTCTGTTGAAGTCTCAACGTCATGCCACATGATTTTCTCCCTCCCTTTATGTCTTCATGATAAGGATGCAGGCTGTGAACGTGACCGAAGAGATTCATACAACTGCGCAGGGCCTAGCAACGTATCCTTCAGGCCATCCTGAATCTTCTGCGAATTCAGAGCTTGGCTGCTCATCGTTGAATGGGCATCAAGCGCATCCATGATTGCGTGCAGAATTGCCTGAGACAGGTCGGGCGAATTGGAGAACTGCTCCTTGGTATTGTTAGCCGCCTGCTGAACCAGCGTCTCGTTTTCCAGTAACTTCCCTTTCAGCACGCCATTGACGTAAACCAACTGGTCGTTGTCGGAAAGGTCTCCCTCAAACAAGCCGTTAACTTTCTCGATGATTTCGTTGAGAAGTGCCTTTTCCTTGTCGTGGATGGAACCACTCCCGGTCTCGGTCATTGGCTGCAGCTTGGACGCTTCACCTTCTTGAATATTAAGCGTCTGTTGACCTTTGTTCTTCAGTGTGTGATGCGTCAGCACGACCTTGGACAGGTCCACCGTGTCGCGTTCGCGACCAAAGTCGAGCAGCGGTATCAGGCGTTTGTAGAAGATGAACCGCTTTTCAATATCGGTGTTGCCGTAATCGAATATCTGCGACAAGAAGGCATAGAGACGGTTATAGGCACCCATGTCCTTCTTGAATAGGACGAGGACCTCCATGGCTTCTTTGGCTGCCTTGGCCGCAGCGTCATCCTTGTTGGATTCAGCAATCGCTTTCTCGGTCTGCAGGGCTTTGTAACGCTTCAGCAACCGGTCGGCTACCGGCGCAATGGCAGCATTAAGCTGAGCCTGTGTGCCCTTCGGGTCCACCTCGACCTGGGCCACGCGGTCTACTTCAAAGGAATCGTAGTATCCCGCAGCATCAAGTTTGGCCCGAAGGTCAAAGACTAGATGCGGGTCTGTTGTAGCATCCAGTTGTGCCGTTTCGTAATACACCTTGAAGGCTTCGAGCACTTCCGCAGCTTCATTGACGAAATCGAGGATGTAGGTTGTATCTTTCCCCGGGTAAGCGCGATTTAGGCGAGACAGCGTCTGTACGGCTTGAACTCCCGCCAGGCGTTTATCTACATACATGCCACATAGCAATGGCTGGTCGAAACCCGTCTGAAATTTGTTGGCGACCAGCAGCAGATGATACTCAGGATTGGCGAAGGCGTCGCGGATATCACCTTTGAGGCCGGGATTCAGCAGCTTGCTTTTCTCAGTAACGGATTCTGAATAGCTGTCGTAGTCTGTGATTTCACCCGAAAAGGCCACCAATACGCCCAGCTTGTAGTCCTGCTTTTGGATATAGCCCGTAATGGCCTTTTGCCAACGTACGGCTTCCTTACGGCTACTGACCACAATCATCGCCTTGGCCTTGCCGTTCAGCAGCGATTGGACGTTCTCACGGAAGTGCTCGACGACGACTTGCACCTTCTGCGAGATGTTGTAGGGATGCAGACGGACCCATCGCATGATGCCCTTGAGCGCTTCCGACTTCTCGACCTGTGTCTCGTCGTATTCCTTGCCATTGTTGGCCAGTTTGAACGCCAGTTTGTAGGTCGTGTAATTTTCGAGCACGTCGAGGATGAATTCCTCCTCGATAGCCTGGCGCATGGAATAGACGTGGAAGGCCTGCGGCAGACCTTCCGCATCCTTGCGGCCGAACAGCTCTAAGGTTTTCTGCTTCGGCGTAGCAGTAAAGGCGATGTAGGTCAGCCCTTTGTCTTGGCTGGCCTTGGCTGACATCTGCATAGCCAGCAGCGTTTCAGTATCGATTTCGCCACCGTCCTGAAATTCGGCCAGTTCTTCGGCAGAGAGCAACAATTTGAGTTTGGCTGCGGCGTCACCCGTCTGCGAGCTATGGGCTTCGTCGGCGATGACGGCAAAGCATTTACCCTCGGTGGCCGAGAGTTTCTGAACCGCTTCCAAGGCGAACGGAAAGGTCTGGATGGTGCAGACAATAATTTTCTTTCCATCCTTGAGCGCTTGGGACAGTTGGGCACTCTTGCTACCGTGTTCGTCGGTGATGGTGGCAACCACGCCGGTCGTGCGTTGAAAGTCAAAAATCGCTTCCTGTAGCTGGTCATCCAGCACAGTGCGGTCCGAAACGACCAGGACACTATCGAAAATTTTCTGGTGTTTGGCGTCGTGCAGTTCCGCGAGGAAATGCGCTGTCCAGGCAATCGAGTTGGTCTTTCCGGAACCCGCCGAATGCTGAATCAGGTAACGTTCGCCAGCTCCGTGTTCAAGCACATCGGCCACGATTTTGCGTGTGGCGTCGAGTTGGTGATAGCGCGGGAAAATAACGTTGGTCAGTTGTTTTTTGTCGTTGCGTTTGCCGATGAAATAGCGGCCCAGTATTTCCAGCCAGCTATCACGCTGCCAGACATCCTCCCAGAGATAGGACGTGGCAAACCCATAGGGATTCGGTGAATTGCCGGCTCCGCCATCATTACCGCGGTTGAAAGGAAGAAAGTGTGTATCTGTGCCTGCCAGACGCGTAGTCATCATCGCTTCGCTCTGACTGACGGCAAAATGCACCAGCGCTCCACCTGGGAAAGATAGCAGTGGTTCTACCAAGCCACCTTTGGGAGCCGGGTTGCGGTCGAAGCGGTACTGGTCAACAGCATCGCCGACGCTCTGGGTGAAATCAGACTTCAGTTCTACCGTAGCGACGGCGACTCCATTAACGAACATCACCAAATCCAGTGCGTTCTTGGTGTTGTTCAAAGAATGCTGAACTTGGCGCACGATGCGCAGGCGATTGGCAGCGTAGGCCTGCTTGATGGCCGGGTTGATGTCAAGCGCCGGTTTGAGCAACTGCGCAAGCGATAGGGGCTTCTTCAGCCCGACCATCTCGACGCCGCGGCGCAGCACTTCCAGCGTACCTTGCTCGTTCAGGCATTTGCGTACGCGCTCGGCCAATACCTTGGGTAGGCTGGCACCGTGGGTTTTCGTCAGTTGTTGCCAGCTTTCCGGCTGTGTGGCCTCGACCCACGCCAGAAGGTCGGGCAGAAACAGCGCATTCTGTCGGTCGTATTGGACGGCATCATCTTCAGAATAGAGCCAGCCATTCTGGCCGAGGTGTTCGCAGATGGCGGATTCGAAATGGTATTCCTGGTGTAGGCCTGGCATCAGGCGGCCTCCTGTTCAACAAGGTGGCGGACATCGATTTTGCCGGTAACGGCGGCGGAGATTAGGGCGGAGCGACGCTCTTTGAGCAAGGCGATTCCACGGGTAGCTTCAGCTGTCAACGTGTCTAGTTTCGAGGTTTCGGCGTTAAGAAAATAAAGAATAGCTCTTTGTTCGGTAGGAGGAGGCAAAGGGACTTCAATGCTGTATAGGTTTCCTGTCGTGAGTTGATTGATTGTTGATGTCAAGAACGTTCCTGATTGGTAGGAAAATAGTCGCGAATTAAAAATCCAATACAAATAGTTATTGAGTTCGCTCCGGAAAATCGTCATAAAAGCTCCAAAGGTAAAACCCTCTGAAATTTTCGAAATTAACGCATTTTTACCGATGAGGTTCCGACTTCCGTTTCTCGAACATATAAGAATGTCATTTTCAATCGTCCTTAATTTTTGAGGGATATCTGCTGATACATATACATTGTCATCAAAAGTTATTTTTCCCAGTTGCACATTCGATGAGCGTAAAACAAGAACTCCAGCTTCTTTGCTACATACTTGAGACGGGTCGTAGGTCAAACCAATTATTGCTTCGCCGAGATACTTAAGCCTTTTAACCACCCAATGTGCCGGAATTTCCCCCAGCCAACCCACCCCGGAATCCTTCATCGGCACATCAGAGTCCAAGCCCTTGGTCACAGCATGGGAAATAATGGCCTGGCGCTTTTCGATTAGGAGAGTGAGAAGCATTTCTTGCTCGGCAATCAGATTGTCGATTTTCGCGGTTTCGTGGTCGAGAAATTTAGTGATGCTAGTTTGTTCAGCTAGAGGAGGGAGCGGCAGAATGAAATCGTTGAATTGTTCCGTTGGAAAGCGCCAGCGCCCCAATTGTGAGGCTCCTTGCCCAAAAGCATAAAATATTTTTTGCCGGTATCCATTCTGAAATAGGTACAAAAAATACTTGTCGTAGCATAGGCTTCTGTCTTTTATTGAGAAAACCCGATAGTCAGGACTGGTGACCCCAAAGTAGGGCGAAATATCAACGTAGCCAGTCAGCAAGTCCATGTGATTCATCGCAAAGTCACCTACATCGACGAACTGATATTTTCCGTAATCCATCGAAAGCTGACCATCATTGCTTTCAATGTCTTTAATCTTTATCCCCTTTTGAGTAATTGAGAGGATGTCGAAGCCTTCTTCACCGGCGATACGTTTTTTGATTTCAAAGATGCGCTTTACCCGCTGTGTCACCCATGTTCTGGGGATATCCCCCATCCAAGGCGCACCGCTGCCCTTGTACTCCGGATAACTCGGTAGGCTCATTCTTGTGCATCCTGTTGGATGAGCGCTGGAGACCAAATAGCATTCACAAGTGCTTTTAACACTTTTTTCCGCTCTGCTTGCTGCGCTAGGCCAAATTCCTCATATGCCTGTAGAGGAAGCTGAGCTTCTGCCACGAATGCAAGGAACTTAGGCTTGTGCTGGTATCCGGCAGCGGTGAGGCTAGCAGCAAAAAGATTTTGAGCCGCGTAATGCGGAGCCTTGTCCTTAAATGGCTTGTCCTGATAGCTGCGGTTAACATCAGCAGGAAGCAGCAAGAGACCCGCCACATTATTTCGCCAATTCTGGAACTCAGTGGGACTGTTAAAGTGAGTGCTAAAGTCTGCAAAGTTGTCAGGGACGATGTGCTCGATGTCACAAGGATTGATGCGCTCGCGGTCGACGTACTGTGAAAACAAGTCTGGCAAACCTGATTTAACTTCTAGGTAGCTTGTCACTCGAGCAAGCAGATGATAAATGAAACGACGGCTAAACTGATTAAGTTCGAGTGCTACTAGCCCATGTCGGTCCTTGCTGGGACAGCCATCAAAGGTTGTATCATCGTTGGCGAGGCGGTCAGTCAGAATGGTGACCAGTTCGTCCAAAGGCTTGCGTCGGATTTCCTTGCATAGCTGGAACATTGCGTAGGATACGGAGGAATAGCCAACCCGAATGTAATTGGTGACCCGACGCATAACCCAAATGTCCAGGTAGCGCGCGGTGATGGCTAGCTTGCGCTCGGTAATTTCCCAACTGTCGGCCGGATTGAGTGCTGCCAGAAGAACCGTATTCTGGAAAGTGAATTCGTTATGGGCGTTATAGAAGATAGCTTCCAGCCTTGGAGTGTAGTTTTTGCTGGCGTAGAGAATGCGTTGGTATGCCTTTGAAAAAAAAGGTAATTCGGTGTTGATTATATCAAGGTGTTTCTCTGCCTTTCCTAACCCTAGTTGGGTAGCATTATCACGAGCCCATCTATGAAAAGCACTTCCTATGATTTCCCAATCCTTATCGCTGGCACCTGCTTTTCTGTCCCGGGTGCTCAGTGCATATTGTGCGCGTAACCAGGCTTTCATGCAGTTAGCGTCACGCTCATCATCCTTATCACCACCATAGGAAATGAGTGCCAGCACCTCTCGCTTCCACGTTAGATTCGCGTTGCGACGCTGCGCCTCATCACTGACTGGAGCAAGAAGGTAAGCTTTTAACATATCTACGGGGCTGAGTGGCTTACCCCGGTCATTCATCGTTTCGAAGATGGCGTAGGCGTAATTATCATTGTCTGTCAAAATTTCAATCAGACCGACCTTAGTAATCAGCCAATAAATGAAGTGAGGCAGAGCTTCGTCCAGGTCCTCTACAAGTCCTTCATCCTCAATATCCCTATAGCGGGCATGCATGTTTTGAATCGATTCGTCAGTGCTCGACGGGTTGTAGGCGGCCTGGTCAAACAGCGCTTTAATGACAGGTAGGCGCTCCGCAATATCCAAATTAAACGCGGGCGTCCCTAAATTGTCTGAGTAAATAAGCGTCGCCATTTGGCTAACTACCGGCAGATATTTTGCCTTGGCCGCGTGGTAAAGATAAATCAGGAGAAGAGTCAAGGATGTAATACGTTGCTGACCATCTACCAAGAATTTTTTGTTATCCCGACGACTAACAATGATAGAACCAAGAAAATAGTCCTCGTAACTAGCCACCTTGCCGGTATCGTGACCTTCCTGATAACTCGAAAAAAATTTCGCGCGGAGGTCATTTATAAGCTCAAGAATGTTCTCACGACCCCATTTGTATTCACGTTGGTATTCGTCGATGCCAAAAATTTGATTATTGAGGAGGTCTTTGACACTTCTGTAAAGAGGGACAATCGTACTCATTCAGCCAATCCTTCCAACATACGCATGATATTGATGGTGACACCTTTTAGTTCCTTATCGATTTCATGCAAGCTGCGCGGGGGTTCAAAAACGTAGAAATGCCGATTGAACGGAATTTCGTAACCGACCTTCGATTTATCATGGTCAATCCAGGCATCCGGCGCATGCGGTAGGACTTCCCTTTTAAAATAGGCAACGATGTCCTCGGCCAGCGGGACGTTTTCCGTATCGCGCAGATTGCTGTCGGGTTGTGGCTTGCCTTTTTGCTTTCCTTTCACGCTGAGTGCAATTCTTCCTGCAGCATCTCGTAGTGGCCGTTCGACGGTGATGGTCGTGTAGCCGAATTCTTCATTCTTGAAGATGCGAGATATCGGGACGACCTTGATTCGACAACCTTCCGGGACAGTAGGGGGTGCCTCGCCAGCCGCCAGCAGCACGCGGCTAACTTCCTTGCCGGCGGTGTCCAGCAAGGTGGCGAGATTCGCTTCTACGAAGCTTCCGAACAGGCGGGTGATATCAGCGATGTGCTCATCAGAGAGCTCCTTGCGCTTACTGCCCAGGCTCTTGCGCATCTTCTGCCAGAAGCTGCTGGCGTCGATGAGTTGCACCTTGCCCTTACGCTCGACTGGCTTCTTGTTCGAGAGAATCCACACATAGGTGCTGATACCTGTGTTGTAGAACATATCGGTCGGCAGGCCGATGATGGCTTCGACCAAGTCGTTCTCCAACACGTAGCGGCGGATTTCCGATTCGCCGCTGCCGGCGCCACCGGTAAACAGCGGCGAACCATTCAGGACAATGCCGATACGACTTCCGCCATCAACCGCTGGACGCATTTTGCTGATGAGGTGCAGCAAGAACAGCATCGAACCATCCGATACACGGGGTAAGCCGGGCCCGAAGCGTCCGTCGAATCCCTTATCTGATGCCTCCTTGCGGACTTCCTTCTCGACCTTCTTCCATTCGACGCCGAATGGTGGATTGGAGAGCATGTAGTCGAATTTCTTTCCGCCGTGGCCATCTTCCGACAACGTATTTCCGACGACGATATTCCCGACATCCTGCCCCTTGATGAGCATGTCTGCCTTACAGATGGCGTACGACTCGTCGTTGAGTTCCTGGCCAGACATTGTTAACCGAGCAGACGGGTTGTGCTCAAGAAGAAACTCCCCAGCCACCGACAACATGCCCCCGGTGCCTGCGGTCGGGTCATAGATGGTTCGTACGACGGCATTTCCTGAGGTCAGGACGTCGTTGTCCTCGATAAACAAAAGATTGACCATCAGGCGAATGACTTCGCGGGGGGTGAAGTGCTCCCCGGCGGTTTCATTCGATATTTCAGCAAACTTGCGAATCAGTTCCTCGAACACCATGCCCATCTGGGTGTTATCGACGACATTCGGGTGGAGGTCAATGTTCGCGAATTTTTCGGTTACCAAGTAAAGCAGGCCTGCTTTGGCTAAGCGCTCAACCTGCGTGAAAAATTCGAATCGCTCGAATATATCCCGGGCTGCCGGCGAAAACGCCTGGATGTAGGCGTAGAGGTTTTCGCGGATATGGTCTTGGTCGCCGAGTAGCTTGTTTAGGTCGAGCGGTGACGTGTTGCAGAAGCTCTGGCCTGCTTTGCGCAGTAGAAATGGTTCAGGATTCAATTCCTTTGCTGTTTTAGCCGCGAACTCTTTAAGTACAGCTTCCTTTGTGCTTTCCAGCACGCAGTCGAGGCGGCGCAGGACGGTAAAGGGGAGGATTACTTTGCCGTATTCAGACTGCCTGTAATCACCGCGTAGGAGGTCGGCAACCGACCAGATGAAAGAGGAAAGTTCTTGTTGGTTCATTTGTTGTTATTGCCTCTGCTTGGGCATCCAGGGTTTTTAACCGCTGAATAAAACCAAGACTATACCCCGCCAAATAACCCACAGACATAAGAATTTCCATAATCCTGCATCGTCGGTTACAAGCGGCAGCCCATGTCATCAACAATTACAAACTGTTCCTGCGCTTGATGGCTTGTGACTAGGCTTCCTGAAGCCAGGAGGCCACCTTCTTGGGGTCGGGCAAACTGCCGGAATGAACAACCTTGCCATCGATAATCAGACCCGGCGTGCTCATGATGCCGTAGCCAACGATGGCGGCCATGTCCTCTATCTTTTCCAGATGAATGTCGACCCCGGTCTGTTCGGCAGCCTGCTTGACCATGTCGGCCAGAGTTTTACAGCGGGCGCAGCCCGGGCCAAGCACTTTGACTTCCTTCATGATTTCTCCCTATATAACGGCGTTGAAAACGTAACCGACAATCATTATTCCAAAAGCAACAATGCTGACGAAGGTTGCGATGAGGCGAGGCTTCAGGGCCTTGCGCAAAATAATCATTTCCGGCGCTGACAAGGCAATCACACTCATCATGAAGGCCAGAACTGTTCCTAGGGCGGCACCTTTTCCAATGAGCGCCTCAACAATCGGAATGACGCCCGCTGCGTTGGTGTACATCGGAACGCCGAGCACCACAGCGGCGGGAACGGCCCACCAAACATCCTTACCCATAAAGGAAGCCATAAAATCCTCTGGCACATACCCGTGAATGCCAGCGCCTAGTGCGATACCGGCGACGATATACGGCCATACCTTGGCGACGATTTCACGGATATGTTTAAGACCGGCTTCGCCACGCTCGACCCAAGCCATCGAAGCGTCTTCATAAGCCTGGTCAGTTCTGGCTTGAATAGCCTGCACCCAGTCTTCGAGATGACGTTCCATTTTCAACTGACCAATGACCAGCCCGGAGACGATGGCAACCAAGAGGCCCAGACCCAGGTAGAGTGCTGCTACCTTCCAGCCGAACATGCCGAACAACAGGGCAAGAGCCACTTCATTAACCATGGGGGCCGAAACCAGGAACGAAAAGGTGACTCCCAGTGGCACACCGGCCGATAGGAATCCGATAAAGAGTGGCACAGCGGAACAAGAGCAGAATGGGGTAACAATGCCCAGTGAGGCTGCCAGGATGTTGCCGATGCCGATGCGTTTTCCGGAAAGCAAAGCGCGGGTTCGTTCAGGCGCGAAGAAAGTCTGGATGACGCCCATGACGAACACGACGCCGGTGAGCAACAACATCACCTTTGGCGTGTCATACAAAAAGAAATGGATGGCTTCCCCAAGCGCGGTGTTGCGAGACAGGCCGAGCAGGTCCAGTGCGTAATCGGCGAAATCGATGAGGTACGTGTAGACGCCAAACCAGAGCAGTGTGGCGGCGGTAACGCCTGTAGACCAACGCAAGTTTTGGTTCGAAAGTTTAGTCTTTAGTGTGTTTTCGAGTTCCATTGAGTGCTCTTTATTGTTTTCTGTTCACCAATGGAGACGAAGCAACCGGCAAAAGGATGCAGGTTTGCACAAATATTTTTTGGACAGTGTCCGCGGTGCCCCGACTCAGAACACCTGAGTAACGAGAATCTCGAAAAAATGCGATTGCTATCACTCTGCCGCAGACTCCGGCTCCAACTCCCGCAAGCATTTATGTCCATCTTGCGGCACCGAGTGCATTCCGGTTTCTGGACGTAGCTTTGCCTATTTGGGTTTGCGTCCTCGAACAAAAAGTATGTTGCTTCCCGTAGGTTTTTTTTGCTCCTGTTTAAGCTCAAACAGCTCCTGAAGCAAGCAGAGTTCCCTGCCAATAGCTGCCTCCCATTTTTCTCTATAGGCTTTCGCCTCAGCCTTAGATTTCTCCAACTGCTCTTTGTGCTTCCTTTCTGGCTGTTCCTGAGAAACTGCAACCTGGTCAATAGCCACGATGAGGTCAGCGAAAATAGGCCGAGATTTCTTAATGCTCCCTTTACCTCGACCAGCCTCGAGGGCAACAGCGTCGTTCGTGATTTTTGTGCCCTTAGGCACTACAGTCGGGCGACCTGATTTCAATCGCTCAAGCGCTTCGAAATATTCAATTAGAGGTTGGCTCATTGAAGTAACTCCCCATGGCTTAACTTGGCTTTGTCTCGGGCCGCTATGAGAACGGAAAGGTCAGCCATTTCCGTTCTATATTCAATTGAGTCTGGGGCAAGCGTTGATACAAAGCTCTCCTGAGCTGCAATAACTCTTTCAAGCTTTTTCAAGTTGCCCACCATGTTTTTGCAACCGTCTCGAAGACAAGCTACGTCCAACCAATTCAATGCAACATGGTTACACTCATCGAGACTTGTACATCCCCCCATAAGCGTCTCCCGGTAGGCAATTTCGCCTTTATCGAAGCGCCGAAATGTAGCCGCCCTGTCCACAAGTACAGTACCATCCCCCCCTTTGAGGCGGTGTTCAACCCAGTTAGCATGCCCTCCAAAAAAAATATCTTTGGATAAGAGCACGTTGAAAATATAGCTAAGCGCAGAAGATTCGGCCTGTGCCGCTTGCCATTCTTTCCCAAAATGCTCTTTTTCATCCCCAATAAAATTCTTCGCGAAGGCCGAGCCCTTCGCGTAATAACGAGACATTTCTTCTGTGAGATGCTGGAGTTGTCGCTTAAGCGTTGGAAGGGAAACCAGCCCTGAACGCTGAGCGTAGAGAGCGAGTGACCTACGCAATTGATGTGTTTTCAACACCCATCGCATACCAATTTGGAAATTGGCTTCTTTATTCCATGCCCGATGCGGGTCAATTTGTTCGAGCTCCTTGAGGTCCTCTGCCTCAATAGGGACCAATAACCGCTGCTCCAAAGTGGAACCTGGTCTGAATTCCAAAGAGCCTGACCGATAAAAACCATCAATTGGAGGCTCCAGTTTCGAGGCCAAATTCATGTAGGCCGGCGACACAAATAACGGAAATTTGTACTTTGGTTCCGATAGGGGGGTGACCCCCTGCGCAGCATAAATTGCATCTGCAATAGCTTGCGCAACCAGGATAGCATTGTAGCCATCTTCATTGGTGACCCAGCGCGCCTGCTTCGGAAATCCGTGATTGAGTTTTGTCGTCCGCCCTTTGACTACAAAGTGACGCCTACCGTTGGTTACAGTCACCTCCAGGCAGTGATAGGGCAATGAGCACACTTCGTCATCTCTCATGCCTGTAAAAGTTTGAACAAGAAGTTTGCAGACGAGTTGCGTATCTGCCGCAATGGACGAGAGGCTCTTTACCTGCAGTTCTCGGCCCTGAGTCTCAAGACATGACATAACTTCTGGCGGACAAATTTCCTTAAATGTTGGCCGTGGCTCGAATGTTTTAAGGCCAAGCTTTTTGGAGATGACATCTCGTTGCTGAGTGTAAATTCGACCCAGTAATGGGTCTGCGCCACAGGCCTGGAATAATGGTAGAACGTGTTCTGCAACAGCCGTCCATTCTTGAAGTTCGTTTTGTAAGCCTGTTATAAACGCTGAATAGATGCGTGTTGGTATAGGAGCATGCTGCTTAATCCCTGACCTATAGCTTTTCGCCAGGTGTTTTATTTCGACAATGGTTTTCTTGGGTGCCACTTCGAAACCAACTGCATCACTTCCGATACGAGCCATGACTCCCAGAAGAGAGCCCAATGTTTCAGCCATCCATCCAGAACAATGCCGTTGAGCATAATCCAGGAGAGTTCTTGGGTCGCTAAACACGTTCGCCAGTTCAAGGTTGAGCTTCTCCGTATAATGAGCGATTGCGCACAATACCGTTACGTAATTCGATATCGTCCCTATGCTTAACGGAGCCCCTTGCCGGTGCCAAATCAGAGCAAAGGTGACTCTACGGATTGCGCGCGAAAGAGCATCTTGAATGGCGGAGGGAGGGGTCTTGCCCCAAAAGGCGAAATAGATTCGAATGCTCCGGTGTTCAGCGTTATAGGCCGTGAAATCCCAGACGAGGTCTCCATATCGCGATGCCGGCGTCCCGTCATGTTTATAGCAAACCACAAAATCATCACCAGGCTCGTCACTCGCATGACCCTTAAAAGTCGAAAGTCTCGGTGCATCAAGGTGCAAGGAAAGTTTCGGCTCGAAAATTCGTGTCACGATACAACTCCTAAAGCCATAAGCATTTCGTATTTACGGGCCCAATACGGGTCTAACTCTCCCTCCTCATCGACTTCCCGGGTTACCTGCTTAATCATTTCCGGAGCCACTCTCGTTAACTCGTCCAGAATCTGTTGGATACGATTGAAAAGTGAGCCTAATTGCACAGCAAACTGCTCTTCGCTACCAACCAAAGAGGATGTCTTCCTGAGGCAATAGCGACAACTAAGTAGCTTTCGCGAATCTTGTGCGTCCGCATGAATGCGAAACTTATCGCAAAACAGGCACCCTTCAGGTGCTTTGCAATTTGGCTGGATGTTGGTGGGTACTGCCGCCTGCGGGGAGCCAAAGCAACTACATACGCCCACTGAGTTCGGAGTCCCTCCCTCAATATAGGTGCCTTCGGCAACCACTTTTCTGGAAATTTCATTCAGAAACGCGGACATTTCCTCTAGGTGGGTGGTAGCAGACCCTTCCGCATAAGATGCCAATACGGTTCTTTCAGTGTTTTGCAAGACGAGCGCAGCCGTGGAGATATCGGTGTTCCGTATGAGCCAGTCACTTTTCGCCGCACGCCATTCTCTGGCGGTTATCTTAGGTAGCGTTGGGTCGATTCGACGAAACATATTATAGGTTGGCTTCAGGCACGACCGTCTGGAGTGGGCATCCCCTTGACCTTTGCTGCCTTGCTTAAAAAACAGCCAGTCGCAGGGTTGCCCATTAAGCAAGTAGCTTCGAATAGCTAAGTATTGTTTGAACACAGGCAAAGAGGCTGTCGGCAGTTCGAAGGTCACGACCTTCCCACCGGCTCGGCATTTGACCGTACGAAAGGCTTGGTGACTAGCTGACACCTCATAGTCATCGGACCAGGGTAGGTTCGTAACCTGAGCCCAATTCATTCCGGTTTCGGCAAGAAAAAGGTTACAAAACAAATTTTGCGCCTGGTGTGCTATTTGTAGGCGCTGGCAGTGGCGTATGTCTTGATTTGCCGCCTGTAACTGAATTTTCGCCTTTCGCAGTATGCTGCGGCGCCTCGTGTCACTATCCCCGGCAAAGTTCGCTAGTCCGGGTAATGTATTGACTTCCCTCAGTTCATCCAAGGTAGCGAGGCGCCCTTCTGCATAATTAAATGCCCAGGCCGGACACCACAACGTATGCCGAACCGAAAGCATAGGCGGCGCCATGAACCACGAAATCGATGGAAACAACCACAATGTGTTGTCATGCAAATTAAGCCCTTGGGGCATTCTTAAGGGGTATGGGAAAGGCTTCTTTTCCAATATCAGGTCACAAATCCCCTTGAACATCGACTGGCTAATACTCAGAACGCGGCCTTGAGTTAATTCACAGGGTGGAAGAGTGCTTGTTTTTGAAGCTTGACTTGGTTGTAACAGATTCACCCCTCTATCGATATCTTCTACTGAGTGAAAGGCCTCTAATACAATTTTGACCACTATCTGTTGCCGTGCGCCGGAATTTCGCTTTATATCCTGTCGCCGAACCCGCTCGTGGAGATGGGCGACATAATCACGGAAAATATTGTCCACTTGTGACTCGATTTCGAGGGCATCGTGCCTTCCCGTCGTATCCGCCCATTGCATAAAATCCAAGAAACGGCTGTATCGGTCTCTTAGCGTTTCCGCGGTTCGCCCGCTGAATTCAACTTCTTCAGATACTTGGGCGATAAGTTGCCTGACCTGGGCTACCCGGCTATTACATATGGTGCCGAGGTTTACTCGACGCCCAATGCTTCGTAACCGGCCTCGACTCAACTTCGGTAACTCCCTTTCCAGGTAACAAAGAGCGCCGACATCAATAGTTCTGCCGTGTTCGAAGCGAAGAGTAACGAATTCCGGATGAAGAATCGTCACGCCAGGTGTGAGAGGTAAGTCATAAATTTCCAAAGGCCGAACATCACGCGTTTTGCTCATTGAATGCCTTTTAGAGCTTGGTTGGCTAAAGATTGCAAGTGGGCGTTGTAATCTTGAGCGACCTTCCGGACCATCTTTAGATTATTGCGATACTTCAGATACAGGTCAGTGGTAGCGGCAGATTCGTGGCCCATTCGTACTCTGACGAACTCCCTAGCTTCATGTAGCGTGATTTCACCTCGAGCTACGCGCTGTAACTGGAAATCGGTCAGATTCATCCCGTATGTCGCTCTTGTGTCGTGGAACCTGTACTTGAAGGTTGCCGAGTGACACTTGCGGATATAGGGCAGCACTCGCTCCCTCTTAAACTGCCGGACGCCTTGTCCAGATTTTTGATGATGAAGTTCGTTGCTATCATCAAACACTGCTGAATCTTTCTTACTCTGATAGAGGGGAGCCCCTCTTATACTCAAAAATAGATATTGGTCAGCAGTGTCGCCTCCGGTAGCTCGGCGACGACGTTTTTTTGCTCTCTCGCTGAAGGCATACGTACGCAATACCTCGCGAAACCAACGCGGGATAAACAGGACCATGGACTTATCGTCCTTTGTGTCAATCCCCGTTCCAGGTCCAACCGGCAATCGAATTTCGTCACTATCTTGCTCATCAATGCCTTCCGATACATGCCTTACTTGAAACGTCAGAATTGTCTGTATCCGTGCTCCTGTAAGTAACCCCATTAAGTGAATTAGTGTCATTTCGGTGTTACCTGACTTGAACAAAGCCTCCATTAACCAGATTTGCTCTTCCAGAGGTAAAGGACGCAGTTCACCACCATCGTTGATAGTGCCAGCATAAGGGTCTACCGATTTCGCTACCTTGAGGCCGATGTCTGTAACTTGCACTTTCTTAGAGAATACGAATCCTCTGTTGTTTTTCAATTGAAGGTAGCGGTCTTTGGATTGCCATGGCGCATAGTCAGGAAACAAAGCGCCTTCCTCCATAAGCCAGGTGTAAAAACCCATTACACTGCTCATTCGCCGCTTGGCAGTCGTCTGTTTGACTTCACCTGCACCAACGGCGACTCGTAGATGCCCGCTGAAACGATATGTCGGACGACTCAATTTGTGCTGAGGAAAGCTTGTCCAGTCGATATCTTCTTCATCCAAGAACCTACGGAAGGCTGCGAGGTCGTCCGCTATTCCCGCAAAGGAGGACATGACAAGTGTGTAGGTGTTTTCAATTCGAGAAAGAAGATAGAGATTAGCCTCAGCCCATGGAACCCCGTGACTATCGAGAACTATTGGGAAGAAGTTGAAACTATTCCGACGCCACCGGGGGCCGCCAGTACGCGTCTCGCCAACCGGCATCTCCATTTTTGGCCGAACGTAATACTCGGTAGAGGGTAGCTTTACTAGCTCTCCGAAGGGGTCGTCCTTCGTCGTAGTCTCTGTCACGATGAAACGAGGTAACAAAATTTTCCCAGGATGATTCCCCATACATGTCCTCATGTGCAGACCCGCCAAAGGCCATAACCTATCCCCAGATACATGAGCGCCGAAGACGCCCCCACTCGAATGTCAGTGGTAGAGGGAAGACACGAAATGAAACAACACGCTACGACATACCCTAATGAAAACCATGAAACGTAAGCACCTTCAATGTAGGCCGGCAACATCCAGTGCTGTAAGACTAGAAGGCCAAGGGGTAGCATTCCTAACGGTGCAAATGCGACAAAGGCAGCATTCCAAAGTGAGAGATTCGTAAACCCAACTGAGCCGAGAACCCACAGGTTGCCATGGCGTCGTGGCAGCAACGAAATAGATACCGGCTTCGCACAAAGAACAAAGCCACAGGTCCAGTGACAGGCTTCATGAATGGCCGTCGCACAAAGGCTAAACAACGCAAAGATATAACCTGAACGTCGGACACTACGCATGAATGACAACCATGCGATTACGACACATAACGAGGGAATGACTTCCGGACCAAGGTTGAGACTATAAAACATCGAGATTTATGTGCGGGAGGACGACATTTTGCTACTTGACGTCAAATGTGTGTTCAGGCCTAGCGTCGAGGCATATCTTTACGGCCTCGACGAAGTTGGACCCGGTAAGATGGCGTACAAAATCAATGGCTCCTCCGCCTCCGCGATTAGCATTGCCGGGAGGAAGAAGTTCGTTAAGCCACTTCTCTCCAGTCAAAATAAATCGGAAATCACGCCCATTGAGTCCAACTTGGATGCGAACGCTGCAGCACGAAGAATCCAGCGGTTGATATTCCATATCCCGTTTCACATAGGCACCGAGGTGTTCCAACACAGCGGAAAACCTGACCCTTCGTGCTTCTGAAATCTGCTCCGCTGACCATGGACCCATCTTAAAATCACTCCTGAACAGCACTACTGTTTATTGAAATATGGTTTCTGTTTTACAGCAATATGTCCATCGTAAAATTACTTACGTTTGTTGTCAATTTATAAATTACTTGCGCGTGCTCGTTCATGGGCAAGGATGTATGGTGGGCGGTTCCCGCTGCTGTGCTACTGGGCGTACCGATGTATTCCAACGCCGCCGGCATCATCCCAGTTGTTCAAGCTCTGCTTGGCAAGGGTGCTGCACTCGGTACCGTGCTGGCCTTCATGATGGCGGTGATCGCCCTCTCGGCGCCGGAAATGATCATCCTGCGCAAAGCGCTCAAGCCGACGCTGATCGCCACATTTGCCGGAGTGGTGGCGACCGGGATTTTGCTCGTGGGTTATGTCTTCAACTGGGTGCTTTGATCACCTGTATTTTGTTTTAACCACTAGGAGAGAATCATGGCTGAATCGTGTGCTTGCAGTGCTGCCCCCAAACTGATTTTCGCTTGCTCCGGTGCCGCCGATGTCGGCGAAGTGTCGGATCGTGCCGCACGCCAGCTCACCCGTGCCGGCGTCGGCAAGATGTATTGCCTGGCCGGCATCGGCGGCGACATTCCGGGCATTCTGGAGCAAACCGGCCTGGCCAGCGCACTTCTGGCCATCGACGGTTGCCCGACGGGCTGCGTGAGTGCCAGCCTCAAGCGGGCCGGATTCAGGAATTTCACGACCCTGCAACTGGCTGATCTGGGCTTGAACAAGGGGACTTCGCCAGCGTCGGCGGAAAACATCGAACGTGTCGTAACCGCAGCGCGCGAGCAGTTTCAATAACCCTTAAAACCTCAATTAACCACGAAGAGCACGAAGTCCACGAAGAAAACAATGAACTTACGGTGTTTTCAAGCTTCACCCTATGGGCGGGTAAACATGGCAATGTTAAAAACATTTTTATCTTCGAGCTCTTCGTGCTCTTCGTGGTTCAACTGCTTTTCTAAGATAAATTCAAGGAAACATAAATGAAGAACGTCAAAATCCTCGGCACCGGATGTGCCAATTGCAAGAATACGCTGGCCCTGGTCGAAGCCGTCGCGCGTGAAAAGGGGGTAGCGATCGCGCTGGAAAAAATCGAGGATCTGCCGTCTATCATCGGTTATGGCGTGATGTCGACGCCGGGCGTGATCATCGACGGAGTCGTCGTTCATTCCGGCGGCGTGCCGGCTAAAACCAAGGTTGAAAGCTGGTTCTAGGTTATGGAAAAATTCATCCCCGTGAACGCGGGGATGCCGTATAAATCAACGCGCGGGCTCCGCACGCTCTGCGCTTGGATTCCCGGCGCTGCATTCCGTTGGTCACCTTCGCGGGAATGACGAATTCAGACTTGTTCGGCGCTACCCTACCCGTCGAACTATTTCTTGCAGCTATTGCAGCTATTGATGCCCAGCAGAGGGTACAAGGGGCACCAGCCAATCAGCCCGGTGGCCAGCGGCACGATGCCGATGAAGGTCCACGGCGCACCGATACCGGCAATGCCCAGACCAATCAGTACCACTCCGGCAGCAATACGCAGAATCTTGTCCATACCACCCACATTGGTTTTCATATCAGTTCTCCTCGTGTAAAAGTTGATAACGACGTCATTAGTCTTTGCAACGACCCGAACTGCATGTTCCATCACCACGCTTGACGCCAAAGCGCAGCAACAGCTTTTCCGGCGGGCAAAAGCCGGTGAAACCACTTTGCAACAGATTCAGGCCGACAAAAGCGGTGAAGGCGAGAAACCATTTCGAGACAAAAACCGGGCTGCCTTCGACGCCCAGCGACAACGACAGCAGGATAAAGAAACCGGCCATGATGCGGATAATGCGTTCGACGGTCATTGACTATGCTCCTTGTGGAATGCGGCGTAATACATCACCGGGATGACCACCAGCGTCAGCAGGGTGGAGACCAGGATGCCGAAAATCAGGCTGATCGCCAGCCCGTTGAAAATCGGATCGTCAAGAATGAACAGGGCGCCGAGCATCGCCGCCAGCGCCGTCAGCGCGATCGGCTTGGCGCGCACCGCGGCCGACTGAACCACGGCTTCGCTGAACTCCATGCCGCTGGCGACCTGTTCGCGGATGAAGTCGACGAGCAGGATCGAATTGCGCACGATGATTCCGGCCAGCGCGATCATGCCGATCATCGAGGTGGCGGTAAATTGCGAGCCGAACAAGGCATGGCCAGGCATGACCCCGATAATGGTCAGCGGAATCGGTGCCATGATCACCAGCGGCACCAGATACGAACCGAAATGCGCGACCACCAGCAGGTAGATGAGGATCAGGCCGACGGCGTAGGCCAGGCCCATGTCGCGGAAGGTTTCGTAAGTGACTTGCCATTCCCCATCCCATTTCAGCGCATAGCCGGCGTAGGGATCATCGGGTTGATGAATGAAGCGGTCGCTCAGCGTGCCCCCGCCGTAAGGCAGTGAATCGAGGTTCATGCCGTTGATCTTGCTGCGAATGTCAAACATGCCGTAGAGCGGCGAGTCGAGCTTGCCGCCCATGTCGCCGATGACATACACCACGGGTAGCAGATCCTTGTGGAAGATGGCCTTTTCACGCGGCATGCGGCGCACCTCGACGAGTTCCGAGACCGGCACCAGTTTTCCGTCCTTGCTGCGCACACGCAGGCGCAACAAGGAGTCGAGAGCCGCCTGCTGTTCGGCCGGCAGGGTGATGCGCACCGGAATTTCGAACTTGGACGAAGCGTTGTGCACCGGCGTCACATCGACCCCGGTCAGCCCCATGCCGACCACTTCGACGATGTCACTCTGCGCCACGCCAAGCAGCGCGGCCTTGCCCTGCAGCACTTGCAGAACCGTCTTGTCGGCATCGGCCTCGACGCTGTCGTCGATGGCGTTGATATCGGGCGTGCCGGCAAAACCGGCGCGCACGGCCTTGGCCACGGCCATTTGACCGCGCATGTCCGGGCCGTAGATTTCGGCCACGATCGGCGACATCACCGGCGGCCCCGGCGGCACTTCGACGACCTTGGCGACGCCGCCGTATTTCTTGCCGATGGCCTCGACCGTGTCGCGCACTGCACTGGCGATGGCATGGCTTGAACGCGAGCGGTGGTGCTTGTCGGCCAGGTTCACCTGCAGGTCGCCGCGTTCGGGCAGGGCGCGCAGGTAATACTGGCGCACCAGTCCGTTGAAGTTGATCGGGCTGGCCGTCCCGGCGTAGGCCTGGACGTGCGTCACTTCGTTGACCTGGGTCAGCTCACTGCTGATTTCGGAAAGCACGCGCGCCGTCTGTTCCAAAGGCGTACCCACGGGCATGTCGACAATGACCTGGAATTCGCTCTTGTTGTCGAAGGGCAGCATTTTCAGCACCACCAGTTGCACGACGACAAGCAGGATCGACCCGGCAATCAGCAGCATGACGGTCAGCGCAAGTTTCTTTCGCGCCGCGCCGCCACGCTGCTCGTCGATGAAGGGGGTGAGCAGACGGCGGAACGTCGACTCCAGCTTCTGGTCGAGCTTCGATGGGGCATGGACCGCATGCCGGCCAAGCAGGCGGGCGGCCAGCCAGGGGGTCAAGACAAAGGCGATGGCCAGCGAGATGGCCATGCCCATCGAGGAATTGATCGGAATCGGGCTCATGTACGGCCCCATCAAGCCGCTGACGAAGGCCATCGGCAGGAGCGCGGCGATTACCGTCAGCGTCGCCAGGATGGTCGGCCCGCCGACTTCGTCGACCGCCGACGGAATGATCTCGGGCAGCGGCCGATCGGGATAGAGCACTTGCCAGCGATGGATGTTCTCAACCACGACAATGGCATCGTCAACGAGGATGCCGATGGAGAAGATCAGTGCGAACAGTGACACGCGATTAAGCGTAAAACCCCACGCCCACGAAGCGAACAGCGTCGCGGCGAGGGTCAGGCTGACGGCCAGGCCGACGATGACCGCCTCGCGCCAGCCGAGGGCGAAAAACACCAGCAGCACGACAAAGGCGGTGGCAAAGGCCAGTTTGCCGATCAGCTTTTGTGCCTTCTCGGTCGCCGTCTCGCCGTAGTTGCGGGTGGTCGTGACTTCAACGCCGTCGGGAATGACCGAGCCTTTGAGCGCCTCGATGCGATTGATCGCCGCATTGGCCACATCGGCGGCGTTGACCCCGGGTTGCTTGGAAATCTGCAGCGTCACCGCCGGAAATTCGCCTTCGCGCGTGGCATGCACCACGTAGCGCCGCGGCTGATCCGGGCCGTCGTCGATACGCGCGACATCGCCCATGAAAATCGGCTTGCCGTCGCGCACGGCGACCACCAGCTGCTTCACGTCGCGCGCCGATTCGAGATAGGTCCCGGTCTGCACCAGCAGACTCTGATTGCCCTCGGTCAGGTTGCCGGAAGATTGCCGGGCATTCGATACGCGCAGGGCTGCGGCCAGATCCTGCGGCGTGACGGCGTAGGCATTCATGCGTTCGGCATCCATCTGCACGCGGACGATATGGTTCGGCCCGCCCAGTGTTGACACGTCGCGGGTGCCCTTGATGCGTTTCAGCTCGATTTCCACTGCCCGTGATACCTGCTGCAGCTCATAGGCCGAGCGCTGCGGGTCGTTGGTCCAGAAGGTCAGCGCGACGATCGGCACATCGTCGATGCCCTTGGGCTTGATCACCGGCTCCAGCACGCCCAGATTGGGCGGCAGCCAATCCTTGTGTGAATTGACCGTGTCGTAGAGGCGCAGCACGGCATCGTTGTATTTGACACCAACGTCGAACTGCACGGTAATCACTGCCATGTCCGGGCGCGATACCGAATACACATGTTCAACGCCGTGCATGCGCGAGAACACCTGCTCCGCCGGCCGCGCTACCAGATTCTCGACATCCTTGGCCGAAGCCCCCGGCCAGGCAACCATCACGTCGGCCATGGTCACGTCGATCTGCGGCTCTTCCTCGCGCGGCGTCACCAGCGTGGCAAAGAGCCCGAGCAGCAAAGCGACCAGCGCCAGCAGCGGCGTCATGCGCGAATTCTGGAAAGCCTGGGCAATCCTGCCGGAAATACCTAATTCGCCCGCTGGCCGACGCATGGCTTACTTCCCTGCTTTAAGTAAGATGCCGGCCTTGATCGGGTCGGTGACCACCTGTTCGCCAGCCGACAGCCCGGCCAGCACTTCGATCTCTCCGGTCCCGACGGTCTCGCCGAGACGCAACTGGCGCAGGCTCAACTGACCTTCCTTGGCTTGCACGTAGACCGCCGCCACTTCGCCGCGGCGCACCACAGCAACTGCAGGAACGGTCAGCTTGACCGCCTGACCGATAACAAAATGGACGCGGGCAAACATCCCGGGAGTGACGCCCGCGGTGGCATAGGCGTCAGCGGGGAGCAGCACTCTGACCTGCGAAACGTGCGTCCCGGCATCAGCCGTTGGCAGCAGGATCACCGTGCTCGAATCGATCCACTTCCCGGTTTCGGGAAACTCTACACGCGCTTCCTTGACCGCACGCATTTCGCGTAGGCGGTATTGCGGCACATTCGCCGTCGCGCGCAGAGCGCCCGGTGCGAACAGGGTGAACAAGATTTTGCCCGGCTGTGCCATGTCGCCGAGTTCGGTATGACGGCGCGCGACGATTCCGGCAATCGGTGACAGTATCTGGGTATGGCTCTGTACGACGCTAGTCACGCCGCGCCCGGCAGACGCTGCATCGAGATCGGATTTGGCTTTGTCGAGCGCCGCCGGGGACATGAATTTCTTCTGCACCAGGCTGTGGGTGCGCTCGTAGTTGGCTTTGGCATTGACATACAGGGCTTCGGCCCCAGCGTTGGCTTCGGCTGATTCGCGCGGATCGAGGCGCATCAGGACGTCGCCTTTCCTGACCTCCTGCCCGGCATCGGCCTTGACCTCGAGCACCCGACCAGCAACCTGGGCAGCGACGGTCGACAGTTGTACGGCCTCAATCACGGCCTCTGCCGGGAAAGTCAGTGCCACCGGATGCGGACGAACTTCAACGACAGGCAGCAAGGTACCGGCCAGCGTCCACGACGAAAACAGGAGAGAAAGGAACACCGGCAATACGCGAATCATGACCATCAAGCTCCCTCACCCCGTTTGTTTTGAATACCAGTAGAAATGGTGTTGCCGAAAAAAACCATTCTTCATACTAGTACAATAACTTAACCCTGCATGACTACAGAATAACTGTCTGCATTTCTGGATCAGTGATGCCCGCAGCCGCAACCGCTTTTCTCCTCGCCCTGCGTACTGCTGCAACCGCAACTGCTCGCGTGTTGATGCTCTTGTCCTTCGCCGTGCTCGTGATGACCGCCACCACAACACGCCACCTCGGTAACTTCTACCAGCCGACCAGCTGACAGTCCGGCCAAGGCTTCGGCAACGGTGACCGCCTCGGTATTGAAAACCTGGATGCCACGTATGCGCAAGCCATTGAACATCCCGCGCCCCAATCCGCCGGAACAAATGATGGCATCGATCTCCATCGGCGTTGCCCCGCAGGAGCCTGCAGAGGCATCAATACCGACACATTCGTGGCTGTCGCTATCGATCATCAGCAAGGCCGGAGCCATGCGGAAACTAGGAGATATTTCAGATTCGAGACCGTTGAGTTGTTCGACAGGCAGACAGATTTTCATGGGGATATCTCCAATGGATTAAGTATGAAATTAGGCATCCTGTTATTTATAGCATAGGCCAATAACAAACACCACCACTCACGACTTGACCCCGTCGAAGTCCTTACCCAGATCGCCCTGCCACGGGCGCCATTTTTCCAGCGCCACGAGCAAGGCGACTAGCGCCATGGCAAAAGCGCAGGCCACTATCCAGAAAGGCATACCGAGCATCGTGTCGAGCGTCAGCTTGCCTGGCCCGCCGGAAAGCAGAACGGGTTTCAATACCGGTTCGACATAGCTGAAGGTCAGCGCCCCGGCCAGACCGCCGATCAGGATCAGCCAGGAATCCTTGTAACCGGCGCCGATCTGCGCAAAAACGGTTCCCGGACACGCGCCAGCCAGGGTGATGCCGGCGCCGAGGATCAGGCCACCGATGATGTCGGCCGAGTACAGCAGGGTCTTTGGATACAGCTTGCTGCCAAAGAAACCGTGCATGACGGCGATAACCACCAGACCGGTGACGACGGCAGTCAGGAAGACCTTGAGCATGGTGAAGTTACGCATCTGCATCTGGCCAACAATCATTCCGGGCTCGAAGACCCGTGATTTTTCCAGGGCGATTCCGAAGAGGATGCCCATCACGACACCAATGATCACTGCACTTAAAACGGTCATGATTTTCTCCTCAGACTTTACGCAGAAACAGCGCGACGATCATGCCGCCGGCAAACATGCAGGCGACGGTGACAAACGAACTGATGGCCAGTTGCGCCATGCCGGATATTCCGTGGCCGCTGGTACAGCCGTCGGCAATGCGCGCCCCGAGCAGCAACATGAAGCCGCTGACAAAGGCCAGCAGCAGGCGCAGCCCGAGCGACGTGGTCCCCAGCGCAGTTTTCCAGATCGGCGAAATCGAACGGCGTGCCGTCCCCGACCAGCGTGAAGAGATGAAAGCCCCGATGGCGATACCGACGACCGTCGCCACCTGCCACCAGTTCTTCGCGCCGGAGAGATGCTTGGCGACGTAGTCGATCTGGGTGATTCCCGGGTCGACAAAGCTGGCCAGTGTGCCCGACAAGGTCACATAGGATGACGATGTCCCGAGTGCTGTATTGATCAGCATAAAGGCCGGGATTTGCAGCAGGCCGATGATCACACCGGCCACATACGGCGACCACGATTTATCAGAGAGTTTCATATGGGTTCCTTCAGGCACTCGGCATCTTGGAGGGTGTACGCGGATCGACATTGGCTTTCAAACCACCGCTGTAGCTGGCCACATCAAAGCCATGCTGGGCCAGCACGCGGGCGGCGAAATAGCTCATCTTGCCGAAGGCACAGAGGGTGACGACCGGACGCTGGCGATCCAGCTGATCAAGATTGGCGCGCAAGGTGGCAAAGGGAATATTGATCACCGGGCACGGCGCCGGGAATGCTTCGGCCAGAGGTTTTGGACGCACATCGACGACCTGGACGCGTGGGTCATTCGGCAGCTCGGTGACATGCGAGACCAGACCGTCACGACGGTTGCAGGCAGCAAATCCAGCCAGATTGATGATGTCCTTGGCCGAACCGAAGGGCGGTGCGTACGCCAGCTCGAGGTGGCACAGATCGTCAATGGTCATGCCGGCGATAATCGCCGTAGCCAACACATCGAGCCGCTTGTCGATGCCTTCAAAGCCGCTGGCCTGAGCGCCAAGCAGGCGACCGCGCCCCGGCTCCCAGAGGATTTTCAGGGTCAAGGGACGAGCCCCCGGATAGTAGGACGCATGGTGGTTATCGTTGACCGTCACGGTTTGATACGGACGTCCCGCCGCTATGAGCCGTTTTTCGCTCCACCCGGTGATTCCGGCAACCGCGTCAAAGGCCCGGACGATCGCCGTACCCAATGAACCCGGATAAGGCTTGGCTTTCCCGGGCAGGAACACGTGATCGGCCGCCACCCGCCCCTGGCGGTTGGCTGGACCGCCCATCGGCAGCGCCATGCGCTCGCCGATCACGCGGTCGAGGGTTTCAACTGCATCGCCGGCGGCGTAGATATCCGGGTCCGAGGTGCGCTGGAATTCATCGACGACGATATGTCCGCGCGGCCCAAGCTCAAGCCCGGCGTCCCGGGCCAGTTCGGAATCAGGTTTGACCCCGATCGACAGAATGACCAGATCAGCGTCGAAGGTCCTGCCTGAGGTCAGATGGCAGCGCACCGCGGAGTCGCCCGGCTCAAACCCTTCCAAGCCATCGGCCAACGTGATACCCACATCGTTATGGCGCAGTTCGCTTTCGAGCAGTGCGGTCATTGGCGCGTCCATCTGCGGCAGGACCTGCGGCTGCAATTCGACGAGGCGAACCGAAAGCCCCTTGCGGCGCAGTTGTTCGGCGACCTCGAGGCCGATGAAACCGGCACCGATGATCACCGCGCGCATGCCTTCTACAGTCGCCGCAACAATGCGGTCCATATCCTGCAGGTTGCGCAGGGTCATGATGCGCGGATCGTCGATTCCCGGTAGTTTCGGACGCAAGGGCGAAGCCCCCGGAGCCAGCATCAGCTTGTCGTAGCTCACCCATTCGCTCTGGCCGCTCTCCAGATCACGAACCTCGACGCGCTTGCCGCTGCGGTCAATACTGATCACTTCACGCCGCGTATGTACGTCAAGATTGAGCAGCGCCTTCAGCGATTTTGGCGTTTGCACGGCCAGCGCGTCGCGCGCCGGGATCTCGCCGCCGATGTGATAAGGCAAGCCACAATTGGCGAAAGACACGTCCGGACCGCGTTCAAAAATAGTGATCCGCGCCGATTCATTCAACCGTCGCGCCCGTGCCGCAAAAGACGCTCCAGCCGCAACGCCGCCGACCACCACAATATTTTTTTGCTCCATCAGTACTCTCCAATCAGGACTTGAATTAGAATGCGCTCAATTAACTTTATATTAATTCGTATATTATCGTATATTAATATATAGTCAAGTAAATCATGGAGTCCTTATGGATACGCCCCACCCGCCTTTATGCATTGACATGATGCGATCCGCTGCCGGAGAAGTCAGTGCCTTACTGCACACACTGGCCAATGAGAATCGCCTGCTGCTGCTCTGTCAGCTCAGCCAGGGGGAAAAATCGGTCGGCGAACTGGAAGGACTGCTCGATCTTCATCAGCCGACGCTGTCCCAGCAACTGGGCGTGCTGCGGAAGGAAGGATTGGTCTGTACGCGGCGTGACGGCAAGCGCATTTACTACTCGGTCAGCGATCAGAAATTGCTCGCACTGCTCAACGTTTTATATGGATTGTATTGCCCGAAATAAAGCGCTAGCCCCCTGTATTGACTGACGAAACATGACTCTGGCTGACTTTTCAGGTATCGTGCGCCCCTAGCAGCCTGTCGGACTTGACCAAGTCTGCTGCAAAATGTGGGAGACGGCTCATTTTTCCCCGTATTTCTGCGCGAATAGAACAACTATTCGCTTGAAACCCGTGAAAAACTGCGCACGTCTCTCACCTTTTTCGCTGCGACCCATCAAGCCCGACAGGCTGCTAGCCTGCAAGCCCCCGGACAACCGGGCGATTCAACCAAGGATTTTCGTCATGACCAGCGAACTCATCGAGACCATCAAGCAACGCATTCTGACGGGTGGGCAGATCACCCCCGAGGAAGCCATTCAGCTCGCGGAAACTTCCGACAAAGAAGCCCTCTACACCGCAGCTGACCAGGTTCGCGCACACTTCATGGGCTCCGCCATTGACACCTGCTCGATCATGAACGCCCAGTCCGGGCGCTGTTCGGAAGACTGCAAATGGTGTTCGCAGTCGCGTTATTTCAAAACCGGCGTCCCTGAGTACAAGCTGGTCAGTGCTGAAGCAGGCGTCAAGGAAGCGCTGGAAAACAGCCGCCAGGGCGTCGGCAGCTTTTCTCTGGTGACCAGCGGTCGCTCGCTGAAACCCAAACAGGTCGATGAAGCCTGCAAGATTTATGAGGCCATCGCCCAGGAAAGCCCGATCAAGCTGTGCGCCTCAATGGGCCTGCTGCGTACCCCCGAACTCAAGAAGCTGAAAGCGGCCGGCGTCGGACGCTACCACTGCAATATCGAAACCGCCGCATCGCACTTCCCCAGCCTGTGCACCACCCACACCTTCGAACAGAAGCAGCGCACCATTCGCGAAGCGCAGGCCGTCGGCATGAAAATCTGCAGCGGCGGTATTTTCGGCATGGGCGAGAGCATGGCGCAACGCATCGAAATGGCTTTTTCGCTGCGCGACATGGGTATCGACTCGATCCCGATCAACATCCTCAACCCCATTGAAGGGACGCCGCTGCAAGGCAGCGCCCCGCTCGCTGACGATGAAATCCTGGCCATCCTGGCACTCTTCCGGCTGATCAACCCAACGGCGCACCTGCGCTTGTGCGGCGGCCGCAACCTGATTTTCCACATCCAGGAAAAAGCCCTGAGCGCTGGCGTCAGCGCGACCCTGGTCGGGGATTACCTGACCACACTGGGCGCTAGTGTCGCGCAGGACCAGGAAATGTTTGCTCGACT
>JBAXHE010000011.1:0-60465 GCA_037139055.1 Betaproteobacteria bacterium | reverse complement strand
AAACCATGCATCCAGCCCTGAATATCATGGTCAAGGCCGCGCGCCGCGCCAGCCAGATCATTAACCGTGCATCGCACGATGTTGAACATCTCAAGATAACCACCAAACAGCAAAGTGATTTTGTCACTGAAGTCGACAAGGCGGCTGAAGCGGCCATTATCGACGTACTGCGCGAGGCTTATCCCGAATATGGAATTCTAGCAGAAGAGTCTGGACTTACCGCAGGTGAAGGCGAAGGCAGCGAGTACCAATGGATCATCGACCCGCTGGACGGCACCACCAACTTTCTTCACGGTTTCCCGCAGTACGCTGTGTCCATTGCTCTGGCACACAAGGGACAACTCAATCAAGCGGTCGTCTACGACACCACGCGCAATGAAATGTTCACCGCCAGCAAAGGCGGCGGTGCTTTTCTCAACGAACGCCGAATTCGCGTCACCAAATGCCTGAAGCTCGAAGATTCGCTGCTCGGTACCGGTTTCCCCTACCGCGTCTTCGATCATGCCGACGCCTACCTGGGCATGTTCAAGGAATTAGCGCAACGCAGTTCAGGCATCCGCCGTCCAGGCGCTGCCTCGCTCGATCTAGCCTATGTCGCCAGCGGGCGTCTTGACGGCTTCTGGGAATTCGGTCTGTCGCCGTGGGATATGGCCGCAGGGTGCTTGCTGATCTCCGAAGCTGGCGGTCTGGTAGGCGACCTTTCCGGTGGCGAGAACTACATGAAGACCGGCAATCTGGTCGCCGGAACACCAAAGATTTTCTCGCAAATGCTGCAGATCATCGGCAATCATCGTACTGCCGCCTTAGGTGACTGATCTGTACGTTCGCCCTCTCCGGTTAAGCACACCGGAGACGAGGTCATAAAAAAGGCTCCCGCACTGGGAGCCTTTTGCATTGCAGCCTATTCGTATTAACCCGGTGCGACCTGCACATCAAAGGCCTGACCGGAAACCGTAACACGGTAGCTTTCCGGAGCCGTTACGGCGGGTGCGGAAGCCGCAACCACGGGAGCCGCGGGAGCAGGTGCCGGTGCTGGAGCCTCGACGACCTTGTTCGGGTCCTTCTTGGGTACCGAAATCTTGAAATTGCCCTTGAGGAAATCGAGACCCTTGTTGCCGCCCTTGGTCGCCAGCGCGCCAATGATGAACAGATTCTCATCGGTTACCGGGAGCCCATTTTCTTCGAGAACTTTTCTGGCTTTAGGAATACCCGGCTCAAGATCTTTAATCGGATCGCCGGTAAATACCGGTTTCTTGAGCTGTTCTGAGGCGATTTTGACGATCTCCGCATCGGGTGGAACAGGGGTCTTTCCGTAATAACCGAGAACCATGTTGCCATAGCCTTCGGTCATCTTCGCCCACGGCCCCATCAACACGTTGAAGTAGGCTTGCTGGAAATAGAACTGCGACACCGGGGTAACCGAAGTACCATACCCGCCACGCGCCACGCACTCGGCCATGGCCTTGATCACCTGCGGATAGAGGTGGAAGGTCTTGGATTCACGCATCATCAGAGTATTAGCCGTCAGTGCGCCACCCGGCATCGGGCTGAAAATCACTTCGGTATCGACGCCCAGTGCCTCGGGCGGGAACTCATAGTCTTTCAGGCATTCCTTGGTGACATGGTTAGCTTCCATGAGTTTTTCAACATCAATCCCGAGATCATAGTCCGTACCCTTGAGCGCATGCCACAAGGAGAACAGATCAGGCTGAGCGGTACCACCACTGAGTGGAGCGCGACCTACACAGACGCCATCGCAGCCGGCTTCAATCGCCGCAAGATACTGGGTCAGGCCGGTTCCGCAGGTTTCATGCGTATGCATGCGCAGTTCAACCTTGTCGCCGAGCAATTTACGGGCTTGCTTGAAGGTTTCGTGAACCTTGCGCGGGTTCGACGTACCGGAGGCGTCTTTGAAACAGACGCTGGAGAAGGGAACGCCACCGTCAAGAATCTTGCGCAGGGTGTTGATATAGAACTCGGGATCATGCGCGCCGGAACAGCCACGCGGCAGTTCCATCATGGTTACCACGACTTCATGCTCAAGCCCGGCATCAACGATGCACTGGCCGGAATAAATCAGGTTATTAACATCGTTCAGGGCATCAAAATTACGGATGCGGGTCATGCCATGTTTTTTGAACATTTTGGCGTGTAGATCGATCATATCTGCCGGCTGCTGCTCGAGAGCAACCACATTGATACCACGCGCCAGTGTCTGCAGGCGAATATCCGGACCAACGGCCGTGCGGAAGGCGTCCATCATGTCGAAGGCGGATTCACCACAGTACAGGAAGGTAGACTGAAAACGAGCCCCACCACCTGCTTCAAAGTGAGTGATACCTGCTGCGACGGCAGCTTCTACCGCAGGAATAAAGTCACTGGTAAATGCACGCGCACCAAAAATGGACTGGAAACCGTCACGGAAACTGGTGTCCTGAAAAAGAATTCGCTTAGTCATGATGTTCCTCATTAGAAGGGAAAGTAAATCTTATCATATACAACACTCGATCATTCATGCTCTGACAACACAAGATCATTCATGCTCTGCTCTGACTGAGTACGCTAAGCTGACAAGCCAAAGCGCTTCCCATCACCGGGTTCACATTCGCCAGAAACAGGGCGTTAGCCAAAATAGTAGCGCAGCAATGCCTACAATTTAACTACATCGTGACGACTCATTGGGTGGGTTAAAGTCAATTTTTCGTTCAGATCCATTCCGTACATTCTCGAACAATTCGAGAACACTAATAACCAGTTAAGCTTGAAGTAAGCGGTTCGCTTGCATGTTCAACGCTCCCGATGATTTTCCACATATCAAACCAGTGGAGTCACAGCAAACCAGATACCGATTAGCCAATTAGACGAAGAGGTTTTTGTAACCGATCGGGCTGTGTTATTGTGCGAAATTCGTTTTCACCTTTGCCGGAAGAGTCTCTATGCAGCGCTTTTTTTCTAGCCTAGCCATTGCTGTCGGAGTCAGTCTGCCAGCCACATTCGCCAGCGCTGCCGAACCCCTCCCAGAGCAACGCATTGACGGCGACATCGGCGGCGCGATATATCAAGCCCGGGGTCAAGCCAAGGGTGCCAATAGCACGCTGGTCCTGCCTTATGCTTATTTCGACTACGGCCGTTTTCTCGCCCGGGTTGATACCTTCGGATTACGCACGATACCGATGGGCAATGGATTCCTGGAAGTGGTTGGGCGGGTGAGTTTCGAAGGATTTGAAGGAAAGCCAACGGGGCTTCGCGGCATTAACGACCGCAGCAACCCACTTCCGATCGGTCTGGGCAGTCGACAACATACTCCGATAGGGGATTTTTTCACCTATGGATTTCATGATCTTGTATCCAGCGGATCACTCGTGGAGTCCACCTATGTCACCGAACTCAAGCTCGGACAATATACGCTCTACCCGCAACTGGGCATTGAATACCGGAGCGCACGTTACGTCCGCCATCTCTATGGGGTTTCGTCGGCAGAGTCATCCAGCAGTGGCATTGCAAGCTATTCCCCAGGCGCTTCGGTGACTCCAACCCTCGGCCTAGCCATCGATATTCCAACTGGAAGCAAGTGGGTTGTGACTGCGCAATGGCGGAGAAAATGGTTCGATAATGCGGTGACGAATAGTTCGCTAACTGATCGTAAAACCCAGGACATCGGTTACCTTTCGCTGGCTTACCGATTCTAGATTCCAGGCTAGCTTTTGCCGAAACCACGTTTAACTTTCAAAGCGTTAGCGCCACTTTGGATTTGCAGGGGTAGATTTGAGTAGTATTAATTGTTCACCAAATGAATCAACCAGCCCTCTCCCTCTCGAAATCGATGGGTTAGAAAAACACACACCCATGATGCAGCAGTACCTGCGCCTCAAGGCGCAGCATGCGGATTTGCTGTTGTTTTATCGGATGGGCGATTTCTACGAGCTGTTTTTTGATGATGCCGAGAAAGCCGCACGCCTTCTTGACATCACGCTGACCACCCGCGGCCAGAGCGCTGGCACGCCGATCAAGATGGCCGGCGTTCCCTATCATTCGCTGGAGCCGTATCTGGCGCGCCTGGTCAAGCTCGGCGAATCGGTCGTGATCTGCGAACAAATCGGCGACCCGGCGACCAGCAAAGGCCCTGTCGAGCGCGCCGTCGCGCGTATTGTGACTCCCGGCACGCTGACCGACGCTGCGCTGCTTGACGACAAGCGTGACGTGCTACTGCTGGCGGTGGCCAACTCGCGCCAGCTCTCTGGACTGGCCTGGCTTAATCTGGCCAGCGGTGAATTCCGGGTGTGTGAAGTCTCTCCGGAAAAACTCTCGGCAACAATCGAACGCATTCGCCCGGCAGAAATCATCGTGGCGGAAAATCTCGAACTGCCGTTCACCCCGGACATTTCACTGACCCGCAAGCCCGACTGGCATTTTGACGCCGAAGCGGCAACCCGAGAACTCTGCGCACATTTCGGCACGTCCTCGCTCTCCGGCTTTGGCGCCGAAGGACTGCGCCCGGCCATCGCTGCTGCTGGCGCCCTGTTGCGCTACGCCCAGGCCACGCAGACCCGTGCACTGCCTCACCTTCAGGCCCTCACTGTCGAACGTGACAGCACCTTCCTCGGACTCGATACGGCCACCCGACGCAACCTCGAACTCACCGAAACCCTGCGCGGACAAGCCGCACCGACGCTGTGCAGCCTGCTTGACACCTGCATTACGTCAATGGGTTCCCGCGCCCTGCGCCACGCGCTGCATCACCCGCTTCGCGATCCGGCGACTCCAGCCGCTCGTCATGCGTCGATCGAATCATTGCTGGATGATGGCGGACAGCGCTTGCGCGAATCGCGCCAGGCCTTGCGCGGTTTCGCCGACATCGAGCGCATCGCTGGCCGCATCGCCCTCTTCAGCGCCCGTCCGCGCGACCTATCGAGCCTGCGTGACAGCCTGCATCGACTGATCGAGCTGCGCGCACCGCTGATCGACTCTCCCGCGCCCCTGCTGCTCGAATTGCTGGCTGAACTGGCGACCCCGGTCAATGCACTTGATCTGTTGAGCCGGGCCATCCTGCCCGAACCTGCGGCCTTGATCCGTGACGGGGGTGTCATCGGCAACGGTTTCGATGCCGATCTCGACGAACTGCGCGGAATCAACGACAACTGCGGCGCTTTCCTCGTCGAACTGGAAGCCCGTGAACGCGAACGCACCGGCATCACCAGCCTCAAGGTCGAATACAACCGGGTGCATGGTTTCTATATCGAAATCACCAACACCCACGCCGCCAAGGTCCCTGACGATTACCGCCGCCGACAAACGCTGAAGAACGCCGAACGCTACATCACTCCCGAGCTCAAGGCTTTTGAAGACAAGGCGCTGTCCGCTCAGGACCGCGCCCTGGCACGCGAAAAACTGCTCTATGAAGGCGTTTTGACGGCCTTGCAAAGCGATCTGCCGCAATTGCAGCGCATTGCCCGCAGCGTAGCGCATGTGGATATGTTGTCCGCATTCGCCGACGTCGCGCTTTCCCGTAATTACTGCCGTCCGCTGTTTTCCAACGAGCCAGGCCTATTCATCGAAGGCGGCCGCCATCCGGTCGTTGAAGGTGAACTGGCCGGAGGCGAATCGTTCATCGCTAACGACACCAAACTCGGCGACGGCCGTCGCCTGCTGCTGATTACCGGCCCGAACATGGGCGGCAAATCGACCTATATGCGGCAAACCGCGCTGATCGCGCTGATGGCGCATGTCGGCTGTTTCGTACCGGCAGACCGCGTGATCCTCGGCCCACTCGACCAGATTTTCACCCGCATCGGCGCTTCCGACGACCTCGCCTCCGGGCGCTCAACCTTCATGGTCGAAATGACCGAATCGGCGGCCATCCTGCACCACGCGACCGAAAACAGCCTGGTGCTGATGGACGAAGTCGGCCGCGGCACCTCAACTTTCGACGGCATGGCGCTGGCTTTTGCCATCTGCCGCCATCTGGTCGAAAAAAACCGTGCGCTGACCCTGTTCGCCACGCATTATTTCGAACTCACCCTGCTGGCCAATGAATATATCGATCTGGCTAACGTGCATCTGGACGCCGTCGAACACGGCGAGCGCATTGTTTTCCTGCACGCCGTAGAAGAAGGCCCGGCCAATCAGAGTTACGGCATTCAGGTCGCGGCCCTTGCCGGGATTCCGTCCTCGGTGGTCAAGGCCGCACGCCGTCAATTGCGTGAATTTGAACAGCGCGCGGCGATCCATCCGCAACAACCCGATCTGTTTGCCATAGCTCCAGAACCTGTCGAAGAACTCCCGCATCCAGCGCTGGAACATCTGGCAACCATCGATCCCAACGAACTGACGCCGAAGCAGGCGCTTGAAGCGATTTACGCACTTAAAATACTGCTGCAATGAGAGCCCTGCTCGCGACTCTGTGTTTCGCTATCGCGGTCAGCGCTCACGCCGAGACTTGGCGCTTTGCACTGATTGGCGACACTCCTTATAACAATTATGAGCGTCGCGAACTCCCATCGATGCTCGAGAACATCGCAGCAGAACACCCGGCTTTCATCATTCACATCGGCGACTTCAAGAGTTCATCGTGGCGCTGCAGCGACCGACTTTTTCTTGACCGAAAATCGCTGTTCAATACATCGACAGTACCGTTCATCTACGTTCCTGGCGATAACGAGTGGACCGATTGCAAACGCCTTATCGCCGGCCATTATGACGAACGCGAGCGCCTGGCAAAGCTGCGCGAGGTTTTCTTTGCTGAACCGTTTTCGCTGGGAAAAATACGCCTACGCGTTGAGCAGCAGTCCGCCTCCACCCCTGAAAACTTGCGCTGGCGGCTCGGCCCGACGCTATTCATTTCAATCAACGTCCCGGGCCCGGACAACAATTTTGGCATGAGCAAGGAAGCAAGTCCGGAATTTATGGAACGTAACCCCGCCATCCTCAGCTGGATCAGACAGGGATTTGCGCTTGCCCGGCACGATCATTCTGCGGCGATTGTCATCGCCATGCAGGGCAATCCGGGCTTCAAAACATTTATGGCGAACATGGGCTACAGCGGATATCGCGAATTGCTCGAGACCTTGCAACGGGAAACCGCCGACTTTGATGGTCAGGTTCTTCTGCTGCATGGCGACACGCACTGGCAGCGCATCGATCATCCGCTCCGACACCCAAAAACAAAAGAGTCACTCAACAACTTCACCCGTATCGAGTCCTTTGGCTACCCTTTCATGGGCTGGGTAAAAATCATTATCGACAGTGAGCATCCAACACTATTTCGTTTTGAAACACATCCGCACAACCCGAAACAATGAAATACTCTACTCTTCCATGACTTTAGTCATACCTTCAAGCGCTACCTGTTTAATTAGCCCGATTTACCCTCACGCTTCCATTGCCTTTGTATCTCATTCTCCGGGATAATTGAGCTTATAGAGAGAACTTTTTGACCATTTAGCTGCCTTATAACGCGCTTATAAAAAGCAATTCAAATGCCAATAAGCGGACCGTGTGAATTGTTTAAGAACCACCTACGCCTAATTCTTGCTACAACCATTTCACACCATCGTGCTTCGTATAAGCTGACTTTGGCACAACCCTCGAATAATTAAAAACGGATGGTCAATGGAATTCATTGAATCGAGTTCTTTCTGGATTGGACTACTCAAGATCATCTGGGTCAATATCCTGTTGTCAGGTGACAACGCCGTAGTGATTGCCTTGGCTTCACGCTCGCTGCCGGAAAAACAGCAAAAACAAGCCATCATATGGGGCTCCGTGGCCGCCATTGTTATGCGCGTAATCCTCACGGTTTTTGCCGTCCAGTTATTGCAACTACCTTGGCTTAAAGGCATTGGCGCCGTATTGCTGGTCTGGATTGGTGTGCAACTGATCAATACCGAAGACGAGGAGTCGGAAATCAAGGAATCCGGCAACCTGTTCCTGGCCATCAGAACCATTCTGATTGCCGATCTGGTGATGAGCCTCGATAACGTCTTGGCTGTCGCTGCGGCAGCTGAAAGTGCGCATAGCGACGCCCGTTTGCCGCTGGTTATTTTTGGCTTAACCCTCTCCATCCCAATTGTCATTTTTGGCAGCAACATTGTATTGAAGCTCATGGAGCGCTTCCCGATCATCATCACCTTCGGCGCCATGCTTCTGGGCTGGATTGCAGGTGAAATGCTGGCCAAGGAAGAAGTCATCCTGCCTTATCTGAAGCTCCTTTCGGAGCCTCACGTATTCCTTGCTGCGGCAGGAGCGATACTGGTTTTAACCATAGGCAAGGCCATCGCTCCAAAAAAATCAAAACATCAAGCTGATCAATGAATAACGGGGCCAACAGGCCCCGTTATTCATTGCCCGGACAAGACGCGATCAATCGTCGTGATCGCACTCTCCATCGTGGAAATGTCCATGCTCGATTTCCTCGGCACTGGCCGGGCGTATCGCCGTCACCGTACAGGTAAACACCAGCGCCATGCCGGCCAGGGGATGATTGCCATCCAGCACGACTTTGTCATCGGCGATCTCGGTCACCCGATAGATCAGGATATCATCGTCATCACCACCATCGGGAACGCCCTCGAACTGCATGCCGACTTCTAGCTCCTTGGGAAATCCCTTGCGCGGCTCGACCTGGATCAATTCAGCATCAAATTCACCAAAAGCGTCGTCCGGCTGCATTTTAACCACCACAGACTCGCCAATTTTCTTTCCGTGGACGGCTTCTTCAATCATTGGAAAAATATCATCGTAGCCCCCATGCAGATAAATCAGGGGATCCTGCCCTGCATCAACCAGTTCACCATCCGGATCAGTGACACTGTAATCGAGGGTCACAACGCAATTTTTTTCAACGTGCATATTCATGTATTAAGTTCCTTCACCACACGCAGAACATCCAGCGCATGGCCTTTGGCATTAACTCCGTAAAGCGCGAGTTGGAGAACACCTTGTTTATCAATGACGAAAGTCGAACGAACGATACCAAACTTCCGGACACCGTCGACTTCCTTCGCCTGCCACACACCAAACAGCTTACATACAACACCTTCAGAATCCGAGAGCAGGCGTACTGAAATACCATGTTTGTCACGGAACTCGGCATGCCGCATACATTCATCGCGACTGATGCCAATTACCATAGAGTCGTGACTCAGAAATTCATCTTCATGATCAGAAAAATCAGTGGCCTCAAGCGTACAACTCGGCGTGTCATCTCTGGGGTAAAAAAACAGAACGACATTGTACTTCCCGCGAAACTGGTTGATATCAACCGACTCCATATCCGCATCGGGGAGAACGAACAAAGGTGCAGTTTGTCCAGCTTTCAGCATTCTGCCTCCTCAAAGACTAAGCTCTGCAAAAAGCGATAAGTCGCTTAGATTCTAACCAAGCTTCTTGCGCCTGACCAGAAAAACAATTTCCGCTAAAGTAGAATACAGCATCCATGAACAAGGGAATCATTATGAAAGACCATTTACTCGCCTTTTGCCGCATTATTATCACTATGTTTTTTTGTTTCAGTGCTCAAGCGGCCCAAGCCAATCCCTCTACACTCGTTGACCTCTCTGCCGAGTCGAGCCGACCGGCAGCCAATGATCTGATTCGTGCCACGATTTTTGCCGAAGTCACCGGCGCAGCACCTGGAGAACCCGCCACAAAAGTTAGCGTCCTGATCTCAGAAGCGCTCAAAACAGCCAAAGCCTACCACGGTGTAAAAACACAAAGTGGCAGCACCAGTACTTTTCCGATTTACACTAAAGGTGGAAAGATTGAATCGTGGCGCATGAGATCGGAACTGTCACTGGAATCCAATGACGCCGCTGCCCTCTCCGAACTGCTGGGCAAACTACAGTCATCGCTGGGAATATCGAGCCTGGTGCAACAGCCGTCCACGGACACACGCAAGAAAGCCGAAAACGAAGCCATGCTGGACGCTATTGCCGCCTTCAAGGCACGCGCCAGAATCGTCGCTGACGCGCTGGGCAAACCTTATCACATCAAGCAATTAGCAATAAACACCAGCGGTCGATTCGCCTCGCCGATGCCGATGCTTCGCGCATCGACTGCCATGCTCTCAGAGTCAGCCCCCATGCCGATGGAGGCCGGCGAATCCTTGGTCACCGTAAACATATCAGGGCAAATCGAGCTGGACTGAAAACCCGGGAAGTCAACAAAATACTGCTTTACTTTTTCTCGACGGCAGGCTTTTCCCGAGAATTTTTTTCCTGAATCTGGACGAAGATTTCGTCTTGCCGGATCATGCCCAGTTCGAAGCGCGCACGCTCCTCGATGGCATCGTAACCTTGCTTGAGATCACGGACTTCGGCGTCCAGCCCGGCATTGCGGACTTCAAGTTTTTTGTTGCTTTCCTTCTGCTGCTGCAACTGCTGGTCAACATCCCAGACGCGCAACCAGCCGCCTTTACCCAGCCAGAGCGGATACTGCAGAAGTGCAAGCAAGGCCAGCAGCGCAACAGAGAGCCAGCGCATGGTTCAGTAGGGAGAGAAGAGTGATGAGTCGGGAATGAAACCGATATCCGGTTTCATTCCGTAACCCTGAACCCTTGACTCCTGACTATTCACCGCAGGTTGTAAAACGCTTCACGCCCGGGATAACCTGCCGTATCACCGAGATCTTCTTCGATACGCAGCAGCTGGTTGTACTTGGCGATACGATCAGAGCGCGACAGCGACCCGGTCTTGATCTGCAGGGCATTCATGCCAACGGCGATATCGGCAATGGTGCTGTCTTCGGTTTCACCTGAGCGATGTGAGATCACCGCGGTATAACCCGCACGCTTGGCCATCTCAATCGCCGCAAACGTTTCGGACAGAGTGCCGATCTGATTGATCTTGATCAGGATCGAATTGGCAATGCCCTGCTTGATCCCTTCCTTGAATATCCGCGTATTGGTCACAAAAACATCATCACCGACGATCTGGATGTTCTTGCCCAAGCGATCGGTCAGCAGTTTCCAGCCTTCCCAGTCACCCTCGGCCATACCATCTTCAATGGAAATGATCGGGAAAGTGTCTGCCAGGTTGGCCAGATAATCGACGAGCTGAGCCGAGGTTAATTGCAGGTTTTCGCCGGCCAGATGGTACTTGCCATCCTTGTAGAATTCGGACGCCGCACAATCCAGGGCGATCAACACATCCTCGCCTGGCGTGTAACCGGCGGCTTCGATGGCCTGTACGACGAGCTGCAGGCCTTCGGCATGGCTGCCAAGATTGGGGGCAAAACCGCCTTCATCTCCCACCGCTGTCGAAAAGCCTTTCTTGTCGAGCAGCTTCTTGAGCGCATGGAACACCTCGGCGCCACAGCGCAGCGCCTCGCGGAAAGAGGTCTGGCTGACCGGCAGGATCATGAATTCCTGAAAGTCGAGACTGTTGTTGGCGTGCTCACCGCCATTGATGATGTTCATCATCGGCACCGGCATCTGCATCGGACCCGAACCACCGAAATAGCGGTAGAGTGGCAACCCGGATTCTTCAGCGGCGGCCTTGGCCACGGCCATCGAGACAGCCAGCATGGCGTTGGCCCCGAGTCGCGATTTATTCTCGGTGCCATCGAGCTGAATCAGCGTCTGGTCAATAAACGCCTGTTCCTGAGCATCGAGTCCAATGATCGCTTCGGCAATTTCTGAATTCACATTCTCTACGGCCTGCAAGACGCCTTTGCCGAGATAACGAGCGGCATCGCCATCACGCAATTCGATCGCTTCGCGCGAACCGGTCGACGCACCCGACGGCACCGCCGCACGGCCCATGACACCTGATTCCAGCAACACGTCGCACTCCACTGTAGGATTGCCTCGGGAATCAAGAATTTCGCGTGCAACAACATCAACGACAGAACTCATAGGTCTTCCTTTTTATCAAAGATACGTGCTGCCAATCCTGAACATTCGAATGCTTCTGATTATCGCATTTCTTCAAAACCCGCGCTCTTGACCAGGCGATCAAGAGCAACCAGTCCGGACAAAAGACTTTCCATGCGCTGCAAGGGCCAGCTGTTGGGGCCGTCAGACCACGCCTGCTCGGGCCGCGGATGCGTTTCCATGAACAGCCCGGCAACACCGACTGCCACGGCAGCCCGCGCCAGCACCGGGACGAATTCTCGCTGCCCGCCGGAAACTGTGCCCTGCCCGCCCGGCAATTGCACCGAATGCGTTGCGTCAAAGACGACCGGACACGCGGTTTCGCGCATGATGGCCAGCGAACGCATGTCCGACACCAGATTGTTATAACCGAAGGACGCTCCGCGCTCGCAGACCATGATGGTGTCTGAACCGCCATTGGCTTCCTTGGCCTTGGCCACGACATGCTTCATGTCGCCCGGCGCCAGAAACTGGCCTTTCTTGATATTGACCGGTTTGCCACAGGTCGCTACGGCATGAATGAAATCGGTCTGCCGGCAAAGAAACGCGGGGGTCTGCAGCACATCGACCACGGCCGCGACGGCGGCGATATCCTCCACGGCATGGACGTCGGTCAGAACCGGCACACCGATCTGACGACGCACTTCCGAAAGAATGTACAGGCCGCCATCACGCCCCGGACCGCGCACCGACGTTCCCGAGCTGCGGTTGGCCTTGTCATAGGAGGCCTTGAAAATATAGGGGATGCCGAGACGGGTGCAGATGTCCTTCATCTGCCCGGCCACTTCAAGGCATAAATCCAGCGATTCAGCGGTGCATGGGCCAGCAATCAGGAATAGCGGCTGATCCAGGCCGACGTCAAAATCGCACAGTTTCATGCGCCAGCCTTGGTGGCAATTGCGGCACGAACAAACGAAGAAAACAGGGGATGCCCGTAGCGTGGCGAGGAAGTAAATTCCGGATGGAACTGACAACCGACAAACCAGGGATGTGTTGCTTTGGGCAACTCGACCATCTCGCACAGATCCGTTCCCGGAGCACGACCGGCAACGACCAGGCCCTTGGCTTCCAGCTCGCCCAACAACGTGTTGTTGACTTCGTAACGATGACGATGGCGTTCGACAATCTCGGCCTTGCCGTAAATCTCGCGGGCCTGGGTGTTTTCTCCGAGCAGACAAATTTGACCACCGAGACGCATGGTGCCGCCGAGATCCGAATTTTCATCACGTTTCTCGACTTTACCCGAGGCATCCTGCCATTCGGTAATCAGTCCGATCACCGGATAAGGTGAATCTTTTTCAAATTCCGTACTGTGGGCAAGGGGCTGTCCAAGGACATTGCGCGCGAATTCAACCACGGCCAGTTGCATACCCAGGCAGATGCCCAGATAAGGCACCTTGTTCTCACGCGCATATCGGATAGCTGCAATCTTGCCCTCTGTACCGCGACGGCCGAAACCGCCGGGCACCAGAATGGCATGCATGCCTTTCAAAGCGTCGCAGCCACTCTTCTCGATTTCTTCCGAATCGATGTAGTGAATCTTGACCTTGCTGCGCGTGGTAATTCCGGCGTGAACCAGCGCCTCGGTCAGCGACTTGTAGGACTCGGTCAAATCGACATACTTGCCAACGAAAGCAATATCCACGGTGTGCTCGGGATGCTCGAGCGAGTACACGAGGTTTTTCCAGACCGACAAATCAGCGGCCTTGGCCAGAATATCCAGTTTATGACAGACGATCTCGTCGAGCATCTGGTCGTGCAGCATGGCCGGGATTTTGTAGATCGAGTCGGAGTCTAGGCATTCAATCACCGCCTCACGCTGGACGTTGCAGAACAGCGCAATCTTGGCTTTCTCTTCTTCGGGAACGTGGCGATCGGCTCGGCACAGGAGCACGTCCGGCTGGATACCGATTTCACGCAACTCCTTGACCGAGTGCTGCGTCGGCTTGGTTTTCAGCTCGCCGGCGGTCGGAATGTAGGGCAGCAGCGTGAGATGCATGTAACACGCATTGTTACGCCCTTCCTGCAGACCCATCTGGCGGATCGCTTCAAGAAACGGTAACGACTCGATGTCGCCGACGGTACCGCCGACCTCAACGATGGCTACATCGGCGCCTTCGGCACCGCGACGAATATGTGTTTTGATCTCGTCGGTGATGTGCGGAATCACCTGCACCGTCTTGCCCAGGTATTCACCCCGACGTTCACGGCGGATGACCGTTTCGTAAATCTGGCCGGTGGTGAAATTGTTTCGCTTGCCCATTTTGGCGCTGGTAAAACGCTCGTAATGGCCCAGATCCAGGTCGGTCTCGGCACCATCTTCGGTGACGAAAACCTCGCCATGTTGAAACGGACTCATCGTTCCAGGATCAACATTGATATAGGGGTCAAGTTTGAGATGGGTGATCTTGATGCCACGCGATTCAAGAATCGCACCCAGAGATGCAGCGGCAATGCCCTTACCAAGTGAGGACACCACACCGCCGGTAACGAATACGTATTTGGTCATGGAAATTTCTGCAGCGGGAAAGCCGAATTGTAGCCGAAAAACCGCTGAAGCTAAAAGGAGGAAAAATGAAATCGATTTCTAAATAGGCTCATATTCTTGTCTATGAAGCTGAGCCTGGAGTACGAGCCATCAAGCCAATTCACAGGAGAATGTTGAGTTTCCGGCCGAAAGCGCACATCTGACACGCAAACAGGAGTTAACCGAGCGGCCTACAATCGTTTATTATTGAGAATAGACTAATAAAAATTATTTATCCTTGCATCCTTAGAGGTAGCAATGAGACAACAACAACTGATTCGCCACGCAGGCGGCCGGGCAGTTTTCACCTCCCGCTTTGCGATGATTATTCTGCTAGGCGTACTTGCCCTGGGCAGCTCGGCCTGTAACAAAGGGCCGGAAAATGCCTCTGCGCTTGGCAAGAACGACGTTCTCCCGGTCGCCGAATCCCCGCTGGCCAAGGCCGCGATCGATGGTGACCTGGATGAAATCAAGTCTCTTCTTGAGTCTGGCGTAGATATTAACGCCAAAGATCCTCTCGGCCGAACGGCCTTGCACATGGCCGCTTTCTACGGACGGATAAAAACGACTGAACTCCTGCTGTCCCATGGCGCTGACATCAATGCCAAGGACCGTGTCGGCATGACCGCCCTGCACGTTGCAGTCATCTCTGGCGGCAGACTGGAGGTGGAGTTATTACTGGACAACAAAGCTCAGATCAAAGCCGCGTCTGATTCAGGAAAGACACCGCTGCATCTGGCTGCGGCGACCGGCCAACCCAAACTCTCAAAATTTCTTATTGATCGCGGCGCTGACCCGAAGAGCAAAGACAGCGAAGGAAAAACCGCTCTTTTCTACGCGACGCAGAATAAACATCCGCAAACCAGCGCCCTGTTGCAAAAATATTCAGAAAGCGAATGAAAAAAACCGCTACGGGGCCGTAAAAAACCCGCTGCTACATCGCCTCTCCGCCTCGAATCAGGCCGACGGCAATACCTTCGATTTCAATCTGCTGGGTGCGGGTGTCGACTATGATCGGCTCATAATCGGGGTTTTCGGCGATGAGTTCGACGATATTCCCGTGCTGGCGAAAACGCTTGACCGTCACGTCATCCTCAAGGCGCGCCACGACAATCTGCCCGTTGCTGGCCACACTGCTGCGATGCACCGCCAGCAGATCGCCATCGAGAATTCCGGCGTTGAGCATAGATAAGCCACGGACACGCAGCAGGAAATCAGCACGAGGCCGGAACAGGTTGGCATCAAGGGCATAGCGCCCAAGAACATTTTCCACGGCCAATATCGGGCTCCCCGCGGCGACGCTGCCGATCAGCGGCAGCCCGAGCTGCTCGACCAACCGAATTCCCCGCGCCGAACCCGGCTCCAGAACGATGACTCCTTTTTTAGCCAAAGCTCTCAGATGCTCTTCAGCAGCATTGTGCGAAGAAAAACCAAAGGCGTTGGCAATTTCAGCCCGTGTCGGCGGCGCACCGAGCATCTCGAGGGAGTTACGAATAAAATCGAGAATCTCTTGCTGCCGTGGAGTCAGCTTGACCATAGTATCGCACCTCATGACCGGATACTGTATTTTTATACAGCGAACAGCCAAATGCAAGCCTTATCGCACATCAGCACGCCACAAGATAGTAAAACCCGGGATTAGAACGCCACGCCGAAGCGGCGCAATATGGCCAGAACCACGAGATAGGCCCCGGCGGTTGCTCCCGCAGACAGGCTCAAGGCCACCCAGAACCCCATGCCGTTCTTGAGACACAAGGGGAAAACGAGGAACAACAATAGCGACGGCAAGACGAGCCAGAAGATTTGTCCGGACAATTCGCCCAGTTCGGCCGCACTGCTGCCTTCGACATGCAGCCAGACAAAGGCCAGCAACGACGTCAGCGGCAGCGAAGCCAGCAAAGCGGCAAACCCCGAGCTGCGCTTGGCAATCTCTGAAACGGCAACGATGACCAGCGCCGAGATGAGAATTTTTAGAATATAGTAAAGCATGGAAAAATCCTTAGATCATTTCAATCCGCTGGCAGCACGGGACAGCAGGTCACGAAGATCGTCGGGAATCGGCACCGATTTCCCTGTCGCCATATCCGTCCACACCAGTTTCGCATCACCCGTCGCATACAGGGTTTCGTCACCTTGCAGGCGAATCTCATAACTCGAAGGAATACTGCTGTTACCGGGCTCGCCGCAGTACATTTTCACTTCGACCACGCCCGGATAGGTCAAAGGGGCGAGAAAAGTACAACTGGCATTGATGATGACCGGTGCTTTGCCCTTGGGCAGAATCACATGCCCCAAAGTTTCAAGAAATTCGACACGCACCTGCTCCATATAGCGGAAATAGACCGTATTATTCACATGCCGGTAGGCGTCCATATCTCCCCAGCGGATGGGAATCAGGCTGCTATGAACCAGGCGGCGAGGCTTTTCGATTTCCTGCATGAAGATTCCTTTGACTGACCGGCACTTGACGTCTGAATATCTGAATTTCTACGATACCGCATCAAAGCCGGTGCGACAATAAAGCTGCAAGCATAACCCTTTCAGGAATTCGTATCACTGATGCAACGCGAAACCATGTCATACGACGTGCTTATTGTAGGTGGCGGTCCGGCCGGACTGTCGGCATCTATTCGCCTCAAGCAACAGGCTGCCGAAAAAGGCGAGGCCATCAGCGTCTGCCTGATCGAGAAAGGCGCCGAAATTGGCGCGCATATTCTCTCGGGCGCGGTGATCGATTCCGGCGCCCTCAGCGAACTCCTTCCGGACTGGAAAGAACGCGGCGCCCCGCTCACCACGGAAGTAAGCGAAAACCGCTTTCTGCTGCTGGGCCAGAACAGCAGCTTGCACCTCCCTGACTGGATGCTGCCCGAATGTTTCCAGAATAACGGCAATCACGTCATCAGCCTGGGCGAACTCTGTCGCTGGCTGGGACGTCAGGCGGAAAACCTCGGCGTCGAAATCTACGCGGGATTTAGCGGCAGCGAGATCCTGTTCAGCAACGATGGCTCGGTCAAGGGCGTGGCCACCGGCGACATGGGGGTGCTCAAGGATGGGCGCCGGGGACCGGCCTACCAGGCGGGAATGGAACTGCACGCCCGCTACACGCTTTTCGCTGAAGGCAGTCGAGGCCAGTTGGGCAAACAGCTCGAAGAGCGCTTTCATCTGCGAAATGAGGCAGACCCGCAGGTTTACGGCCTCGGAATCAAGGAACTGTGGGAAATCAAGCCAGAGAAGCATCTCCCCGGGCTGGTCATGCATACCGCCGGCTGGCCGCTTGATGCACACACCTACGGCGGCGGCTTCATGTACCACATGGCAGACCATCTCGTTTCAGTCGGTCTGGTCACCGGACTCGCTTACAGCAACCCTTATCTCTCGCCTTTCGAGGAATTCCAGCGTTTCAAGACGCATCCTGCACTCAAAGACTTTCTTGAAGGCGGCCGACGCATCAGCTACAGCGCACGCGCGATTACCGCCGGCGGACTGCAATCGCTGCCCAAGCTGGTCTTCCCGGGCGGCGCACTGATCGGCGACAACGCCGGCCTCCTCAATGCCGCGCGCATCAAGGGCATCCATGGCGCGATAAAATCTGGATCCCTGGCCGCCGAAGCCACTTTCGCCGCCATCACTGCGGGGAGAAGTGCTGACGAACTAACCGCCTATCCCGAAGCTTTCCACCACAGCGATCTGTTTTCCGAACTGCATAAAACGCGTAATTTCAAGCCGTGGATGTCCCGGGGACTGGTCTTCGGCGGCCTGATGTTCGGCATCGACCAGATAGTTTTTCGTGGTCAGGCACCGTGGACCTTGCACCACAAGACCAGTGACCACCTTAAGCTAAAAAGGGCGGCAGACAGCCAACCCATTGCCTATCCGAAACCTGACGGCAGCATTAGTTTCGATCGCCTGTCCTCGGTCTATCTATCCAACACCCACCACGCAGAAGATCAACCCTGCCACCTGCAGGTCAAGGACAGTTCGGTTCCCATAGACATCAATCTGGCGCTCTACGATGCCCCGGAACAGCGCTACTGCCCGGCAGGCGTCTATGAAATCGTCAGGGATTCTGCTGACGGAAGTCCGCGCCTGCACATCAATGCGCCGAACTGCCTGCACTGCAAAGCCTGTGACATCAAGGACCCGACCCAGAATATCGTCTGGGTGGCGCCGCAGGGTGGCGAAGGACCGAATTACCCCAATATGTGACCGTTACAACGCGGCAGTCAGTGCCGGAACGGCGTCGAACAGATCGGCGACCAGCGCCACGTCGGCGACTTGAAAAATTGGCGCCTCGGCGTCCTTGTTGATGGCCACTATGACCCGGCTGTCTTTCATGCCGGCCACGTGCTGAATCGCCCCCGACAAACCGACGGCGATATACAACTCTGGCGCAACAATCTTGCCGGTCTGCCCGATCTGCGAGTCGTTGGCCACGAAGCCCGCATCGACCGCCGCCCGCGTTGCCCCTAGGGCGGCCCCGAGCTTGTCGGCCAAGGGCTCCAGCAAACGCTGGAAATTCTCGCCACTGCCCAAGCCCCGTCCGCCAGCGACGACCACTTTGGCCGCGGCCAGCTCGGGGCGTCCGGAGTCTGTCAAGTCACGCGAAAGCACCCTGCTCCGGCCATGATCAGCAGCCGCTGCAATGTTTTCAACCCGAGCATCCCCGCCTTCCACCACGGGCTCAAAAGCCGTCGCGCGGACAGTTATGACCTTCACCTTATCGGAGGATTGCACTGTAGACAGCACATTGCCCGCGTAGATCGGGCGGACGAAGGTATCAAACCCCTCAACGGCAATAATGTCGGAGATCTGTGCCACATCGAGCAGTGCCGCGACGCGCGGCAGCACATTCTTGCCCGCCGTGCTCGCTGACGCAAGAATATGACTGTAGCCCGCAGCGTGAGCCAGCACCAGAGCCGCAACATTCTCAGGTGACTGATCGGCATAATGCGGCGCATCGGCCAGCAGCACCTTCGACACCCCGGCAATCTTCGCCGCCAACTGCGCTACTTCTGCACAGCTGCTCCCGGCCACCAGGAGATCGATTTCGCCCCCGATCTGTGCCGCGGCGCTGACCGTATTGAGCGTTGCCGACTTGACCACGGCATGATCGTGTTCGACGATGACCAGGCTTCTCATGCGATCACCCCAACGCTGCGCAAGTGGGCGACCAGTTCGATGACACTCTGAACTCGTATACCGGCTGGCCGCTTGGGCGGCTCGCTCACTTTCAGTGTTTTCAGCCGGGGTGACACTTCGACGCCCAGGGACTCCGGCGTCACGGTATCGAGAGGTTTCTTACGCGCCTTCATGATGTTTGGTAGCGTTGAATAACGCGGTTCGTTGAGCCGCAAATCGACGGTAATCACTGCGGGAAGCTGAACCTCTACGGTCTCGGTACCACCATCAATTTCCCGCGTCACGATGGCCCGGCGCTTTTCTCCATCGCCCGTCATTCCGATTTTCGACGCATAGGTGGCTTGCGGCCAGTCCATCAATGCGGCGAGCATTTGCCCGGTCTGATTGGCGTCATCATCGATCGCCTGCTTGCCACACAGGACAATCTGCGGCTGCTCGCGTGTGCACACCGCCTGGAGCAGCTTGGCCACGGCCAGCGGTTGTAATTCAGCGTCAGTCTCGATCAGGATCGCTCGATCAGCGCCCAGAGCCATCGCCGTGCGCAAAGTTTCCTGACAGTTCGAAACACCGGCCGAAACCGCAACGACTTCGCTGACCACGCCGGCTTCTTTCATCCGGACGGCTTCTTCAACAGCAATCTCGTCAAACGGATTCATCGACATCCGGGCATTGGCCACATCGACCGCAGAAGCATCAGCCTTGGCGCGCACCCTGACGTTATAGTCAACGCAACGCTTAACGGCGACGAGTACTTTCAAATCCATTCTCCTATGAACAGCGGGACAACGCCCCTGCTCGCGTTTGACATCATCGTGGGCGAACCCGACAATTCACCCACCGGGAACACGTGGCTGCGAAGTGTAACAAGCGCCGCACTGAACGACCAGAGTGGCTTAGCCGCGAAAAAGGAAAACCCTATGGAAAAAGCCTTTGTTCTCGCCCTCGACCAGGGCACGACCAGCTCCCGCGCCATCCTCTTTGACCGCTCAAGCCGCGTCTGCGGCGTAGCGCAACAGGAATTCACCCAGCACTACCCGCAACCGGGCTGGGTCGAACACGACGCCACCGAGATCTGGCAAACCCAGCTCTCGGTCGCTCGTCGCGTTCTGCGTGAAAACGCCATTGCCGCCAGTCAGATTGCCGCGCTGGGCATCACCAATCAGCGAGAAACCACCGTGCTCTGGGATCGTGCGACCGGCCAGCCGCTGGCACCAGCGATCGTCTGGCAGGATAGACGTAGCGCCGAATTCTGCGACGAGCTGATTGCAGCAGGTCACGCCGAAACCGTGCGCCGGAAAACTGGTCTGGAAATTGACGCCTATTTTTCCGCCACCAAGCTGCGCTGGCTGCTCGACAATATCCCCGGTGCACGTGGTCGCGCCGAGCGCGGAGAGCTCGCCTTCGGTACCATCGATAGCTGGCTGGTGTGGCAACTGACCTCCGGTCGTATGCACGTCACCGATGCCTCCAACGCTTCGCGCACGATGCTGTTTGACATCCACACGCTCAGCTGGGATAGCGAACTGCTGGACTTGCTCGACATTCCCCACTCCCTGCTGCCGGAGGTCGTCGACAGCAGCTCACCGATTGCCCTGATCGATGAGAGCATTCTGGGCTGCCCCATCGCACTGACCGGCATCGCTGGCGACCAGCAGGCCGCCACCTTCGGACAGGTGTGCCTGCGTCAGGGAATGGCCAAGAACACCTATGGCACCGGATGCTTCCTGATGCTGAACACCGGTGCTCAGGCCACCGCTTCGCGGCACCGTTTGCTCAGCACGGTCGGCTGGCAGCGCGACAATCAAACCACCTACCTGCTTGAAGGCAGTGTATTCATGGGAGGAGCGACGATCCAGTGGCTTCGCGACGAACTGCAACTGATCCAGAAATCCGAAGACATTGAAGCACTGGCCGCATCGGTTCCCGACAATGGCGGCGTCTATCTGGTCCCGGCGCATACCGGTCTAGGCGCCCCCTATTGGGATCCGTATGCCCGTGGCGCCCTGTTCGGCATGACCCGCGGCTCCCAGCGCGCGCACATTGTCCGCGCAGCATTGGAAGCCATCGCCTATCAGAGTGCCGAGGTGCTCGGCGCGATGCAACGCGATTCGGGAAACGACTTGAGTGAGCTGCGCGTCGATGGCGGCGCGGCCAGCAACAATCTGCTGCTCCAGTTCCAGGCCGATCTGCTGGGTGTTGAAGTGCTTCGTCCACAGGTCACCGAAACCACCGCGCTGGGTGCGGCTTTCCTGGCCGGACTCGCCGTGGGATTCTGGCAGGATGAAGCCGAACTGGCTTCGCTGTGGCAGATCGAAAGACGCTTCACCCCCAACATGCCGGCGTCGCAACGGGACGACTTGATCGCGTTCTGGCACAAAGCCGTCGGCCGGTCACGCGGCTGGCTGGATCGTTAAGCGCGCACCCAAGCGGCAATTATTGCCGCCCCGTGCGGCAAGACTCGTCTCCAACATCTCCGCCGACGCTCGAACCTGCTCATTAAAGGACACCAGGCTCAGCCATGAGCTCTGGCCTGCATATTGCTTATTCAGACCTGAGCAGTATCTGATCAAACAGGTAGTCCATTACAAGGCACAGCAGGAGGCGTTATGTCACCCATCGGAATCGCTAGCACGCTGTTCAGTCTCTTCAGTACCGATAAGAGCAACAGCTCAACCCAGTCGTCCGCGCAGAACAGCGATTTTTCCGCCACTTCGGGAAACGATTTCTCATCGTCGCTGGCAGTACGCATGGCCTCGATGCAGGCGCAATCGGTCAATTCGCTGATCGGCTCGGTCTTTGGCGACAATAAGGTTTCGGCCTCTTCCAATCTGTTTGGCGCATCAACCTCCGGTACGACAGACCCCTTTTCCATGCCCGGCTTATCGACATCGGCTCAAGGATTGTCGGCCAGTGGTCGCAACATTTCCTTATACGACCCAGAGTCGGCCTACAAGATGATGAGCCTGATCAACTCTCAGGACGCCACATACAAAGCCCAGTTTTCTGAACTGAGCACGATGAAATCCTCAGTCTCGGAAATGCAGCAAGCTGGACAAAAGCTGTCCGGAACCGACACCTCGATGAGCAACGAAGACATCACCGCCCGTCTTCAAGCCTTTGTCGACAAATACAACGGGTGGAGCCAACGTTTTGAAGGCACCGTGCAGGGCAATGGGGTTCTGAAAGGCACGCAAGCCGCCGAAATCTCACTCAACGAACTGGAACAGAGCGTCGGGAACATTTTCAATGGCGCCAAGTACGGTATTCATGGCCTGGAAGATCTGGGCGTGACGATTGATCACAGCACCAATACGGCATCATTCAATGCCCAAACGCTGAACTCTGTCCTGGCCACCAACAAGGAAGGCGCGGTCAGCACCATCAACCAGTTCAGCGCCAATTTCACCCAAGCCGCTCAACTCCTCGGCTCAGACAATAATTTCATCCCCAACCGACTCGCCAACCTCGACCGCGTCATCGACTACGTCGACAGCCACCAATCCTCTCTGCAGAGCGAATTCGGACGGGGTGACCCGGCCAGGCTCTCGCCTCAAGTAGCCAAAGCACTGGCGGCATACAACCAGAATTTCGCGGTTTAAGAAAATTCCTTTATTGATTGAATTGTTGCACCCAGCGAAATACAGTCTCTCGATGTGCAAATAGGATTTGTACGCGACGCCTTCCCGAGCCTATAATTTCTCCACAAGAAGAAACGGGGGGCTCTGATGATACTCATCCAATACTTTCAGGGGTCAAAACACGTATAGGCCAGCAACGGCCTTTACGAGGAGAACCCTGTTCTGCTGTTGAATATGGCGTCCCAATTTCCGATTGACGTAATGAACCGTCTCGGCAAGTGTCTCCTGAGCGGGGATCTGCCGATCGTTTAGGTCTGTCTTTTTCGGAGTTTCAGAATGCGCGACGAATCGAACCAGAATTTTTTCGAAAGCCGGACGTATGACGAAATCAACGTTGGCGACACCGCTTCACTGAGTCGAACGCTACACACTCAAGACATCCAGCTTTTCGCCGCGATTACCGGCGACATCAATCCGGCGATTGTCGATCCGGAATTTGCTAACAGCGGCATGTTCAGGGAAGTCATCGCCCACGGCATGTGGGGCGCCTCACTGATCTCGACAACGCTGGGAACCGAATTCCCCGGCCCGGGCACCATCCTGTCCAACCAGTCGATACGTTTTATCAAACCGGTCACCATAGACGACACCATTACCGTTACGGTGACCGTTACCGAGAAATTCCCGCACAACCATCACATTCTGTTTGACTGCACCTGCACCAACCAGCACGGACAGCCGGTCATTCAGGGTTCAGTAGAAGTCCGCGTACCTAACGAAAAAAGGCGCACCCGCCGGGTTGAACTGCCCAACATCACCATTTCGGATAAATATGCCCGTCTGCAGGCACTGGTCGCCCGGGCCAAAGGCCTGGCGCCAATCGACATGGCGGTCGTTCACCCCTGCGACCGAGAGTCGCTCAAGGGCGCCTTGATGGCTGCCGAAGCCAACCTGATTGATCCGATCCTCATCGGTCCGGAGGCCAAGATCCGCGCCATCGCCGAAGAAAACGGATTTGATCTCAGGCAGCATCGCATCGTCAATGTCAAGCACAGCCACGAATCTTCGGCCATGGCCGTCACCCTGATTCGCAACGGCGACGCGGAAGCGATCATGAAAGGCAGCCTGCACACCGACGAACTGATGGCCGAAGTCGTTTCGCGCACCTCAGGGCTGCGCACCTCTCGCCGGGTCAGTCACGTTTTCCTGATGGATGTTCCGACCTATCCGCGCCCGATCATGATCACTGATGCGGCGATCAACATTGCCCCGAGTCTTGAAGACAAAGTCCATATCATCCAGAACGCGATCGATCTGGCGCATATCATCGGCATCCCTGAACCGAAGGTGGCCATTCTTTCTGCGGTCGAGACGATCAACCCCAAGATCCAGTCCACGCTCGATGCCGCAGCCCTCTGCAAAATGGCCGATCGCGGGCAAATCACCGGGGGCTTGCTCGACGGCCCGCTGGCCTTCGACAACGCCGTCTCGATGATGGCCGCCAAAACCAAAGGCATCCTATCAAATGTCGCCGGATGCGCTGATATCCTGGTGGTGCCCGATCTCGAATCCGGCAATATGCTGGCCAAACAACTGGAATATCTGGCCCATGCGCTGACCGCCGGAATCGTTCTCGGTGCTAAGGTTCCGATCGTCCTGACCAGTCGCGCTGACTCAGCCGAGACCCGGATTGCCTCCTGCGTGATCGCCACACTGATTGCTCACCATATCCGCACGCACGGGCAGCAAAACGACTAGGCGAAATAAAGGCGGCCAAGGCCGCCTTTATCATTCTGGATTATTGCCGGTTCACTGACTGACAATCGTCCGGGTATCGCGTGCGATGACCAGTTCTTCGTTGGTCGGCACCACCAGCACCTTGATTTTTGAATCGGCTGTCGAAATAACGGCTTCCTTGCCACGCACCTTGTTGGCCGGAGCATCGAGCTTGATGCCCAGTGCCGTCAGTCGTTCGACCACCGATGCACGGAATTCAACGGCATTCTCGCCGATACCGCCGGTGAAGATAATGGCATCGATACGGCCCAGCTCGATGGCGTAGGCCCCGATGTACTTGAGCACCCGATGCAGCAGGACGTCAATCGCCAGCTGCGCCCGTTGATGACCTTCGCTGGCGGCTTTCTCAAGGTCGCGCATGTCGGAGCTGAGGCCCGAGATGCCCAGGAAACCCGACTGCTTGTTCAAGGCATTATCAATGTCGGCAAACGACATGTTGACATTGGCAGCCAGGAAACTGGGAATCCCGGCATCGATATCGCCACAGCGCGTGCCCATGACCAATCCTTCAAGCGGGGTCATACCCATGCTGGTATCGTAGGATTTTCCGCCCTTGATTGCGGTGAAGGACGATCCGTTACCCATGTGACAGGTCACACAATTGAACTGCTCGTTGGGAATGCCGAGCATCTCCGCCGCCCGCTCGGAAACAAAGCGGTGCGAAGTACCATGGAAACCATAACGACGGACATGGTGCTGTTCATACCACTCGTAAGGAACCGCGTAAATATAGGACTCGGCCGGCATGGTCGCGTGAAATGCCGTATCGAAAACTCCCACATTGGGAACGCCGGGCATCGCACTCATCATCGCTTCTATACCAGTGATATTGGCCGGGTTGTGCAAGGGCGCGAGGGGGATGTTTTCCTTGAGCGCAGCGATGACGGCATCATTGACCAGCACCGAACCCGAAAACTTTTCTGCGCCATGCACCACACGGTGCCCGACAGCGCTGATATCCGACAAGGATTTGATCACGCCAACACGAGCATCAATCAGTTTTTCCAGCACTTTCTTGATGGCCATTTCATGATTGGCAATCGGGCCGACTTCCTTGACCTTCTCTGCATCCGCCGGCTCATAAGCCAGCACCGAATCGCTCATGCCGATACGCTCGACCAGACCGGCCGCCAAGCGACGTTCGTTGGACATATCGAGCAATTGGAACTTGAGCGACGAACTGCCGCAATTCAATACAAAAACAAACATGATTCATCCCTTAGTGTGAGGAGCGCAGAGATTGAATGGTCTTTGCGCCAAACGAATTCCTTCAGCCTAATTTACCTGCCAACGCCCACTCACTAATGCAGAAAATGTCGCACCAGACTCGTGGGGAAATAACCCAGCAAACTTTGTGGATTTTATCAGAACCAGAAATTTTCCACCCGGCATTGTTGTGCATCGCACCATTAACAAGGCTTAGCGCTCTGCAAAACAGTGATTTAACAGCATTTTTTCCAACCAAGAAGAACGTAGCGAAAACTGCATATAGTATTTATTTTAAATTTGACCACTATATATAGTAGTTTGTACTTGATTCCGGCGAAAAACATCGGCATCATTACCACTTTCGATGCTGCAAAAAAACAGGCGTGCGGACACTGAAAGCTGCACACCGCCATTCACACCGCCACACGCCGCAATATTTTCAGAGAGGCACCAGATGAGCAAAAACACACAACAACTCTCGCTGACCGCGATCGCCGAAACCCCGGAAACCGCCCCACTTGCCGAACAGGAAATCTCCGCTGAGGTGCTGATCGAGAAATACGCCAAAGGCAACGAATCCAACGTTCATGACGTACGTCGCCGCGTCGCTCGCGCCCTCGCCGTCAATGAAGATGAAAAACATCGCGCCAAATGGGAAGAACGCTTCCTTTGGGCACAGGAAACCGGTTTTGTTCCCGCTGGCCGGATCAACTCGGCCGCCGGAACGCCACTGGCAGCCACCCTGATCAACTGTTTCGTGCAGCCGGTAGGCGATTCGATTGTTGAGTTGGTCGACGGTAAACCCGGCATTTACAGCGCACTCGCCGAAGCCGCTGAAACCATGCGTCGCGGCGGTGGTGTCGGCTACGATTTTTCTTCGATCCGCCCGCAGGGTGCCCAGGTCAAGGGCACGCAGTCGCGCGCCTCCGGCCCCGTTTCCTACATGCGGGTATTCGACCGTTCCTGCGAGACCGTTGAGTCTGCTGGCGCCCGTCGTGGTGCTCAGATGGGCGTTCTGCGCTGCGACCACCCGGACATTGAGGTATTCATCCACGCCAAGGACAAGGGCGACCTCTCCAATTTTAATATCTCGATCGGTGTCACCGATCCTTTCATGCAGGCCGTTGAAGCCGATACCGAAGTCGAACTCTCGCACCGCGCCGAGCCCAATGCCGAAATGAAGGACTCGGGTGCCTATCAGCGTGAAGACGGCCAGTGGGTCTACCGCAAGGTGCGTGCCCGTGACCTGTGGGATCAGGTCATGAAATCCACCTACGATCATGCCGAACCGGGGATTCTCTTCCTCGACCGGATGAACAAGGACAACAACCTCTACTACTGCGAACTGATCGAAGCCACCAACCCCTGCGCCGAACAACCGCTGCCGCCTTATGGCTGCTGCTGCCTCGGCTCAATCAACCTGACACTGTTCGTCAAGAACGCGTTCACCGACAAGGCCGAATTCGACTTTGCCGCCTTTGGCGAAGTCGTCAAGATATCGACCCGCATGCTCGACAACGTGCTCGACGTCACCGCTTGGCCATTGCAACGCCAGAAGGAAGAAGCCGCCAACAAGCGCCGCGTCGGTCTGGGCTACACCGGCCTCGGTGACGCCCTGTGCATGCTGCGCCTGCGCTACGACCGCCCTGAAGCCACCGCCATGGGCGCACGCATCTCCGAATACATGCGCAACACCGCCTACCTGGCCTCTGTTGAACTGGCCAAGGAACGCGGAGCCTTCCCGCTGTTCAATGCAGAACTTTATCTCTCCGGCGGCAATTTTGCCTCGCGCCTGCCGGCGGATGTCAAAGCCGAAATACGCAAACACGGCCTGCGCAATTCCCACCTGCTGTCGATCGCCCCAACCGGCACCATCTCGCTGGCCTTTGCCGACAACGCCAGCAACGGCATTGAACCTCCGTTCTCGTGGACCTATAACCGCAAGAAACGCATGGTCGACGGCACGCTCAAGGAATACGCGGTCGAGGACTACGCCTGGCGCCTGTACAAGCACATGGGCGGCGATGTCGAAAACCTGCCCGATTACTTCGTCACCGCACTCGAAATTTCTGCCGAGGCGCACAAGGACATGGTCGCCGCCGTCGCACCGTTCATCGACACCTCGATCTCCAAGACGGTCAACGTTCCTGCCGACTATCCCTACGAAGAATTTCAGAATCTCTACATGAGCGCCTGGAAAGCCGGACTCAAAGGTCTGGCCACCTATCGCCCTAATAGCGTGCTCGGCTCGGTGCTGTCGGTCGACACCGTCAAGCAGACCGAAGAAAAGAAGCAGCCGCAGGACTTCATCAACGGCGACGCCAACCGCCGCCTGTCGATCAAGAACCTGCCGGCTCCGGTACTCTCCAGCCTGCGCTGGCCGGGACGCCCGAATCTTCCGGAAGGCAACATGGCCTGGACTTACATGATCGATCACGAACTCGGCAAATTTGCCCTGTTCGTCGGCCATGTTGATCAGGAAGGCCGCTCGTGGCCGTTTGAAGCCTGGGTCAATGGCCCGGCGCAACCGCGCGGCCTCGGTGCCGTAGCCAAGACTCTGTCGATGGACATGCGCGCCAACGACCATGGCTGGCTGGCCCTCAAGCTCGAATCACTGGCCAAGACGCCGAATGGCGAAGGCTTCGACATGGTCTTCCCGCCCCACGGCGAACGCAAGCGCATGCCGTCGGTAGTCTCCGCCATGGCCAAACTGATCCAGTTCCGCGTTGAACAACTCGGCGCTTTCAAGCACGAAGGCCCGACGCCCGTTCTTGACGCCTTGTTCAGTCTCAAGGAGCCGAAAACCGGAACCGACGGAACCCTGTCGTGGACGGTGGATATTTTCAACCCGGCCACCGATGAAGACTTCGTCCTCGGCCTCAAGGAAATCACCCTGCCCGACGGCGTCACCCGCCCCTATTCCGTGTGGCTCTCCGGCAACTATCCCCGCGCCCTCGACGGACTGACCAAGCTGCTGTCGCTGGACATGCGCGTTCTTGATCCGGCATGGATCGGCATGAAGCTGCGTAAGCTGCTCGACTACCCCGAGCCGCTCGGCGACTTCATGGCCTTCATCCCCGGTACGCGTAAGCAGACCAACTACCCATCAACCGTGGCCTACATGGCGCAGCTGATGATCCACCGCTACGCCATGCTCGGCATCCTTGACGAGTACGGCATGCCCTTGCAGCAGATGGGCATCCTCGAATCGCCGGCCGGGAGCACGGCAGCCAAACCGACCGCCGGCAAGCTCTGCGGTGAATGCGGCAACCATACGATGATCCGCAAGGACGGCTGCGATTTCTGCACTGCTTGTGGCGCAGTGGGAACCTGCGGCTGACGGAAAACACTGGCAGCTGATCGCTAGCCATGTGGGGAACCCCATATCATGCAAGTTTGACCCTATAATTTGCAAGTTCTGACCCCATAATTTGCAAGTTCGTCTCAAAGCCCCCGACAACCGTTTTCTCGTTGTCGGGGGCTTTCTCATTACGCAATGAAAAGTGTCTTCAGCTAAGTGCGAATCATTTTCAAGTTGAATTTTCAAGTTGACCATCAGTTTTCATAGCTGATGGTCACGCCAGATCGTTGTTGACCTTGGCTAAACCTACAGACCAAGCGAATACTTGATTAGCAGGATTCTTTTTTACCCATTGAAATCGTGATGACCGTATGTCGCAGCTGGGAAATTACATTCACAACAATTCATTAATACAATCCGTATGGGACTCAGTATCCAGTCGATAGATATAGGGTTGAAAGATGGCTTATGCTTGCCCTCTCCGTGCTTAGTTTGGATTTGCCCTACAATCCAGAAATGTATTGTGGTGGTGGAATAGCCACCTACTAAGATTTCAACAAAGAAAGCAGCTTGACAGCTTCTACTCCTGCGGTCGGCAAATGGTCATGCACCCAATTGCCGCGTTCTGATTGATCCAAGAGGCTTGGAATTTTCTGTAATGCTTCAAGAGCGATCACAAGATCGCCTTTTGCGCAAGCAGCGAAAAGATGCTTCTTCGCCATCAAACCGATATTTTCATCTTCCAGCAACAAACGTTTGGCGCACTGGTTATCCCATGCCCACAAACGCATGGCGGCAGTTCGTGCAATCATAGTATTGTCGTGCGCCAAGTAGTCAGGCAACACTGCGACGATCTGCCTGCCGAACCTGTCAAAGAAATCGTCAGGAAAGACTCCTGTTTGGGGCCAAACCGGAATATTCGGACCCAGAAGTTGCAATAACGGACTACGAGCCTCAGGCGGCAGTTTTTCTGGAATCGAAGCAAGATAACGAAGATCATCTTCGCTCAAACCACCGAGCATTTCTGCCGGTTTCATCTGCTTCAGAAGTTCGTATCGTATCCGGGACAATTGGGCACGCCACGGATCTGTACGGCTACGCTCGAATTCCAAATACGACGGCCACAGACGTGTGGCAACCACTGGACCATCCTCCTTGATTCTTTCTACGAGTGCATTCTCGGCCCAAACCTTGCCACTTATCTGTTCCCACCAACTAGCCTCAGCCGTCCAAAATCCACGCCCGGCTTTTCTCAGCAAGCCGAGTAAAGCGACATAGGGAGCATTGACAATTGGCGCTTCCAAGTCTTTGATCCACTGATCGACAATTTTTAAAAAAAGTGTCCAATTGAGAGACAGCTGCTCGCATTCTTCGTCCGGCCAAATAGCATTTAGCCAATTCGGCACCTCCGGCAAGGTGTCGGCAGAACCGGGAAATAACCAATTATTCGGGATATCCTGAATGGCATTGGGAATCAGACTCCAGGCCCAGCACGCGCCAACCCAGTCCAATTGTTCATCCTGTGATTCAATCGTCCGCGACCAAGGGCCAGCTAAATTCGTATCGTCAGTCAAGTCCAAGCGGCTAACAACGCTTCTTGCTACCGAAAACAAGCTTGCCGGAACAACTTCACCTTTCGAGATTCTCCTGCCTATCGCCAGAAATAGAGATTCAGAGGCACCAATAACTTCCGCAGAACCATGTTGCTGCTCCTGCGCTAATCGATTTGCCGCAATCGTTAGACACTCCATCGAAACAGCATCAAGTGCGGCATCCACAAGCGGGCGGCGTTGAGGGTCATAACAATTTATTGCCCACGATTCCAGCGAATCCTGATTAATTTGCCTCATCAGTCCATCTCGGACCAATAGTCTAGCCATGGTTCGGTATTGAAAATCGTAGCAACGGCCTTGCACTTCTTTCAATAGTCCGCTACTCAATAGAGAGTCGGGGTTACCAGCCGCAATTAGATTCGCAATTCGGTCCGCTTCGACAGCCCTTTCTTTGGCTGTTTTCCCGGAGACAATTGCGTCCAGTTCGGTCCTGGACATGGTCTCAGTTCCTATTGAAGATAAAGAACACCATGTTTCTAGAGGCAAACCTCCTTGCCAAGAAACCTCACTATGATGCCAGCGAGCATCGGCCAACCGCTTGGTCTGAAATATTCGCGAAGATGGCTCACGCGCAAAAAGCAGTTGCAGCAACCGGTCGCCAGCAAATAGATCATGTGGGGCAGGGAGTTTCTTTTCTGAACTGAGGTGCCCCAAGCGGCCAAGCAGCATTACATCTGAAGTGGTATTAAACCATTCTTCCAGAGGATCGAAACGATGCAACCAATCGGCCATTCCTTGCGCGCTAAAGATTGTGTCGGAGTTCACCCCGTTCAAACGCTTCTCAATCCAGATCAGTAGGCGCTCTCGCCAATCTGGAAGTTTGTTCAACACCCATCGTTTCAGGGTACTGTTCAATGGCGATGGTGAGGTCAGATTAAACTTTCGCCCTTCTAATCCTTTGGTGGTCACGTGCTCCCAGCCCATCCATTCTCCTGAACTGGTCTCCTCCCGTACGGCAACGCTGAATGGCGCAATGACCAAAATGCCCGCGCTCTCCGGCCTGCATGCCAATGCAGTCAAATCCTCGTCACCACCATTGCTACTCACCGAGATAATCAGTGGTTTCGGGTTCCTCAGTCGAATAGCCGCATCTGCCACGGTTTCGACAAACAGGACTTCGTGTCGACTTGAAATGCTTAGCCAATGACTCAAGAACCGGCGATGCAAATCATCTGTAATACATAGCCAATCCATGTTATGTGGAGGGCGCCATGAACCAATCACTGCGTTATCCAGCCAATGACTGAGAGTTTCTCTACCAAAGGAGTTGGGCAATATTTGTTTCGGGTCAAGTTGCTCGTCGGCGAATTGCCACGGCTCGTCCCGCTTCAGGTCGAGAGGTGGAAACTCTGGAAATTCGACAAAATGGAAAAGTCCTTTTCCAACCTTTCCGTGCACGCCGAAATCTTCAAGAGGTACTTCCAGCAGTTGAGCCAAGCACTCTGCTTTATCTAAATTCTTGGCCCACCAGGTGACATTTCCCTTATCGAGCTGCCCAATTTTAGTGCCAAGTGAGCGCGGCTTTAGCCCCCAGGTCTTCCCAGGGAAGGAATCAATCAGAGCCTTGGCCAGACCGTCATTTGAACCAAAATCTGAGTATTTTCTTGCTGAACTTACTGGGCCGGACATTTGAACGTCTCCTTTGAGCTTTCGAGAACTATACCCTGGTTCAATATGCGATGCACCGTTACTGCACTGGTGCGGTTATATCGCATTCGCGTTGCACGTCGACCAGAACACTCCAATACTTAGCACCAACAGATGCAATAACGCTTCTGTTCCGTGCGAGGCACGCCCTTGTACTCAGCACAGCGCATCAAGAGGGCATTCAATTGGAGAAACATCATGTGTATCAATATCAATAACGGCCCCAGCAAAACCGGAAATCCTTCTGGCAAAGGTCGCAGCAATAACCCACCAGCGCCCAATAAGTAGCTACCACTGACATACAGGCGCTCCGCAAGGAGCGCCCATTCCAAGACGATATATCTTAAGGAAACGTGCTCAATGCCAAAAATCATAATCACCGTACTGCTCTCCCTGTCGCTACTAACACTTCCAGCATGCGGAACTTCCGGACCGAAATATCGAAACGTACGCGCCTATAGCGAAGGACTCGCTCCCGTTCAGACACAGGGCGGACGGTGGGGCTTTGTCAATGAAAAACAGGAATGGGTAATTCAGCCGAAATTTGAAGATGCACGTGAATTTCAGGGAGGCAAAGCTGCCGCGAAACTTCACGGCAAATGGGGCTTTGTTAACAAACGCGGGGAATGGCTATGATCCAACATTCCGGACAACACGCCAACATGAGTCCTTTAGGCGAACTCGTCGTCAACTGGCATTTGACAGAGGCCTGCAATTACTCCTGTCGATATTGCTATTCAAAATGGCACAGCAATAGCACTTCCAAGGAACTGATTCACAACGCAGATGCAAGTACGGCGGTGCTAGCAGAAATCTATCGCTACTTTTCGCCTCACAAACGGCAAAACCAAGCTCGTTTAGGCATGACATGGGAATCGCTCCGGTTGAACATAGCCGGCGGAGAGCCACTACTTTATAGTCAGGAAATTGTCCGGATTGCTGCGAAGGCCAAAGAATTCGGCTTCACGGTTTCGGTGATCACCAATGGCAGTTGTCTGACACAGCCTATGATGGCTGTACTGGCGCCAAAACTTTCAGTGCTTGGTTTAAGTCTTGATTCGGCAATTCACTTAACTAACCTCGAAATCGGCAGAGCAGATCGCCATTCGCGAGTGCTAAATCTGGACGAATTGGCATCGGCCGTTCAATCTGGGCGAATCCTGAACCCCGATATGCGCCTGAAGATCAATACCGTGGTCAACGCCCTCAATTTCTCGGAGGACATGAGTTGCGTCATTCAGAAGTTGGCCCCGGACAAATGGAAGGTCTTGCGCATGCTACCAACCGTAACCAGTGATCTTGAAATTGCAGACCACGAATTTGTGGAATTCATAGATCGACACAAGGCATTTGGGAAAATTATCACCGCTGAAGACAACAGCAACATGGTGGAGTCGTACATTATGATCGACCCGAGCGGCCGATTTTTTCAGAATTCCCCGACCGGATCTGGCTATCGCTACAGCGACCCAATTCTCCAAGTTGGTGTAGAAACCGCTTTTCGTCAAGTCACTTGGTTTCCGGCGAAATTCCAAGCCAGATATGCTGTTGCCGGTAGCGAAAGCATGGCATGAAATACTGCGCAGCCAAGGAAATTAATCAGTTAGTCAGGGGGCTAGTTCAACAGGGGTGGAGCTTTCGCTGGGGAGGCAAACATGGGCAATTACGATCCCCCGCTTTGCAAGTAACCTTATGCGTACCGCACACGCCAAGCGACCGGAGAGCCTTTCTGAACTTCAGGCGAGATGTTCGGCATGCACTCGGAATAATAGCCGCGAAAAATCCGACAATATCTGATATTGTCTCATGCTTATAAATGGCCAATTTCGGGTGGGTCCGCTTGACCAACGGCTGCTACGTGAAACAATCGTCAGCGTCTGGTTTTGGCCGAAAGTACCGGTTCGACAAATCCACCGAAACCTGCCGTTCAGAATTTTCGTCCAGCTTAACAAACATCAGCTTTATGGGAACATGCTGAATGGAAGAAACCGGCCAATTCATGACAGCCGTTAATTTTACCGAGAGGTTATCCAAAAGACCGGTTCACTCGAGAGTCTTTACCGTAACTCAGCGAAACGATCAAATGTGTCTGGCGAATCGAGGGCTATCCAGGGGGCCATAATGCGCACAAACAAGAAGATGGTTTTTTTCCGAATTCTTTCCACCTTCACGCTCGTCACGCTGACCGCCTGCGGGACCGTGCCAATTACCGGACGATCGCAACTCAATCTAGCGTCAGATCAGAAACTCATCGAGTCCGCCAATACGAGCTACGCTAATTTCATCAGTACGGCGAACTCCAAGAGTGCTGTCCTCGTAGCCAGCGAATCACCCGCCGCAGCCGCAATTGTAGCGATGGTCAATCGCGTCAGTGACAGAATTATCGATGCAGCCGGACTCCGTGGGAAATACAAATGGGAAACGGTAGTCATCAAGTCCAAGTCTGCCAACGCTTTCGTCATGCCCAATGGCAAGATTGTTGTGTTTACAGGCATTCTCCCGATTGCCAAGGGCGAAGCGGGGCTGGCGGCAATCATTGGTCACGAAGTTGCCCATGTGGTTGCTCGACACAGCGCAGAGCGCTTAAGCCAGGCCCTACTAGCGCAAACAATCCTCTCCGCAGCCGATGCGGCGATGGCAGCAAAAAACACCAAGAATCAACCGGCAATCAGTGCAGCGCTGGGGATCGGTGCGCAGTACGGCGTGATGCTTCCGTTCAGCCGTGAGCACGAGTCAGAGGCCGATTACATTGGCCTTCTGTACATGGCGAAAGCGGGATATGACCCCAGTGAGGCGGTGGGCGTCTGGCAACGTATGGAGAGCATGTCCGGAAAGGGACCATGGGAAATACTCTCAACCCACCCCAGCCCTGCAACACGCCGCGTCAATCTCGAAGCATGGCAACCTGAAGCTGCTCTGTTCTATGCCGAACGTGCTCGTCCACTACCGACAGACCTGACCGAGATCCAAATGGCACGGGCGGCGCAGTTAAAGAAAACAGCGCTTGCGCCAACGGCTTTTGCGCCTGATATCAAACCAGGTTTTTGGTACACCATGCACTCTACTGCGAAAGGAGTGGATGCCACTTATCGCGTAGAGAGGAAGGGGGAGTGTAATGCTGGTGAGTGCCTGTTTGTTACGGGCAGCAATGGTGCCACGATGACGCTGACTAACTCCTTTGGTCTGCTGAGGAACGAACAACAGGACGGAACATGGTCACAGTTCTCACCCCCGCTTCAGCAGATCAAGTTCCCGCTCTCCGTCGGCGACAGTTGGAACGATACGGTTACACTGGAGAACTCAACCGGCAAGAAGCAACAATTGCCGCTCAAATTTTCCGTCGTTGGCTATGAGCCGATCACCGTGAAAGCTGGGCAGTTCCAAGCATACAAGATCGTCGCAGCAATCAATGGTATCCGTTTCCGTGAAGGATGGTACGCCCCAGAGACCGGAACCTTCGTCAGGACAGTGACGGTCGATAATCGTGGCAAGGAGACAATCGCCGAACTCGTCGATTACCAGAAGAACGTTAATGTTGCCGGAGATTTGTAGCTGGTCAGAACCGATAGTTCGGGTGTTCGCGTTCGCAGATTACCAAAATTACCGTTGACGACCTCTCAAGGCTGAACGACAGGTAAGCAACAGATAACAGACCGAATCACCGCCTACGGCCAACGGCCGCTATAGTTTAGGTTTGTAGCCTGATGGTCTGTTGAGCTGAACGGCAGATTTTGGAGCCATTCCCTGCCATAGCCCTTGAGGATTTCGTCCGGTATTACTTTGTGCCGTCATAACGCATTGCAAGCAATTCCTCTGAGGTATTTTTCTTGCTCTGGTGTTTCGATGGTTCCGGGACGTGCCAGACGGACCCGCTTCATTGCAGAGTCAAGGTCTTCTCCAAAGCAAAGCAACAACTCGGTAGCGAGGGTGCCCGTTCGACCAAGCCCGCCTTTGCAATGAATGAAAATTGATTCTCCTTGTGCGATGCGCTTTATGAGATCGTTTCTGATTGCATGCCACTTATCAGCAACGTCTCCCTGAGGAATTCCGCCATCCGGAATTTCGAGCCAGTTCCAAGTCATACCAAGCTCCTGAACGCGACGGCCAAGATTGTCGACTCGCATTTCGGCCAACTCCCACGCCTCCAGCAATGTCAGCACTTCGGTTGCCTGCCAGTCCTTGATGACGCTCAAATCGATATCGAGATCCCGAACCCAATTGCCTCCGCTGAAAGCGCCGATAACGGTTTTTCCGGGACAAAAGCTCATTCCGATCGTTCCAGCGTGTGCTACGAGCGGGATTATCGAATCGATACGCAACGGGTGTGAGTCACTTGTTTTGTCCATAACCATCCTATCTGGCTGTGCCGTTAAGCATAACCTGACCATGTGGACAAGTTATGCTTTATTTCACGTTCGGCCACATTATTTTTTATCAGTATTTCGGTGTTAATCTGCAAAGTTTTGTATTAATTCCGCCTCTTTCTTTGGGGGGGAGTTACGCAGCCGGTAATAACGCACCGTGGGTTTCACGTTCACGCCACCGAGCTGCTTTGAACGCTTCGAACTTGCCCCATTGATCTTGAAGTAAAGCGTAGAAATCCTCTGCACTTACAGCTTTGATTGGTTCGGCGCGAAGGCGTACAAATGGAATCTCCGCCAACTCCAGTAAGCGGCCCTTCATTGCATCGCGTATTTTCGCCACAGGTTGATCGTGGTACGCTGAATCCAGTTCGATCACGCCAAGTGGGTCAAAATCCACCGGAGAGGCGATAAGCACGTCAGCTTCAGATAACTGGGCATAGCGTTGCATTTTATTGTCCAGCCGATCAAACAATCGATCCACGCGGATAAAATTGCGTAAAGGAACGTTTGGCAACACTTCGCGGCCTATGAAGAACATGCGTGCTGCCTTTAAAAACTCACGTTCTTGTGGCGAACGAAGCAAAGTCTTTTTAGCCGAAAGCGCGCTAGCATTACTTGATTCCCAGTCGCCTAGTTTATAGTCCGAAACAGTAAAGCGACGTTCCATCCTAATCACAGGTTCTTGAGTCTTGCGCACCGGCTGGCGAGATGCACGAATTGACGCCCATCTCGAGCGATATTCGTCGGCTCCAGGCAAATATGGTTGTTTGCAGGCTAGAGTAAAAGCTGCTTCTTGGCCTCGAACTAACTCAATAGACGGTAGCACATTATCTTTTAGGATAGAAAGCCAAGGCTCGTCTGGGTAGAGTTTATATGCGTCCACGATTTGCCAAACAACATTCGTAGTTTCAGAAAGTGTACGCGTTGCTTCAGTATTGGCGTATGCACGAACCAGCATCGGAATGAATGTTCCTTTAAACACATCCGAGAAGTCTGGTTCGCTAATCAGATTTACACATTGATCTCGCAAAAATTGCGATGCTTCGAGAAATCGCATTTCCCGTGCCAAACGGACGAGCGTATCGGTGTTGTTACACTTCAGAGATGTCGCATTCATCGTTAAGCTCCTTCCGCATAATCAATATCCAAGTACAGGCTGGTGCCGATCGCGTAAGGGAAATCTGTTTTAGGAATCCCTTCTAAATGTTCGGTTGAAAGAAGCCGAGGCATCGTTCCAACAAACATCACCATTCCAAGCTCCTCGAGAGCCAATCGCAAGTTTTCACCTTCGCCTGAATAAACGAAATAAGGAAAAGGCTTCTTTTGATCCGCGATAAAGCCTGCCGACAAAAGCGCCCGCATACGTACGTTACTACTGAACTCCTCGATCGCGGTTTCAACTGATTTTTTGTCTTCAGCGGAACAATTCGGGGTGAGTCGATAGGTAACATGATCGACCCGCTGAAACAGAGTCCTCAATAAACTGTCGTCATCCGTACGAGTGAGGTCTGCTCGTGTCGGTCTCGCGAAAAGACTGTTGGGATCCTTTAATTTCAAGCGTTCGATTAAGCTGATGACGAACCCGACCGGCAATTGGTCCGAGATCGCGACTGGAGCAACCATCTCATGGATTAATTGTTTCCAAGTCACCCCCGCATTTTTTATGGCTAACACTACCTTATTCTGGTTTACCCTATAGGTCTCTCCGGGGCCATTTAAATAATTTAAGGGTTTGGCAATTTGGCGAGGTTCTAAACCATTGGGAAAGATTCGCCGAGCTAGCCGATAACGACGGTGTAGTTTTGCAATGGTTTCATGTCCAAGCATTCGCACAATTAGACCAGGCGTGTACTCCTTAGGTCGAACCGTTGAAAGCTGCCAGATATACCGCCCGTCTCCGAGGCGCCAGGCATCCTCGGTTACAGTGATCTCAAACGATTTAAGTTCGTCGTTAGCCAACTCCAGTTGAGACCAGCACGTTAGTTCATCACCACGCGCAATTTCAAAACCGGAGCCGGGGTAGAGTTCATTATCCTCACGGATTAAAACCAATTCAGAATTCGGCACATCATCCCAAATAACATCGGAATGCGTCGGAAGCGCTACTTTTTGTTTGCGATAAGCGGCACAAATTTGAAGGGTAGCCACTCCATCCAAGACTGCTTTTCTCGTTTCTTCAAGATGTCGTCGCAAATTTTCCATTGCGCCCGCAGCCCCTTCAAGCCAATCAGCCGACTCGTCCACTGGGTTAATGACAAACACAGGGAACGATTGAGGAGTTTTCCCCTCCTCAGCAATCATAGGAGTGTTAATCATTAAGTGAGAGGGCCCAAATTGGGCTTCAAATAATCGAACCCCTCCTTGCTGTATTAGAGCATCACACAACGCGCATAGCCGAGGAGCTAGCGCGGCCCAATTAACAAATATTTCAGGCTCTGCGGTGGCACCAGGGTGATACAACCTTAAGCGTTTAACAAGCTCTACGGCATACCAGCTTTCGTCGCCTAATAAGCGAGCAGCTGCTTTTAATGCAGTCGTGTGTTTTAGTTCCACACCATGCTTGCGTAACTCGTTTCGCAAGCGTTTGGCTAGCGTTTTGTGATCTTCCCCGATACGAGGGTTGAGCCGCCTGATGACATCTGCGGCATCTGCATTAGAAAACCGTGGGGTATTGAGCTGAATGAACGACCATAATGCAAACGCTTGATCGTGCTCAGCAAAAGTTTCTGAAGATTTAGCTGCGACAGAAGTCGCTGAGAAATTAAGTCCTGCCATGTCGATGACTCCGTTTAAGAAGGCAAATCGGGACGGCACGCTTTGTCCGGCCTTCTAAAGAATCATCAGCCGGGTGTTGCTTAAAGGGTCCTACAGACTGGCTTTGCTGTGCCGGACAGGGTCCGGTGCGTGCACTGACGGGCGCCAACTCGCCCACGGCTCGGCATGAACCGTGTAGAAAGCGTAGGCCACCATTATTCTTTTGTCAAGCTGAAGAAATTATTTAAGAATCAGGCTAACCACAGTGATATCGAGAGAACACCATGCTTTTAGGATGAAAAAGTGATTGGCTAAGCAATTTACCGCTGACGACTTAATGAGCATTTGTTAGCATTTAGACTTATTCATAAATCAATTACAGAAAAGTGACGGAAACCTATGGATGTCGGCTTATGGCCTGATCGGGACGAGGAATGCTCTGTTATCGAATACTCTGCACATTATGGAGGGAAGCATGATAAACAATGGACATTCAAGCCTCGGCCAAATGCCCGTTGCCCGGCATGCCGCGAACCAGTCAAACTTGTCGGAGAAGATCGTCCTCCGCACGATCGCCATTTCTCCCACATTGGCAGTTCGAAAGAAGCGCTATATTGTCCTCTGCGAAATATTGCAGACCATAAGTATGAGTTTCTAAAGGACGCTCCTGTTGATTCAGAATATGGCCGAAATTTAAGAGCCAGCTTCTTACAGAACTGGAAATACCACTGGTGGTTACTTAATTCCTATTTAGATGGAATTTCAGATGTCTTTTCATTTATCGATATGATTAAGACAGCGGATAAAACACGACTATGGAATCGTCCAAGCCTCCAAGAATGGGAAATCCCGTACATTTTTCTTGTTTGGCAAGACTACCCGTTTGTACTGAATAAAAAAACAGGAGGCTACCTCAGGAAGGAGTGGTATCGATTTTGGTTTGACTCTCGTATTAGGACCCTCGAGGATATTTGGATAAGAACTCACGGCCAATGGACGATTGTTCGAGCCATGTACGCTATTCCCAAGGGTTGTAAGGCGCCAGGCCTCACTCAACTCCGCAAACTAAAGCTAATTTATGTGGATGCGGACTTTCTTGCGCGGGGAGCACCACCAGAGCCACGACGGTTTGCCGTCGAGAAAATGCATAAGGAATTTTCCAAAGAGTTGGGGGTAGTGCCACCGCTATAGCGCTCAAGGGCTGCGTTGCCAAAAGAGAGTGTTCGTTTAGCGAAATCGTCCCACCATACGTTTGGCGGGTTCGCGATTAAATACTGGATCCGAGTTCCTAAATACACAGCGTAGCAGCCTATAGGTCCGCTACTAATTACGCTTATATATGATATTTTTGGCAGGGCGGTTTTGCCCCAGAGGGGGTACATAGCTTCAACGAATATTTCATCTAAGCGATGCGGACGCTGCCAACGAGAGAAGTTATATTCAGCGCGCGCCCACATACCGGCCGGTCCCATAGGTTTGTGCTCACGTAGTTCCTGTTGCTGAATTGAAAGAAGGATGGCTGATGGTTGTTTGTTGGCCCAACGCTCAAATCGGCGTCGATCGGGAAAGTTATCACTCAAACTGAGCCAAGGAAAATCGGTTACACAAGCGTGCATTAAGATAATCGGCAAAATATCGCCTGACAAATATTTATCACGAACCGGCATTGCTTCCTTTTTTGAAAGGTGATTTGTTTTTGTGTTCATATTTAGGCGTTGTGAATTAGAGTAAAAAAGCTAATTGCTTAAAAGCTGTACTGGAAAATTCGCTCTTGTAGGTATAGAAGAAAAAGCTATTTTTGAGTTGTGAAATAAAATATCTTCAGAATCGCCCCACGGCGTTAAAGAAGTACCCAAGGGAACCCAAGCAGTTCCCTTTATTCACTGCTGCTCGTATGATAACGGTATCAATCTTTAAGCTTTCGTCCCGATGAATGAAGAAACTGCTGCAATAGCACCGATGCTTCGCGGGCCTAAGAGGCAGCACTTTCTTCCTCGCTTCTACCTAGAGGGGTTCACACGTGATGGCTTAGTCACTGTGTTCGACCGCGAGAAAGATGAGATTCGGCGCCAGCAGCCGGTGAACACCGCGGTAATAGGCCATTTCTACACCAGGGAGGATGCGGAGGGTCGGCAGCGCTTCGAGCTCGAGGCATTTCTGTCGGAGTATGAGGGTAAGGCCAAGCCTGTAATCGATAAGCTAGTGGCGAATGTGCCAGACCTGTCAGCTGACGAGCGAAGCGACCTCTCAATTTTTATTGCTTTGGCTGCTACACGAACGCCAGATATGGTGAACTCCGTGCAAGCACTGAATGGCGAGATGGTGAAGCAAACCGCCAAGATTCTCTTTTCCGACGTTGCGCAGACTTTTGAGCGCATGCGTGTCGATGAAAAGTTCGCGCAGGAGTCCGATGCCCAGTTACGCAGCCAGGCCGAGTTGATGGTTCATATGGCACAGACAAACGGATTCGTCGTAGAAACGGACGAGAAGTGGGCGGTCGGGTGCGCTATTGAGATGGCGCTTGCCGCAGCGCCCTACTTCGCTGGGAGGCACTGGCGCGTAATTCACCGGAACAACGAAAAGCTGTCGTTCGTCACCTCGGACGCCCCCGTCTACCTCGGCACGATAGACCCGCAACCTACATCGTTTTACGGGGTCGGATTTGGAAGTCCAGACGCCTTTATTTCGTTTCCTCTCCATCAATCCTGCACGCTAGAAATGTTTGGCGATACAGGTGTGCTAGAACACAAAGAGGCAGGGCGCGACTATATGCGCATGGCGAATCTGCATTTCGCAAGGCGCTGCCAGAGGTTTGTGGTCGGACGTGATGAAGCATTGATAAAGTCGCTGACGGAAGAACTCGCGCTAGCAAGTAAGAAATGGCAGCCCAAGTTCCGTGTCAACTGAACCGATAACTAGCCGCAGTCATTGGTCTTTGAATGAGTTCTCAAGCACACAAGTGCAACCGACGTGGTATGGCGGTTTTTTGCTCGGTAACCTGTCGTATTTCTTGCAGAACGGAGCTGCGCAGGCCGGCACGGGGTCCTCCCAGTTTCGGACCTCCCAAGCATCGTAGATACCTCTTTCGCGCTTTCGCTCATCGAGTGCATCAAGCGTCTCGGCCCCAGTAAAGTAGGTTTGAAGTACCAGGGCGGCAACCTCAGACGCATAAGCAAAAGAGCTGGAAATTGCTGAAACGTCGCTTCCTTCTGGCGCGTTGACTTGGAACAGTTCTCTGAATGACATTCTAGCCGACAGCCGTGTTTCCAGGTCCGGAAGGGCGTTGACCGCGTCAATAGCCTTGGTTTTACGGCCATAAGGCTTCTCAATCGAGTCCCCTAATATTTCGTTCAAGTCCTTCAAACGAAGACTGTCTAAAATTTGCTCGAATGGAATCTCTTTACCTCGTTTCGCCAACTTCATCTCAACCAATTTCTCCCAAGACTTACGCCACGGCTCATCAGCCTTGGCAGTTACTATGCTCCCCTTGCGCCCAAGCTGGTTAAGATAAAAAGAATATAAGGAAGCATCATCCTTGAAGCGCTGAGATAGAGCATCATCTTCTTCCAAAGCTCCTGGCACTGTCGTGAGCAAAAGCGCCAAGTCTGTTCGACCCACCCAAACCCCTAAGCTCGACATCGCCTTTTCTGAAAATTCGGACCGCAAGTCTTCTTGGTCTTTAGTTGATGCTGCGGCCCATTCGCTAGATTCGGATATCTGCCGGGAGACCTCTACCTCAAATCGTTTGCGGTAGGTCTCAAGAAACTCATCTACCTCTTTAATACGAATGTTGTGTTGTGCAATTAACAATGCAACATCCGGTATTTTTTGCGACCAATAATCGGACGAAGCTAAAATATCCTTCAGTTGTTGCGCCAGTTGCCTATCGCCGCCAATTACGGTCAGCGGTATAGGGGCATTGGGAGCTAGAACCCAGTCTCCGGTCCCGTTATCGACTAGCGCGCCCACATTTGCTTCTTTTGCATCGCCCCGCCGGCCACCGCCACCAAGCGAACCAGTGAATGTAATCTTGATTTCGGGCACGTCGGGTTGAGGCTGCATGGCTTTCTTCTGGATGTACGCAGGCTGTCCTGTTTTTTTGTTTTTCCTAACAGCCCACCAGACGGCTGCCACGATTAAAATCACAAACAAAAACTCCACGTTGCCCTCCCATTTCCGGTTGTTCCGTCACGTAATAATACAACTGCTTGACGAAGGGATATTAAAAAATACACAGGCATTGATTTTGGAGCTATACCCAGGGAAGTCATCCCGTGGAAATGAAATGAATCCTTTATGTAGCAAGCCTAATTCGATCGCCAGGGTTCCTCTCTTGTCTGGCGGGGAAGCAACACCCTGGCTCTTTTGCCTAAAGCTTGATTTAAGCGCCCACTTGACTCAATACGGATGCCCAACACAGATATTCCCGCGGACCTACACGCAGTTACCAATTCATTCACTTTTAGCAACCGATCGATGCGTTGCTGTACGATATTCGGGGTAACTAAAGTTTCTTGCATTAGATTCCAGAATTCGTTCATATAGAGCGCCCGGGTACCGTGAAAGTCCAGATGTGATTCAACTGCATCGACAAGATCTTCCATGGATCGCCAGCGCTGATCCCGACCGTCAGGTATTCATGCAGCTTTTCGTATCCATTCGAAAGTCTGCTAACGCTGATCAAGTGACTTTATGTTTTGGACCTTATCATCATGCTTATGCTCACGCATAATCGACCGTAACCGATGCTAATGAAATAAGAAAGTGACTCAAGAGTCATTTTCAAACAACTACACTGCAAGCAGCGGCAAATACAATTCGAAATAATTAAACAACAATTTCATCTTTTAATCAGAATGTTGCAACATACATAAGAACACCATATGCCAATGGATTGACAACGCGCTGCAATTCTGGCATAATGTCTACCATTGATTGTTCTCAACGCCAACCAGCGTATGGTCAAGTAGCACAACATACAATCTGTTTTTCGGTGTAATTTCCGCACACCAACCGTCATGTGACGGCTTGTTCCCGGCAACGAGATCCCCCAGGAGCGCTTGCGGACCATGGAGTAATCCAAATGGTCAGTTTGCGTTCAAATTTCGGCGTATGCCAAAATTCGATCCTATCTATCGAGTATCCTTCCGGGTCAAAGCAGCGTAGCAGAACAATTGTCTCGCGATCGCGAGCTCGTTCAACCGGAAAATATCCCAGTTGGAAAATGGGACAAATGCTTCAATGGGAGTCTCCCAATGAGCTCAATGCCTTCCGGCTGCTTGACACCAACCCAACCGTCGTCGGGTTTTACGAGCAACCGCTAGTCATTCGATTCATTTTGAATGGTGAAACACATCGCCACTACCCCGACATACTGGTCGATTTCGGCTCAACAAAAGAGCTATGGGAAATCAAACCAGCTTCGGAAGCTACAAAGCCGGATGTCGCTGAGCGAACCACTTTTCTACAGTCACAACTCCCTCAAAAAGGCTTTACCTACCGCGTAGTCATTGGTGATGACTTAGCACGGGAACCGCGCTTGTCGAACACTCTCACGCTATTGAAGTATGGCCGCCAACCAGCCAGTTTGATCGAGCGAGAGCTAGTACGCTCAGCCTTGAAAAGCATGAACATCATCGAATGGCTTTCGGAAAGCCCAGGAATACTCGGAAAACGACATCGTTTCGTTCTGGCACGACTAGCACTTGAGGGAGTCCTAACGCTTGATCGCGAAGCACCTTTAGTCAATGGAAGTCAATTCATGGCATCTCGGCTTACCTGGATGGATGTTAAGCCGTCCATTGAAAAGGAGAAATGAATGGGAACGTCTTCATTTCAAGCTGGTGCGATTGTGGAGATTGACAAAAAACCTCATCAGATGTTGCGCATGGTGGATGACAAGTATTGGCAACTTGAAAATATTAGAACAAAGCGGATTCAGGAGCACTCAATACTTGAATTGCACAAGCTCTATGCCACCGGCACGCTGGTTTTCGCAAGTGATCGTCTGGTTTCACTTTCGCAACCCGATAAGTCTCTAGGGAGAAAGTGTGGGTCACTTTCAGAAGCCGAGTTTGAGCAAGCCAAGTTGCGGCGCCTCTACGCTATGGCTGTCATGGATCTACCTAATACTGCGGCAGCCTTTGCGCCAGCTATTTCACAAGTATGGCACCGAGTCGGGAAACCCTCTTCGATGCCCCACTGGACAACGGTTTATCGCTGGAAGATAAAATTCCAAAGAGCCGGAAAGGATGTTCAAGCGTTAGCAAATAATAAGCAGGCGCAAGGCAATCGATCGGAGCGGTACCCGGAGGAAGTCACAGAAATAGTCAGCAACGCCGTCGAAACTTGCTATTTGAAACAAGAACGAAAAACCATTCAGGACACGTTGGACTACGCGATTGTCGCTGTACGTCGGGAAAACCAACTGCGCCCGGAATCAATGCTCCTACCGCTGCCAACTCGTCGCTTGCTTAGGCGAATAATCGATGCCATCCCAGCCTTTGATCGATACGCGGCTCGATATGGCCGCGTAGCTGCCACCAAGAAATTTCGATCCGTGCAAGCACATAGGACAACCGCGGCCCCGTTGGAGCGCGCGGAAATAGACCATACCTTGTTAGATATGATGGTTCTCGACGACAAGACAGGCCTACCACTTGGCCGCCCTTATCTAACTGCCTGCATCGACGACTACAGTCGTTGTTTGCTTGGCCTCAAAATCGGTTTCGAGCCACCAAGCTACTTGACCGTTGCGCAGTGTTTGAAAGATGCCTTTCTGCCAAAGTCTGGTCTCAGGGAGAAGTATCCAAATATCCGCAACGATTGGGACGCGCACGGTGTAATGCGAGAACTCGTGGTCGATAACGGCGCTGAGTTCCATAGCGTCAGTCTCGAGAATGCTTGCTACTCCCTTGGCATTGAGATCCACTACTCCGCGCGTAAAACACCGTGGTTCAAGGGCAAGATCGAACGATTCCAGGGCACTCTCAATAGAGCGGTAGCCCACGGCAATCCGGGCACGACCTTTCACAACATCTTTGAAAAAGAGGAATACGACCCGTCCAAACATGCAGTCGTAAGATTGAGCACTTTGAAGGAAATCGTCCACACGTGGGTAGTCGATGTCTATCACCAGAAGCCTCATCGGACGCTAAATGCGCCTCCAGCCGTCGTCTGGAAAAACAGCATAAGCATTGAAGATATCTTGTTGCCAGATGATCCAGTTCTACTGAACGCCATTATGGGTCGCAGCGAATCCCGCCGCTTAACGCACAAAGGTATTGAACTCCACGGACTGTTTTACAACTCACATGAATTGACTAGTTTGCGCAGAGAGCTTGGAGACAAACTTGACGTCGAAGTACGGGTCGATGAATCCGACCTCGGTGCCATCACCGTGTTCTCACCGGACAAGAAGCGCATGTTCAATGTTCATTCAATATCTCCGGAATACGCAAACGGCCTGTCTGCGTGGCAACACCGAGTATGCAAAAAATTTGCAGCTCGTGAACTGGGGAAATATGACTCGACAGCTTGGTTAGAAGCAAAGATGGCCATCTCAAAACTCATAGAGGATGAATTCATGCATAAGAAGCAAAAGACTCGGACTAAAATCGCGCGGTTCAAAGGGGAGCCAAAACAATCGCCCAACGAATCCCAAACGTCGCTCCCTCAAACTTTCGTGGAAGCGTCGCCAATTCACAGCGTTGAGCCATATGCGATTGAAAACATTGTCTCCTCGGAGTCACCCTCCATACCGGGTAAACGTTTCAAACCCTTATTCCGTGAACGCTTGCCAAGCCAACTCGCCGAAGAAAACGCTGACATGGTGGAGACCAAGCATGATTGATCTGAAACGAATCGTTGAAACGACACTTGTCCCCCATACGGCGTTCCAGGAGGCTTCTCGAAGACTCGAGCAATGTTTCGATTACGCAAACGGCTCAAGCGAGCCGATATGTATCGCCGTGGTTGGAGAGTCAAGAACAGGGAAGAGCAGAGTTCTGGAGGAATGCTTCATCAACCACCCAACTGTTAGGCACTCAGAAGGGCTTGAAGTGCCAATTCTGCGGGTGAAAACCCCATCGAAGCCGACGGTCAAGGGGTTGACGGAAACTATGCTCCGCGCGATGGGTGACCCCAAATTCAGTTCGGGCTCAGAGAGCAACATGACAAGTCGCCTCGCGACGCTCGTGAAGAACGCCCTCACAAGAACGGTAATGATTGATGAGTTCCAACACTTCTACGACAAAGGCACACACACGATAATGCACTACGTAGCCGACTGGCTGAAGAACTTTGTAGACGAAAGTAAGGTTGCCTTAGTGGTTGCTGGCTTGCCATCATGCTTCGCAGTGATTAACCAAAACGAACAATTGGTGGGGCGCTTCTTAGCCCCTGTAACCATGCCAAGGTTTGACTGGCAAGACAAGGACCAGCGCGATGAATATATTGCGATTCTGGGGGCCTTCCAGGAATCGATCGGGGGCCACTTCGATTTGCCGGCGCTTGATGGCGAAGAGATGGCTTTTCGCTGCTATTGCGGCACGGGCGGTCTCATTGGCTACCTAACCAAGTTCCTACGGCAAGCGGTTTGGAATGCTTTGGATGCCAACGCCAGAACCATCGAATTGGCCGACCTGATGCATGCTCATGACGAAGCGGTTTGGGCCAAGCATGGATTGTTGCCCATGTGCAGCCCTTTTTCCAAAGGCTTCTCGTCCCAACCGACTGACGATCTGTTGGCACGAGTAAGGTTACTTGGTACACCCGTTGAGGAACCTCCTCGCCCTCGAGGTCGACGCTCATTGTTCCCGGCAAAGGCCCCGTGCGTTCAAGCGGTGCTCTCAGCGCGATGACTCTCGTTCGAACTCCCTCACCCAAGTGCAACGAAAGCTTGTTCGGATATGTGTTGCGCGTGTCAGAAGCCAACGGCTACGAATCTCCATGGCATGTACTAACCCATGTCGGATTTAATCAGGGTGAAATGAAGTCGTCGGCATTGCCCGTCGAGAAGTTAGCCGCGATACTGGGTAAATCTCCTGACGATCTTCATGCACTATCCTATGTTGGAACAGATAGCACTGGTGCTAGAGAGTTCAGGTTACTAGGTCATTCTCTTGGCAGAGGCCTAGCTTATAATCCATTGCGATTAACTAAACCTAGTTTCTGCCCTCAGTGTGTTGCCGAACATGGGTACATAGATGCCTTCTGGGATTTGAGCCTCGCCGTTGCCTGCCCAATCCACCAATGCACACTTGCCACTCATTGCACATCTTGTGGTCTCCCAATTTCAAGGTTCCGACAAGGACTACTAGTTTGTAAGTGCGGCGCTTCGCTGCGAGATAATCCGACACAACCGGTATCCCAGTCGTTAGCTGACCTAATGGCGATTATTTGGGCCAAAGTGCACAACCATCCACTCAACGTTGAGGATACAAGAAGCCGCCTTCCCGTGGAGCATCTGCTTGCCATGCCACTACGTACGCTTCTCCTCAAGTTGCCGGACCTCGGTGTAATGAATTGTTTAGAACTGGCGCCAGAAGACATGACTCTGTTTGCAAAAATGGAAAGCACGGCAGAAGTCTTGAGCAATTGGCCGCAAGGCTTTCAGCAATTCCTTGAACGCCAGGGCAAGTCGAACGAAGCATGCGGGATGGTCGGTTTCCGAAGACGATTCGAGCGTTTCTACACCAAATTTTTCAAGAGGCGTTCATTCGACAGCGATTTCACATGGCTGCGAGATGAATTCGTGAAGTATGGGCTGGAGGTGTGTAATGACTCCGTAGTGGACAACAAGTTGCTTCGAGGCAAGCAAGCAATTCATCGATTTATTAGTAAATCGGAGTTGGCTCGACGACTCAATATCTCGCAAGCCACGCTGAACAGTTGGGTTGAAAAGGGAATCGTAGACCTAAAAGTAGTCGTTACGCCCAAGCAAACCAGATACATAGCCGATACTGAGTCGAGTCAATTCACATGGCCTTCCAGAGCAGAAGGTGCCGTCTTTAGAGGCAGAGCGGCCGCAGCCTATCTCGGTTTACCGGTTCGTGTACTGGTCCGTCTGAAAACGTCAGGCCATTTTGCTGTCAAGCAGATGCTAAATCGACGTTCGCAATTTCATCAAGCGGATCTCGATATCTTCCGACAACAGTTGCTAAATCGTAGTCCTGTCGTTGACGAAAGTGAAATCTCCTTCAGCCTTTCTGACGTGGTTGATCTCGAACACATCCTGCGTGCGTATCGATTCCACGACCATGACCGAAAGGCTGACTTCGTGGTGGCGTACCTCACTGGAGAAATCGTTTCCATTGGACGGACAGGCGAATCGTTAGCAAACATTCTATTCCGTAAAACGGATGTCATGGCATTTGTTTTGGCCAGCCGAGTTAAGGCGACAACCGCCAGCCGGACGCAGAGAGAAGCGGCCTCAGTCATCGGCTGCGATCCATTTGCTATAGCCGGTTTGATATCATCAAATCTACTGAGTTCTGTCGTCACCAGCACGGGCATGCGTGTTACGTGCGCCTCAGTAGAACAATTTTCTGACACGTATGTGGCTTTAGGTATGCTTGCCAAGGAATTGAAAACCAGTTCAGGACGGCTTGCCAGCCTATGCAGAACTAGCACAATTCCTCTGTTTCAAATACATAAGAAGGGAAAAGGAGGAGCAGTATCCTTCATCAAACGTCAGTATAGGGATGACCTAATTACGCGATCTGAGACGACCCCGATGGTCCGAAAACCAAAAGCTGATGAAGACGAGAAATATGAATTTAAATCCATCGCCGCCCTACGCAGCTATCTGAGGGATCTACAGGCACAAGGAAAGAGACTTCCTCGTCGAGGGGGCAAGCCACACAGAGTTTCTATTGCAAAAGCCTGCGGCTTTGACCGGAGTGCTTTTTACAAAAATGCAACCGTCAAAGCGATGTTAGAAACACATGCCGCAGCCGAATCGGCTTCTCAAAACTCAATGTAATTTCAGCAAACAAAACGAAGAGGATAGATCATGAAAAAGGTCAAATACCACCGGTAAAGCCGGTGGCCTGATCTGTTAGCGTCTCAAAGGCGCCTTTAAGACCGTTGGCCGTTTGGCGGCAGAAGGACCGCACATGTTCAGCAATTGTTTAACTTGTGTAGACCACTCCGCGCCCTTCCTTTCACTGCCCCCCTTCTTCAAGGATCGAGGATCTGCAATCTGTGGTTGATTTTATGTTGTGCGACGCAGTATTGTGGCGACATAATGTAATGCTGGCATCAGTCGTCCGGGTTCGGCCAATAACGGGCATAACAGCCCCTCCAGTATTGCTGCGGTAGAGTCGAAATGTACCCGGAAGTAGAAGTCATTGGGCAGGTGCTACCAATGCATTTGTCAGAACACCATCTTAATGGGAAATAGGCATGAGAAAAATCATAGCGGCAGCCATAGTTCTGACAATAGCTTATTCAGGAACCTGCTTTGCAGATTTGTTCGGGAGCGTGTCCGAAGCAAGCCATGTACTTCAACCTGGTGAAAACCATTCCCCAACTGATGAGTCTGAAGTACAAATTTACACATACAAGCCTAGTTTCCCTTTTAAGGTAATAGGCACTGTTGACGCGAGAGGGATGGCCGCCGCAGACGCCTTGCAAATTTTGTCACTTTCAAAACCAGGAGAAAAAGAAGACGTTGAACTTGCTATGAGGGCTTTAAAAAGAGAGGCTGCAAGTATTGGAGCAGATGGAGTAATCATTGCACATCAAAGACAAGTCCGTGTTAGTGACTCAGCAACCGAACGTCGAATTACAGGTATTGCAATACTTTCGCAACCGATAGCACCTGTACAAACGTCTCAACCCTCATATGAGCCACAGGCCAAAGTGTCGTCACAAGCAGTACTCGCGACTGTAAAGAATCCCGTTTCGAGTTCTACTATTTCTGGTAGAGATGGTTCTTTCTCAATCTCATTGCCATCTGGATGGGTTCAAACACAAAATCAAAATTATGAGATATCAGCAAAGAACCCCGTATTAGATATTGCTCTTTTAATTAATTCTATTGATAGAAAAGATGTTGCAGATTGGAATATATACGCAAAGAATCTACAACAAAAACTCTTATCTAGCATCAATGAAGGTAAATCAACTGCAATAAAGAATACAAAAATAAGAGGACTTGATGCCATGAGAGTCGATGTTAGTGGAGTGGCGAAAAATGGAGTGCGACTTCACTTTTTAGGAACAATGCTTAAAGCAGATAAAAAAATTGTGTGGATTTTATCGGCATGTTTAGAGTCAAAATATGATTCTTATCGCACTGAATTAGAAAATATCGCCAGCTTTATAGATTTCAAATAATCGGTGTTTTTCTCATTGGCACCCTCAAGCGCAGGTAGCTATTGACGCCATCTATGACAACTAGAATGGCTGCTTTGCCGTTCTGTGAGCGTCTGCAACGGGTCGAACGGAGTAACTCAACGTTTTCTTGTGAAACAAGATCGGGAATCAGCTTGCTGCAAATCTAACAATGTCGGTAGCTCTACCGCAAGCTTTGCACGCGAGGCACCACGATGGCAATCCGCCCTCCTCACCCTCCCACGCGAAAGTTCTTTCGCCAACTCCTACGAAGGCATAACTCGGCGACAATAATGGGTATTTTATGGAAAATATTTCACTTAATAATCAATGATATTGCAACATTCAATCGTGATAGCACGCGGTTTCAATAGGAAACTTGCACGATATACGTAAATTCAGTAAGGGACTTGCAACGTATGGGGGAATTGACTTGCGGGATATGGTGTCTCGCGCGTCGCTAACCTATTGTTTTTGTGCGTCGAAGACTTGCAACATTTGATGAACACACACAAGCCACTCCGAGAAAGGACGGGATTAGTTCCCGTCCTTTTTTATGCGCAAGACAAAGACGTGCCCCTCAAGAAGTCGTTTTCACAACTTAATCTCGTGGCTTTTAACCGGTCAAAAGTGATAGAGTCTATCGAAGCCGATTGATGTTGTTTGCGTAAAATTTTGGTCGTCATCATTTCGTGAATGCGATAGACGAGCAATCAGATCTGCATCCGGGTTCGCCGAATGCACATTGCAGCCAAAAAGGACGATTGATGATTTTTCTTCAGGTTCGCTCCGCCATCACGCTATTGCTTCTGTTATGGGTAGGTGGGGTTTTCCATCATCCTGCCGAGGCCTCCGGCCACAAGCATGTTCTGATACTTAACTCATACCATCAGGGCATGGACTGGACCGATGGTGAAACCGTTGGCATCCGCGAAAGCTTCGAGAATTATGGCCCGGTAGAATTCCATATCGAGTATATGGATACCAAGCGTTCGCTGGACACAACGCATTTTGACAATCTGCGACAACTCTTCTCGCACAAGTACCGATCGATTCAGCTTGACGCCATTGTGGTTACCGACAATGACGCCTATGATTTCATGCGCCACCATCGCGACAAACTCTTTCCGCGCGTACCGGTGGTGTTTTGCGGCGTCAATTGGTTCCGTGACGAGCAACTTGACGGACTCTCGAAATTTACCGGAGTCGCAGAATCCGCAGACAATGCTGCCACGATCAAACTGATGCTGCAGATTCACCCCGATACCCAACGGATTGTCGTGGTCATCGACGACACAACGACCGGAAAAGTACTGCGCAGCGAGTTGGAATCCATCGCCGACGCGCTTAAAGGGCGTATCCAGTTCGAGTTTCTGGTCGCCTTGCCGACCAATGAACTGAGCGTAAAACTGTCTGCACTCGGGGCCAATGATCTCGTCCTTCTGATGCCCTACGCCAGTGACCGGAGCGGGACTTTTATCACCTATCCCGAAATTGCCAAGCTGGTTACCGGCCACAGCACCGTTCCCGTCTATGCCAGCTGGGATTTTTATCTCGGCTATGGCATCGTCGGCGGCAATCTGACCACGGCCAAGGCACAGGGCAATGCTGCAGGCGAAATGCTGCAACGCATTCTCAATGGAGAAAAGGTCGAAAACCTCTTTGTTCTGCGCCAGATCCCTGGCCAAACGACCTTTGATTATCGCCAACTGACGCGCTTCAACATTTCGAAATCACGCCTTCCCGAAAACAGCGTCATTGCATTCCAGCCCTGGCATCAATCCAACAAGCCTCTGATCTGGACCTTCGTGCTGATCGGTGCAATCCTGATCACCCTACTCTGGGCTTTACTCAACAGCATGGCCCGAAAGCGGCAAGCCGATGTCGAACTGCGCATTGCGGCCAAGGCGTTTGACTTGCAAGTGGCCATGCTGGTGACCGATCACAGCGGCGTCATCATGAGAATCAACCCGGCCTTCACCAAGGTTACAGGTTACTCAGAGGAAGAAGCAATCGGCCAGAAAACCACGCTCCTCAAATCAGGACGTCATGACCAGGCCTTCTACGAAAATCTCTGGAACGCGCTAAGCGAGCAAGGTTTCTGGCAAGGCGTAATCTGGAACCGGCGAAAAAATGGCAGCATTTTTGCCGAATGGCTGACGATCAATTCGGTCGTCGCACCGACAGGCGTCATTACCCACTATGTCTGCTCATTTACCGACATCACCCACAACAAAGACGCAGAAGCGGAAGTCCATCGTCTCGGCTATTACGACCAGCTGACCCAACTCCCCAATCGCCGGCTGTTGCAGGACCGCCTGGGCCAGGCTCTAGCCCAGGCTGACCGGAACGGTAGCTATGGTGCCGTCCTGTTTCTTGACCTTGATGACTTCAGCACGCTCAACGACACACGGGGGCACGAGACCGGCGACCAGCTGTTGCTCCTGGTGGCTCAACGCCTGCGCCAGTCCTTGCGAGATGCAGACACGGTCGCCCGACCCGGCGGCGACGAATTTGTCATCGTTCTCGAAGACCTGGGCAAGGATATCGAGGAGGCCGCCACCCGGGCCAAACACGTGGGCAACCAGCTCTGTGCCAGCATTGCCCAACCCTACGACCTGAAGGGACAGCATTGCAACAGCACGGCCAGCATCGGAATCTGCCTATTCCATGGCAATGAAAGCGTCGAAGAACTGCTGAAGAATGCAGATATCGCCATGTACCAGGCCAAAGCCAGTGGCCGCAACACCCCGCGCTTCTTCGACCCGGACATGCAACGCGCACTCGACAAGCGCAGTATTCTGGAAAACGATCTGCGGCAGGCGCTCAATCGACAGGAACTGATGCTTTACTATCAGGCACAAGTTGATAGGACTGGCCAAATTGTTGGCGCTGAAATATTGCTGCGCTGGAAACACCCGGATCGTGGCTTCATCTCCCCGGTGGAATTCATCCCCCTGGCCGAAGACACGGGGCTCATCCTGCCGATCGGCCAATGGGTCCTCGAAGGGGCCTTCAAACAGATGAAGGCCTGGTCAGATCATGGCGTAGCGCAGAAGTTGCGCATCTCGGTCAATGTCAGCCCACGTCAGTTCCGTCAGGACGATTTCGTGCACAGCATCCGCCAGTTGATCGAAAACACCGGCGTGGTTTCTATTCACCTAGAGCTTGAACTCACCGAATCGCTGGTTCTCGACGATGTTGAAAACACCATCGAAAAAATGCTGCTGCTCAAAGAACTGGGCGTCTCATTTTCCATGGACGACTTTGGCACAGGATACTCATCCCTCTCTTACCTGACGCGTCTGCCACTCGATGAACTCAAGATTGACAAATCATTTGTAGCCAATCTTCCGGGCAATCACAACGACGAGGTGATCGCGCAAACCATCATCACCATGGGAAAAAGTCTGGGGCTCAGGGTTGTTGCCGAAGGCGTCGAAACCGAAGCACAACGCAGTTTCCTCAATGAACACGGCTGCCATACCTATCAGGGCTATTACTACAGCCGGCCGGTGCCCATTGACGAATTCATGGCCCTGTTACAGCAGAACGAACGCTGAACGACGGCGCATCGGAAGTCCTTTGTTGGGATAATGGATCAAGCTATCGGCGCTCCCAGATACTGACTTCGGAAAGCGTGTGCTGGAATTTGCGCTTGGTCTCGCGAATGACAAAGGGAACCGATAGCGGACCGCGCACCAGGCGGAAATTCTTCTCGAGAATGGCTTTCAGTCCATCCAGCGTGGTGAAACTCTCGCCGTCCTTCTTGAATCCGCCAATCCACTCTTCACGCTGGGTATGCTCTGGCAGCCAGGTGTAGGGCGAGGCAATCAACAGCAGCCCCCCGGTATTGATGCGCTCATGAACTGACCCCAGGAATTTTTCCGGGCTATAAAGTCGGTCGATCAGATTGGCGGCGAGGACTAGATCGTAACCCGTCAAAATCTGCTTGAGGTTACAGGCATCGCCCTGAAAGAACTCAACCCTGGAGGCCGCCGCGTCAAGACCGAGTTCAGCGAGGGTTCTTTCCTTGTAGGACACCAGTTCGCCTTCATCAACCAGTGTGTACCGCAAGCTGCCCTGCTCGGCCAAACGCACGCCCAGACCAATAAACCGGGCGGAAAAATCAATCCCGGTGACCTGCTCGAAATGCCGAGCCAGTTCAAACGTCGCGCGGCCAGTGGCGCACCCAAGATCGAGAGCCTTCAGTGCAGGCTTATCACCCATCGTCTCAATCGCCAGCTGAGCCAGCGCTCGCGGGAAATTCGGCACGTCAAAATACGTGTCACCGTAATGGAATTCAGCATACTCGGACACCAGCCGATCGGTTTCGTAATGCGAAGAGGGCAAGGCCACCGGGGCTTCAGAGCGCACATAGCGGAACCCGGCATGCTGGAAGAAATGACGACGGAAGGCATAGCGCGAGAAAGGCAGCGCTTCATTGCCGCAGGATATCCACGAACCGCCTTTGAACAGATTATGCCGCGCATCAAACGTCGGCGCGGTGAAATCATCGTAAATCGGGTGAACTTCAAACCCGTCAAAAGGATAGATCGGCGTCTCGGTCCATTGCCAGACATTGCCGGTCACGTCGAAGAATTCACCCTGCGCAAAAGTGGTCACCGGGCACGATGACGCATAGTGCTCAAGCTGGAGATTAGCGGGTTGGTTGTCAGCGCCGGAAAAGGCGCAGAGCGCCTGCCATTCATCTTCAGTCGGCAGACGCACTGGCTCGCCGCTGACCCGTGTTTTCCACTGGCAAAACGCCTTGGCCTCATGGTAATTGGTTTCCACCGGCCAGTCCCAGGGCATCGGTACTTCTTCAAGCATCAGGCGCAGACGCCATTGAACGGCACCCTGCGGCGACTGGTCCTTGATCCAGAAAGTGGGATACTGCGCCTGGGCAAAATTTTTCCAGCCCAGCCCTTCTTCCAGCCATAGCGAGTCATCGGCATAGCCTCCGGCCTCAACGAAAGCCAGGAACTCCTGGTTCGACACCAGAAAGCGACTGGCTTTGAAATCGGCCGTCGAAGCGTGATGACAACCGAATTCGTTATCCCAGCCGTAAAAGGGGTCGCTTCTCTCGCGACCCACCCGGAACGTCGCTGCGGGGACATCAACCAGTTCATTTTGCGGCGCGGTCGCGGCAGCGCGACACGGCTCCCAGGCCGCATGCGGCGAGACGTACTTCAGCTGATGCTGACGGATCAGCACCGACGAAGTTTCCAGATGGATGCGCTCGTGCTCGATACCCATCAGGATGATCCACCACGGATGATCCCAACCAATGGGAAGTGACAGGGGCTGCGTGCGAATCAGGCGATCGACCGTGGCGCGAACCTGTTGACGATATGCCCTGACCTCCCCGACCGCCGGCCAGTCATAGCGTGCCTCGTTCAGATCGTCCCAGCTCATTTCATCGACGCCGACCGCGAACATTGATTCGAAGCGGGGGTTGAGGCGCTGATCAATCAGACCGGCCAGCAACAGCTTGTTGATGAAGAAGGTCGCGGTATGGCCGAAGTAGAAAATCAGCGGATGGCGCAAGGCAATCGGTTTTTTGTAATACGCCTCATCGCCAGTCAGCACCTCGAACAATTGCTCGTAGCGATCGAAGGTGGTGTGAAAATACGCCAGAATCTCGGCGCGTTTTTGCTCACTATCCGTTCCGGTCAGCACCGGCGTTGGGGGAAAACAGACGCGATTCATAGGACATCCAGACTATTCGATAGGTAGATCATAAACTTACGGGGACTGCACTACGCCAAAAGGCATAGATCAATTTGGAATCAGCGAGTTGGGCGTAAAAAAACTAAGACTTTTACTTATTCCTAAAACCGCGCAATATATATAGCATCTTTAGGTTTGAGCCCCTGCGGGACCGCTGCGGTACAACTCCTGCTTCACACCCGCATAGGCGCCCACTGTGCCATTCTGCTGCATTGACTCTTCGCCTACACAAGGAACCCCTCTGGATGACAAAAACTGACAGACAACGAATTGTATTGGTCATAGATCACGAAGCATCAACGTTTAAGGCCCTATCTAGAATAGGTGAAAACTCGGGATTCAACACATTATCGTTTTCTGACAGCTCTGAATTCATCGCCTGGCTGCAAAATAACACCACAGAGGCAAGTCGCAGGAATAAGACCTTCTGCGTCGTATTCGATTCACAATTTGTCGGACTTTTTCGCCAACACCTGCCCACCTGGTTTCATGGCGCGCCAAGAATCTGCATCAGCCGATCCAACAAGATCGCCCTGACCTTGAATTCGATACGCCTGGGCCTGTTTGATTTCATGGCCAAGCCCTTCCCCCTCGAAGCGATGAAAACCACGCTTGAGCGCGCCTTTACCGATGCCGATTTGCAGTCGAACAAGCCGACCTCTCTGGAAAGCATCATTGAACGCATCGAGCAACTGACCAAACGCGAACTTGAAATTTGCGAAAAGCTGTCCAAGGGCCTTTCAGGCAAGCAGATTGCCAGTGAATTGGCGATTTCCATCAAGACCTATTACGTTCACCGGACCAATTTATTACAGAAAACCGGCGCCAGATCAAGCATCGAACTGATCAGGGCCTATGACGTCTATTCCATCAATCGCCGCAATGGCGATCATGAAGACAGCACCGACGGCATCGAGATCGCGCATCTGAGCGACAACAGCATCGGCCACGAAAATGAACTACCCAATTTCCCGCTGGTCAGCGACATTGCACGAAAAAACGTGTTGCAAACCGATTCTGATCTCACGCTGCGCACGGCCGCCAACCTGATGATTGAAAGAGATGTGTCGAGCATCGTTTTCCGTAAAAACGGGCGGCTGCATGTTTTCTCAATGGAAAACATCCTGGAAATTTCCCATGCAGGGGCGTCGTTGGACCAGGCGCTGTCTCAGATGCCGATTGAGCCGGCAACGACCATTGAAAAAGACAAAAATGTTTTGGATGCGCTGGATCAACTTGAACTGGCGAAAACACGATTTCTCATCGTCACCGATTCAGAGGAAAACGATTCGATGATTGGAATACTCACCTATTCCGACCTACTCTCGACCATTGATCCCACCTTATTCCTGGAAAAAAAGAATATCGGCCAAATTGTTTCCCGCAAAGAACCTTTGACCTTCTCACAGGAATGGCATTTAGACGATGTACTTTGCCATCTCGTTCAGACCGAAGACTCGATCATTGTCGTTGACGCCGGCAAACCGATCGGCATCATCACTGCCAAGGATGTCTTCAGAATCATCTCTTCGGGCCAGTCCACCGCGGGACAGTTGTCCGAGTACATGACCCATCCGGTTTTCAGCCTGCCTGCGTCAGCGACAATTCATGATGCACTGGTGCATCTCAAATGCAAGAAGGTCAAACGCGCGGTCATCGTCAATGAATACGGCATTCTGATTGGCATGCTCACCCAGAGTGAGGTCGTCAGCTTTGCCTACGGTTACTGGACAAAACTTTTCCACCACGAATCCCATGGGCTTTTTGAACTCGTTACCCTACTGACCAAGAAAGCAGCGAAGTATGAAACCGATTCGCTGACCGACCCACTCACTGATCTGGGCAACCGCAGGCATCTCGACAGTTTCATAGAATCCGAGATCGAACGTGTTCGTCGCTACAATGCCAAGACCTTCTCCAAGCTGTTCATTGATATTGATCATCACAAAAGCGTCAACGACGTGCATGGCCACTCTTTTGGCGACGAGGTACTCAAGGCCACGGGTAACGCCATCAGAAAGCTGGTTCGGGAAAACGATCGGGTATTCCGTTGGGGCGGCGATGAATTCGTCGTCATCGCTCCGCATACTGAGCTCTCAGAAGCCGAGAAACTAGCTTCACGCATCAGGACCAGCATTGAAACACTCTCGCTGTCTAAAGAGCACCGGGTCACCGTCAGCATAGGCATCGGAGAATACTCTCCCGTCGAAGGACTGAAGAGCTTCTTTGACCGCGTTGACCAGGCCCTGTATCAGGCCAAATCGCTCGGGCGCAACCGGGTCGAGATATCCAGTTTGAATGCCACGCTTGCACTGATTGAAAAAATCAAAGTCAGTCCCTGATCAAGGGCATTCTGTCGATTTTTTTGCCTATTTCTGAAAATTATATCAACAAGTTTGAGCAACGATGTTGACTTGGAATCTGCAGCACGTATAATCTCGCCTTCTTTGATGTCGCAAGCAACTGGTGTGACAAAGAAGGCGCGTAGCTCAGCTGGTTAGAGCACCACCTTGACATGGTGGGGGTCGTTGGTTCGAGTCCAATCGCGCCTACCAAACATTAAAGCCAGAGCGAGTCTCTGGCTTTTCTTATTTC
>JBAXHE010000010.1:0-64527 GCA_037139055.1 Betaproteobacteria bacterium | reverse complement strand
TGGATCTGTTCGCGCATCTGCTCAATCAATAGCTTGAGCTCCATCGCCGTTTGCGAGACCTCGGTCACTACCGACTTCGAACCGAGAGTATTGGCCTCGCGGTTGAGTTCCTGCATCAGGAAATCGAGTCGCTTGCCGCTGGCGCCGCCGGCCATCAGCACGCGCTCCACCTCGTCGAGGTGCGTCGATAGGCGGGCGAGCTCTTCGGCAACGTCGATGCGCACGGCAAAAACGGCGACTTCCTGACGCACTCGATCGTCATCCGCATTGCCCAGCGCATCGATCAATCGCTGTTTCAGCTTGTCCTGAAACGCCGCTTGCGCCACCGGAATTCGTGGCGCCACTTCGCGCACCAGGTCGCGCATGCGCGCAACGCGCTCGAGAATGACGCTGGTCAGTTTTTCCCCTTCACGCGCCCGGCTGGCCGTAAAGTCTTCCAGTGCGTCTTTGGCCAAGGCCATGCAGGCCGGAACCAGCGACTCGATATCTAGCGAATCGTCACCCAGCATTCCCGGCCAGCGTAGTACATCGTTAACCCCCAGCGGCGCTGCCAGAGGTAACTCGTCGCGAATCTGAGCATCAAATCCTTTCAGGCGCTGCAGCAAATCAGCGTTGAGAGAGAGCTGCTGACTACGCGTCGTTGCGGCTGCAAAACTCACCCGGCACTCCAGCTTGCCGCGCGTCAATCGTGCGCTGAAGAGTTCGCGCAGCGCCGGCTCAACCATGCGCAATTCTTCGCACACCCGAAACTGAAAATCGAGATAACGGGAATTGACGCTTTTGAGTTCAATATGCAAGGCACCACGTTCGACATCCTGCGTTCTGGCGGCATAACCGGTCATGCTATAAATCATAGAAATCCTGAAGAATGGGTTAATCGCGGGAATCTTGCTTTACAGCCCCCCGCCAAAGCCTGAAAATGGCCGCAAACCACATGATAGCTTTGATCTCGATGGCGCAACAAGCTAACCACGCCCTTCCTGCCGGTTTTGTCCTCGATGAGTATCGCATCGAGCATCAGCTCTCCCTGGGCGGGTTTTCGATCGTCTATCTGGCAAGCAATGAAGCAAATCAGTTTGTCGCCATCAAGGAATATCTTCCCAACAGTCTGGCTTTGCGCGGCGAAGGGGGAATCAAGCCGGTGATCACCGAGGAGCACAGCTCGGCATTCCGGTATGGCATGAAGTGCTTCTTTGAAGAGGGCAGGGCTCTGGCCAAGCTTTCGCATCCGAATGTGATCCGCGTGCTGAATTTTTTTCGCGCCAATGACACGGTATACATGGTGATGGAGTACGAGCAGGGCCGCACCCTGCAGGAATTCATCTACAAGAACCGAAGCATCATCACCGAAAACTTCATGCGCAATGTGTTCACCAAATTGCTCAACGGTCTGCGCGAGGTGCATTCACACAAATTGCTGCACCTCGACCTGAAACCCTCAAATATCTATATGCGGCATGACACCACACCGGTATTGATCGACTTTGGTGCCGCACGACAAACGCTGGCCCTGGACACGCCGATGCTCAAGCCAATGTACACCCCGGGTTTTGCCTCACCGGAGCATTATGCCCAGCGAGAGCTGCTCGGCCCATGGAGCGACATCTATAGTGTTGGCGCCTCCATGTATGCCTGCCTGGCTTCCGCCGCACCACAGGCCGCAGATACCCGGCAAGTGAAGGATCGGCTGGTTCCTGCCCTGACACGCTGGGAAGGGGAATACTCAAAACAGCTACTTGAAACCATCGATTGGTGCCTGTGCCTGAATCATCTCGATCGCCCGCAAAGTGTGTTTTCGCTGCAGAAAGCCCTCACTGAAAAGGTTCACAAACCTAGAGTCCCGAAAAAAGGCTGGCTTGGCAGTATGGTCAGCCAATTCAAAAGAAAGACTGAAAAGAAGTGAAATTTACCATTTATCAGCAAAGCCGCCCCGGCAAGCGCCACAATAACGAAGATCGTATCGCTCACTGCTATTCGCGCGACGCCCTGTTAATGATCATCGCCGACGGAATGGGGGGCCATTACTATGGCGAGATTGCCGCGCAGATTGCCGTACAAACGCTGACCGAGAGATTTCAGCGTGAAGCGACATCGCAGATTCAGGACCCTTTTCTCTTCCTCGAAGAATCGATGCGCAGCGCGCATCATGCCATCATCGACTTCACCAATGCCCACAAACTGAAGGATTCACCACGCACCACCTGTGTTGCCTGCATCATTCAGGACAATATCGCCTACTGGGCGCATTCCGGCGATTCACGCCTTTACGTCATGCGCAACGGGAGAGTTCTTTTTCGTACCCGTGACCATTCGCGCGTTCAGCTGTTGATCGATCAGGGCGTCATCAGCGAAGCCCAGGCAGCCTCACACCCGGAGCGCAACAAAATATACAGCTGCCTCGGTGGCCCGGTCCCGCCCGAAATTGAATTCTCACGCAAAACTCCCCTCGAAGCCGGCGATGTTCTGGCACTGTGCACCGATGGTCTGTGGGGCGTGTTGCCCGATGAGATGCTCGCCGCATCGCTGAGTTCCGAAAACCTGATGCAGGCCGTTCCTCTGCTCCTGAATCAGGCCGATATCCGTGGCGGCCCTTACGCTGACAATCTGTCGATTGTTGCCGTACGCTGGGAAGACAGCTACATCGAACCCGGCAGCAGCTTTTCCAGCGTCATTTCGACTCAGGCCATGCCCCTCGATACGGTCATGACCAATCTCGACGTATTCGGAAGCAGCCCACACTCCAAAACCGAATTGAGCGATGCAGAAATCGAGCAAGCGATCGAGGAAATCCGTTCAGCCATTCAGAAATACTCTAAATAGGAATAATCATGCGACCCAGCCAGCGTCAAGCATCAGAACTTCGTGCCCTGAAAATCACCCGCCACTTCACCCGTCACGCCGAAGGCTCGGTACTGATCGAGATGGGCGACACCCAGGTCCTGTGCACGGCCAGCGTCGAAGAATCGCTTCCCCCTTTTCTGCGCGGCAAGGGGCAGGGCTGGGTCACTGCCGAGTACGGCATGCTGCCGCGCGCTACACATACCCGCAGCGCACGTGAGGCAGCGAAAGGCAAACAAAGCGGTCGCACGCAGGAAATTCAACGCCTGATCGGCCGCTCGCTACGCGCCGTGGTTGACCTCAAGGCTCTGGGCGAACGCCAGATCACCCTCGATTGCGATGTGCTGCAGGCCGATGGCGGAACGCGTTGTGCCTCGATCACCGGTGCTTGGCTGGCGCTGCACGACGCCTGCGAACAGCTGGTCGCTCAAGGCAAGATCCCGGCCAACCCGGTCCGTGACCACGTCGCGGCTATCTCGGTTGGTATTTACCAGGGCACTCCGGTGCTTGACCTCGACTACCCCGAGGACTCCGACTGCGACACCGACATGAACGTCGTGATGACTGGCAGCGGCGGCATCGTCGAAATTCAGGGTACTGCGGAAGGTGAGCCATTCACCCGCGCCCAGATGAATCAGTTGGTTGATCTCGCCGAAGCGGGGATCAACGCACTTGTTGCGCGGCAGAAAGCCGCAATGGCCGCATGAAGCTCGTCGTCGCCTCGAACAACCCCGGCAAGCTCCGCGAATTCGGCGAACTGCTCGCGCCGCTCGGCTGGGAACCCGTCGCACAAAAGGAACTCGGCATTTCCGAATGCGCAGAACCGCATTGCACCTTCGTCGAAAATGCCCTGGAAAAGGCGCGCCATGCCTCACGTTGTAGTGGGCTACCCGCCTTGGCCGACGATTCCGGCCTGTGCGTCCATGTTCTGGGCGGAGCACCCGGGGTCTATTCGGCTCGTTACGCCGGCGAACCCAAATCCGACGAACGCAACAATCAAAAGCTGATCGCCGACCTGGCTACTCACGCCGACCGGCGCGCGCATTACGTCTGTGTTCTGGTTTTTGTCCGTCATGCCGAGGATCCACAGCCGATCATTGCCGAAGGCGAATGGTATGGCGAAATGGTCGATCAGAAGCGAGGGCAGGGCGGTTTCGGTTACGACCCCTATTTCTACCTTCCTGATCTCGGCCAGACCGCCGCCGAACTCGACTCTGCCGTTAAAAATCAGCGCTCGCACCGAGGATTGGCGCTCGCCCACCTGATTGAACGGCTGCACGCCCGATCCTGATGCCCAAGAAGTCGACCAACCGCGTCATCCCGATCATTGCGCAAGGCCAGAACGCCCGCCCGGTGGACAAGGGACTAGCCTTTCGCCACGCCGTCCCGCTGTCGCTCTACGTCCATATCCCGTGGTGCGTACAGAAATGTCCGTATTGCGACTTCAACTCGCACGAAGCCCGCGAGGACATTCCCGAGGACAGCTATATTGCCGCACTGATCGCCGACCTCGAATCCGCCTTGCCACTGATCTGGGGGCGCAATGTTTCGAGCATTTTCTTCGGCGGCGGAACGCCGAGCCTGCTTTCGGGCGCCGGGATGAAAACGCTGATTTCGGACCTTCGCGCGCGCCTGCCGATGATTCCTGGTGCCGAGATCACCCTGGAAGCCAATCCTGGTACCGTCGAATCGGAAAAATTTGCGGCTTTTCGTGACGCCGGAGTCAACCGCCTGTCGCTCGGTATCCAGAGTTTCAACCCAACCCACCTTAAAGCGCTTGGCAGAATTCATGACGATACAGAAGCGCGAAAAGCCATAGCCATCGCCACCCGGCACTTCGACAACTTTAATCTCGACCTGATGTACGGCCTTCCCGGGCAAACCCTGGAACAAGCCATCGACGATGTGGAGCAGGCGCTCACTTTCGCGCCAACTCATATTTCCTGCTACCAGTTGACCCTTGAACCCAACACCGCGTTTGCCGCCACCCCGCCGGCCTTACCCGACCCGGACTGCTGCGCCGACATGCAGGAGGCGATTGAGGCCCGACTCGCGGCCGCCGGCTTCACGCACTATGAAACCTCGGCTTTTGCCCAGCCCGACCGACAGTGTCGGCACAACCTGAACTACTGGACCTTTGGCGACTACCTTGGCATCGGTGCCGGAGCGCACAGTAAATTGACCTCGCAGGATCAGGTGCTGAGGCAAATGCGCTGGAAGCAGCCAAAGCAGTATCTGGCGAAGATCGGCAGCAGAGAAGCATTGCAGGAAGAGTTCTCGGTAAGCGCCGATGATCTGCCCTTCGAGTTCATGATGAACGCGCTACGGCTCAATCAGGGGTTCGACGCCGCGCTCTTTGAAATGCGCACCTCGCTTCCACTACAGTGTATTGAGAGCACGCTCCGCCAGGCCGAGAAAGACGGTCTGATCGAGCGCTCTATCCAGCGGATCGCTCCGACGCATCAGGGGCAGCGCTTCCTCAACCGGCTGCTGGAGCGTTTTCTCTCCGACCCGGATTAAGCGGCAGGCACCTACTTCATCGACTCAACCGCCTCGACAAGCTGTCGCTGGAGCTGATCCGTCGGCCGACCCTGTGCTTCGGCAAGGCGGATCTGGCGCATCAGATCGGCCACGTAACTGGCCGAGAATTGCGGCTTGCCCGGAGTAACGGTGATCGAGCCAGGGCCGCTCTTCGCTGCCGCAGGCGGAGCCACCCGCTGCCCATCGACCACCACCTGCGCTTTTTCCGCGCCGGGCGATCCACGCTTGGCGGTGATCACGATCGATCGGGGCTGATAAGGCAGCGGCATCGGGCGACGCGACGCATTGACCACCACCGAACTGCTGCGCTTCATTGCATTCACCGCATCCATGAGCTGCTTGCGCAACTGCTCAGTCGGGCGCTTGGCCGCTTCGGCTTCGCGGATCCTGCGCAGCAAGTCCTCGATTTCCTTGGATGCTGGCGCCGAGCGCGACGCCTCACCAAAGCTTTCCTTGGGCGCCTTGACGGCAATCTCGAATTCCTCGGGCGAAGAAATCATCTTGCCGAGTCGGTAGTGGTCATAGCGCATAGCAAACGCCAAGGCATTGTCTCCCCAATCATTCTTTGATTTAGGATCGGCGCCGGACTCGAGCAGGATCTTGACCATCCCCTCGCGCCCTTCACGCGCCGCCATCATCAGCGGCGTTGAATCATTCGGAGAACGGGAATTGACCTCAGCCCCCCGCTCAATCAGGTACTTGGCCAAGTCGGTATGACCGCCGAAGACGGCATAGTGCAGCGCGCTCCAGTATTTGCCTTCGCGATTGAGCGCGGCGCCATTGGCCAGCAGCCATTTAACGGCGTCCATGTGACCGTTCCACGCCGCGAGCTGCAGGGGTTGTTCGCCGTTCTTGTTGGCGCGCCGAGGATTGGCGCCACGCTCGACAAACAAGGCCATCATCGGGATATTACCGTTCCAGGCGGCAATCATCAGCCCAGTGCCAAGCTGATTACCCTGAAATTCTGGGCTCAGCCCTTCATCAAGCCAGGCTTTGACCTTCGAAATATTGTTGCTTTCGACGGCCCAACTGAATTCAATCGGGTCAGGCACTGCAGCCCATGCCGAAGCGGCAAACAGGCAGATTGCCACGAGCAGAATTCGGCTGTTTCGATGGATCAGTTGCATTCAAATCACCTCTGGATCACGCGACATCCCACGATCTTACGTCACGTTTTGTTGCACAATACGACTTTGATGCCGTCCCGTCTGACTCTTGCTCTCGCGCTTTCATTCGCCCTGCACGGCGTTCTGTTCCTTCCGGACCTTCTGAAGCGCCATTCTGTTGCCCCGCCCCAGCCGGCGCTGCAGGCCTTGTTGCGCCTGCCGCCCCAACCCGAAACACCGCCCGAGCCGGTGCTCAAAAACACGCTTGATCCGGAAGGTGAAGCCCCGGAAGTAAAAAAACCACCGCCTCCGATGCCGCCACCACCATCCAAAACCCGGGCCAAACGCGAGGTCCAGAACGCACAACGCAAGCTTTCCGAGCACCTATTCTATCCACCCGAAGCCGTCGCCCGTGGCCTTGAAGGCGAAGTGCGACTGATCCTCAAACTCTCGGCCGATGGTGCTGTAGAAGACGTCAATCTGGCCGCCAGCAGCGGACATAGCCTCCTCGACAAGGCGGCCATCAAAGCCGCCTACGCCATGGGCAAACTCACCGGCGCCAGCTCGCGCGAACTCATCCTGCCGGTGATTTTTCGGCTACAGTAAAAGCCGAAAAACAACTAACCACAACGCACACAACGAAAAACATTTATGGTTTATTCGTAGCAATAAATAGGGGAGAGCCCCTGGAAAGATTTTCGGAAAAACGGCTTTTCGTTGTGCTCGTCGTGCCCGTTGTGGTTAGCGAATTTAATTCTTTCTCCGGAAAATCACGTCCCAGACGCCGTGCCCCAGACGGATTCCGCGCTGCTCGAACTTGGTCAGCGGACGGTAATCCGGGCGCGGAGCAAAACCTTCCGCTGTGTTTTCCAGCAACGCCTCGGCAGATAACACCTCCTGCATCTGCTCGGCGTAGTTTTCCCAGTCGGTCGCGCAGTGGATATAGCCTCCTGGCTTAAGCCGGCTGGCGAGCAGGGCCACCAGCGGCGGCTGGATCAGGCGTCGTTTGTGATGCCGCGCTTTCGGCCACGGATCGGGAAAGAAGATATGCACGCCGGAAAGCACACCGGGCTGGATCATGTCGCGCAGCACTTCGACCGCGTCGTGCTGAACGATGCGCTGATTGCTCAGCCCATTTTCGGCGACCAGCTTGCATAGGCTGCCAACCCCCGGGGTATGCACCTCGATCCCGAGATAATCGTTTTGCGGATTGGCGGCAGCGATCGTCGCCGACGTTTCGCCCATGCCAAAGCCGATTTCCAGAATCTTCGGTGCGTTGCGGCCAAACACCGTATCTAGATCGTGCGGCGCAGCCACGTAGGGCACGCCGATTTCGGCCATCATTCCTTCGTGGTAGCGCAGCTGGGCACTCGACACGCGTCCCTGGCGCAGCACAAAGCTGCGGATATGCCCCGAGCGCGTTCCGGTGTATTCGGGCTTATCCTGACCGTCGGCGCTCATGAGCCGATCAAACCGGTAGTCGGCGACGACGGATCGGCCGAGTAGTATTTGCGCGGCATGCGCCCGGCGAGGAAGGCTTCGCGCCCGGCCTCGACGGCCTTTTTCATGGCACTGCCCATCAGCACCGGGTTTTTCGCGTGCGCAATGGCGGTATTCATCAGCACGCCATCGCAGCCTAGTTCCATGGCAATCGTTGCGTCCGAAGCGGTTCCGACGCCGGCATCGACGAGCACCGGCACCTTGGCGTTGTCGATGATCAGGCGCAGATTCCACGGGTTGACAATACCCATCCCGGAACCAATCAGCGAGGCCAGCGGCATCACCGCGACACAGCCGATCTCTTCGAGCATCTTGGCCTGGATCGGATCGTCGGCACAGTACACCATCACCTGGAAACCGTCCTTGACCAGTACCTCGGCGGCTTTCAGCGTCTCCGGCATGTTCGGAAACAGATTGCTCGGGTCACCCAGGACTTCCAGCTTGCACAGCGCGTGTCCGTCGAGCAGTTCCCGGCCTAGACGCAGGGTGCGAATCGCATCCTCGGCGGTGTAACACCCGGCGGTGTTTGGCAGGATGGTAAATTCCGACGGCGGCAGCGCATCAAGCAGATTCGGCTCGCCGGGATTCTGGCCAATATTCACTCGGCGGATCGCCACGGTGACGATTTCCGCCCCCGAAGCATCGATCGCTGCGCGGGTTTCGGCAAAATCCTTGTATTTTCCGGTTCCGACCAGAAGGCGTGAACGGTAGGTTTTACCGCCAATGGTCAGTTGATGTGTTTGTTCGTTCATGATTTTTATATTCCAAACCGGAGTTGAGCGAAGTGGAGTTAACCGCCACCGACAGCGACGACGATTTCAAGGCAATCCCCTTCGGCCAGGGCAACGTCGCCGTGCCGACTGCGCGGAACGATTTCGCCGTTGCGCTCGATTGCGATGCGCTTGCCAGCGTAGCCGAGTTCTAGGACCAGCTCGGCGACCGTCAGCAGGACAGGGAAGTGGCGAGACTCGCCGTTGATTTTGATTTCCATGGAGAGCGAATTTTATCACGCCCCCCGAACGCCCGACGGAAGCCTTGCGGGCGGTCCGTATGCTTCAGAACCCGGTTTTCACGAAGTACACCACCGTCAGCAGGCTCCCGACGGCGATTACCACACGTTTCAGCCACAGGGCCGGCAATCGACGCGCCAGCACCGTTCCGGCCCGGCCACCGGCGAGCGCGGCAACCAGCATGACCAGTGTGTGCGGCCAACTGATCGCCCCGGCAATAATGAAGGTAAGTGCGGCCATGGTGTAATTGACCGACGACGAAAGGTTCTTCAGGGCATTGAGTTCCTGCATGTCCTTGAAGCCCTGGATGGCCAGCGCCGCCAGCGTCAGAATGCCAAGACCGGCGCCAAAAAAGCCGCCGTAAATGGCCACCACGAACTGGAACGATGCGCCGCCCAGGCTTCCCGGCTTACGCTCAAGCGCGACACCCGCCCCCAGCCAGCCCTTGACCACTGCCACCCAGAGAGAAACCTGGCTGGAAAAGGCAAAGAGCAGGGTAGCGACGAGCAGCAACCAAGGGATGAGCTTCGAGAACGCGGCATTCGACGTCGACAGCAGCAGCAAACCTCCAGCCAGCCCGCCGAGCGCCGAAACCAGCGCCAGTACCACGACCCATTTTCCATGCCGCTGGAGTTCATGGCGATAGCCCCAGGCATTCAACAGACTCGCCGGCCATAGGGCGACACTATTGCTGGCATTGGCCATCACGGGGGGAACTCCGGCGGCGAGAAGGGCCGGGAAGGAAAAAAAGGTTCCTCCCCCAGCCAGAGCATTCATCCCGCCGCCCATGAAGGCACCGAGCGCGATAAGGGCGTAGGAAAAGAGGCTTGTAGTTTCCATGGAGTGCTCGACAGGTCCACAAATAACAGAAGCCGGAACATCTTCCGGCTTCTGTGCGTTTCTGGAGCGGGCGATGGGAATCGAACCCACGGCTCTAGCTTGGGAAGCTAGGGTATTACCATTATACGACGCCCGCGAAGGCGCTCATTCTATGCGCTCTGGCGCGACAGTTCAATCGCCATGATACAGACGATGATCCGCAATGCGATTATCCCGCGACCGGTTTGACCTTGCTGGCAGCGAGTTTTGCCCGGCAGCGCGCTTCATCCGTATCCTTGCCCGTCGCCACAGCCACGCCCATGCGCCGTTTAATAAAACTTTCCGGCTTGCCAAACAGGCGCAGGTCGGTGCCTGGCACATTCAGTGCGTCGGCAACGCCTTCAAAAGCGATCCCCTTGGCTTCCAGACCGCCGTAGATGACAGCCGAAGCGCCCGGTGCACGCAATGACACATCGACCGGCAGGCCAAGAATCGCCCGCGCGTGCAGTTCAAATTCGGAGAATCGCTGCGAGGCGAGGGTGACGAGCCCGGTGTCGTGCGGACGCGGGCTGACTTCCGAGAACCACACCTGATCGCCGCGCACGAAGAGTTCGACGCCAAACAGACCGCGGCCGCCAAGATTGCCGGTTACCGCCTTGGCAATGGCTTGCGACTTCTCCAGAGCGACTTTGCTCATCGCCTGCGGCTGCCACGACTCGACGTAGTCACCGTTGACCTGGACGTGCCCGACCGGTTCGCAGAAGAAGGTTTCGACCTCACCGCTGGCGCCGATGGCACGCACCGTAAGCAGCGTGATTTCGTACTCGAAGTTGATAAAGCCCTCGACAATCACCCGGCTCTGGCTGACGCGACCGCCCTGCAGGGCATAGTCCCAGGCCTTGGCGACATCGTCGGGACCGCGCAACAGCGACTGCCCCTTGCCGGAAGACGACATGGTCGGCTTGACCAGACAGGGAAAGCCGATGCCCTTGTCGATCGCGGCTTGCAGCTCTTCGAGCGTACTGGCAAAAGCGTAGGGCGACGTCGGCAAGCCGAGTTCTTCGGCAACCAGCCGGCGAATCCCTTCGCGATTCATCGTCAGACGCGTTGCCCGCGCCGTCGGAATGACCTCGGCCAGGCCTTCGCGCTCAATCTCCTGCAACATGTCGGTGGCAATCGCCTCGATCTCCGGCACGACCAGATGCGGCCGCTCTTTCTCGATGATCGCGCGCAGCGCCGGGCCGTCGGTCATCGCCACCACGTACGAACGATGCGCGACCTGCATTCCCGGCGCGTCGGCATAACGGTCGACGGCAATGGTTTCGACGCCGAGGCGTTGCAGGGCAATGATCACTTCCTTGCCGAGTTCGCCGGCACCGAGCAGCATGACGCGCGTGGCCGACGGGCTGAGGGGAGTGCCAAGGGGTTTGGTATCAATCCGGGTGCGGGTCATGCGGGTTTCCTCGATGGGGTGATGAGGCAAAATTTTATCACGCCCGCTCCGACTCCTTGCCTTGAGATGAAGGCCTGACATCGCTTAAAAACCAATCGCTTCGCCGGCGCCCATCAGCGTCGCCACACCCAGCACCGCGAAAACCGCGGCGGCAATGCTGTGTACGAGGCGCACCGGCATCTTGTCGGCAATCTTGTTGCCAAGCAGCACCGCCGGCACATTGGCGATCATCATGCCGAAGGTGGTACCGGCGACGACCGGCAAAAAGGTCTGATACTGAGCGGCCAGCGCCACCGTCGCGACCTGAGTCTTGTCGCCCATTTCAGCGATAAAGAAGGCCAGCAGGGTGGTGCCAAAGACGCCGAAGCGCGCCAGCTTGGCATCGCCTTCGTCAAACTTGTCGGGAATCAACGTCCAGCCGGCCATCGCCAGAAATGAGACGCCGAGAATCCAGCGCAGGCTTTCCGGGGCCAGCAAGGAAGTCAGCCAGGCGCCGAGCGCACCGGCAAAGGAATGATTGGCGATCGTCGCCAGCAGGATGCCGAGAATGATCGGCAGCGGCTTGCGGAATTTGGCGGCGAGGATGAAGGCGAGGAGTTGGGTTTTGTCGCCGATTTCAGCCAGCGCCACGATACCCGTCGAAATAAGAAATGCTTCCATTGGAATTCCCAGGCCGGAAAAAACGATTGACCACAAAACCTCTCCGGCCATTGGGAGGTCTGGTGGTCAAAGGTCTTGCCAGGTAAAGGAATACAGAGAACTGCTTGCACCATGTCCTGCCGGACAAGTGTGTTGACACAAGCGCCTTCCGCAGAAGGCAGGCTACTCCCCAATGACGGAGCCGATTATACCCGAGACGCCGAGCCAGAGGAAATCGACCGGTTCTTCAGCCCGCTTACTTCTTGGCATGCGCCGGACGGAATGCTTTACAGAAGCTGTCGTTGGTCTCCAGAGTGGCGCCCTCAATCAGGTCGATGCAGTAGGGCACGGCCGGAAATACGGCCTGCAGGCAGTCGTCAATCGCCGACGGCTTGCCCGGCAGGTTGATGATCAAGCTCTGACCGCGGATACCGGCGGTCTGCCGCGAAAGGATGGCCGTCGGCACGAACTTCAATGAAGCGCTGCGCATCAGCTCGCCAAAACCCGGCATCATCTTCGAACACACGGCTTCGGTCGCTTCCGGGGTGACATCGCGCAAGGCCGGACCGGTGCCGCCGGTGGTGACGATCAGGCTGCAGCCCTCGACGTCGCTCAATTCAATCAATGCGGCTTCGATCAGCGCCTGCTCATCGGGAATCACCCGCGCCACCGCTTGCCACGGACTCACCAAAGCACTCGTTAGCCAGGCGCGAATCGACGGCCCGCCTTTGTCTTCATAAACGCCCTGACTGGCGCGGTCGGAAATGGTCAGTATTCCGATACGTGCGGTGCTCATAAGCCCCCCTCAAAACCCGCTTCATTCTGGAAAGTCGTGCCGTCAAGCAGCTGGACCTGCGCCATTTCGCCTGCCGCCAGCCCCGAGGTGCTTGCTGGTACGACCAGCAGGCCGTCGGCCAGCGCCATCGAGAGCAGGGCACCGCTGCTTTGCGTGCCGGTCGAATTCGCTTCGTACCCGCCATCCGCTGCGCGCGTCAGCACCACCCGGACAAACTCGGTGCGCCCCGGACGAATTTTCACTGGATGGCCCAGTCGCGCCACGACGCTACGCCGGAACAGGTGCGGATGCCCCATCATCTGGCGCAAAGCCGGTAGCACGAACTGCTCGAAACACACCATGCTCGACACCGGGTTCCCCGGCAGCCCGAAGACCAGACCTCGATTCTCCATGCTACCGAAAGCTACCGGATGCCCTGGCCGCATCTCGACGCGCCAGAAGTGCATGCTTACCCCCAGCGCTTCCAGCGTCGGCCGGACGTGGTCGTGCACTCCGACTGATGAGCCGCCGGAGACCAGTAACACGTCATACGCCAGACCACGGCGCAGATACTCGGCCAGTTCGGCCGGATCATCACGGGCGATTCCAAGCAAGTCGGGCTCGATGCCCAGCGCCTGGCACTGCGCCATCAGTGCGTAGCTGTTCGAGTTGGGAATCTTATTCGCGTCAAAGGCCTCGTCGAGGCCTTCCAGTTCATCTCCGGTCGACAGGATGGCCACGCGTGGTCGTTGATAGACGCTGACTTTGGCGGCCTTGACCGTGGCCAGCACGCCGATCACCCCCGGGGTAATCTCGGTACCAGCGCTCAGTACGATCTGGCCGTTGCGCATGCTCTCCCCGAGGAAGCGAATGTCGTTACCGACTTTGACCGGAGCGGTAAATTCAATCCGCCCGTCGGCCCGCGTTGTTGACTCCTCAACGCGGATCACCGCATCTGCCCCTGCCGGGACCGGCGCGCCGGTCATGATGCGCGAACACTGGCCGGCCTGAAGCGTCTGAGTCGGCATATCGCCGGCCTTGATGTCTTCAACCACCGACAGCAGTGCGGGGTGCTGAGCGAGGTCGGCGCTGCGCACGGCAAATCCGTCCATCGCCGAGACATCGTATGGCGGCTGATCGCGGTTGGCGCGGACCTCTTCGGCCAACACCCGTCCCAGGGAAACTTCCAGAGTGACGATTTCTACGCCGCAGCGCACCACCTGTTCAAGAACACAAGCCTGTGCCGCACTGACCGACAGGTTTCCCATTGTTTACGACTCCTTGAAGCGTTTTGCCACTTCTACATCCTGTGGCGTATCAAGATCAAAAAAACTTTCCAGCTCGGGATCGACCGCGAGCAGCTCCGCGGCGTCGACCTCATTGACCTGCATTAATTCCAGCGCGGCGCGCAGGCTATGCTTGCCCGCGCCGGCAAGAACGGCCTGAATCGCTGCCAGCGCGTCGGTCGAATAAAACCCGGCCAGCGGCTGCGGATGCCCATGCACCACCGGAATCACCGCCTGCCAGCCGCTTCGCCGCTGGGCCAGAGACTCGATCAGCGCCGGCCGGATAAACGGCATGTCGGTCGCCACGACGAAAATCCAGGGCACCTGCCTTTCTTTGGCCCATTCCAAGGCGGCGCAAACGCCGGCCAGCGGCCCGGCATCGGCATGGCGGTCGCAGATTTGTGGCCAGTCGATATCCGGCCGCGGATGGCGCACGCTGACCCGCAGCTCGCCAAACAGCGGCTCAACGACATCGATCACACGCTGCAACAGGGTCCGCTCGCCGAGTTTCAGCGAGGCCTTGTCGCACCCCATGCGCTGCGATTCACCACCAGCCATGACCACCGCCAGGCAATCAGCCATCATCGCCCGGCGCGTTCCAGCAGAAAATCGGCCAGGCCGGCAATGTCTTCCAGGCCGAAGTGCGGGAGTTGCGGATAGACTTCGTCCATGTCGGTGACAATGGCGATCAGCCCGTCATCGATGCTGCAGCGCGGTGTTTTTCCGCAGTCACGGCGCAGGATTTCGATCTTGACGCCAGGCGCCAGCGAAAACCCTTCGGCCAGGACCATATCGGCCTCACCGAGAAAACGCTCGGCCAGTTGCGCCGGCTCACGCCGATCCACGGCATCGGCGACGATCTGCAGCTCGCTGGCGGTGACCAGCATGCTCATCACCGCTCCGGCTTTCTTGTAACGCCAGCTGTCCTTGCCTTCCTTGTCGAGCTCGACCTTGTGATGTGCGTGCTTGATCGTCGCCAGAGCGAGGCCGCGATTGGTCAGCTCGGGCAGCAGTTTTTCAATCAGCGTGGTCTTGCCCGAGCCCGAATGACCGACAAAGATGAAGACAGGCGGGCTCATGGATGCGGCGTCACCCAGGATTCGCCTTGCGGCGTGGTTTCCTTTTTCCAGATCGGCACCTTTTCCTTGAGTTCGTCGATGATCCAGCGGCAGGCGTCGAAAGCCGCTGCGCGGTGTTCAGCGCCAGTGGCAATAAAGACGATGTTATCCCCCGCCTGCACCACGCCGAGTCGATGCACGATGCGCGCGTCGAGCAGGCCAAAACGGGCTATCGCGGCCTCCCTTAGCTTGTGCATTTCAGGCAGTGCCATGCGGTCGTAAGCATCAAAGCTGATTTCGCTGACTTCGCGACCTTCGGAAAAATCACGCGCACAACCGAGAAAGGTGGCAATCCCGCCGATGCGCTTTGAACTGGCCTTCAGCGCCTTGATTTCTTCGTCCTGCGAGAAGTCTTCGCGTTGAATACGCACCGCGTCTTTCATTTCAGCCCCCTGAAAATTTGGACATGAAGACCACTTCCGCCGGGTCTTGCAGTTCGAGCGAGAGGTCGCGCACGTGCTCGCCGTTCACCGCGGCCAGCGACACCAGCGCAAAGGCTTCAGGATAAACAGCCTGCAACTGGCTGCGCAAATCCTGCAGGCGCAACCCGTGCTGAAAGGGCAGATCGAGTCGACTTTGTCCAACGCGCTCGGCGACCGGACCGAAAAACAATACGGTAATCATGCCGGGACGTGCCCCTGGCGTTGCCACAAGCCGCTCTTGCCGCCGCGTTTTTCCTCGAGCTGCACACTTTCGATGCGCATACCGCGATCGATCGCCTTGCACATATCGTAAATGGTCAACAACGCCACACTGGCCGCCGTCAGCGCTTCCATTTCGACGCCGGTCTGGCCGACACAGCGCGCCGTCGCCAGCACCCGCAGGCCGACACAGCCGTCGCCATCGACCTCGGGGAGTTCATTAAACTCTACCTCGACGCCGGTCAATGCCAGCGAATGGCACATCGGAATCAGCTCGGAGGTGCGTTTGGCGGCCATCACCGCGCCGACATCGGCCACCGCCAGGACATTGCCCTTGGCGATCTTTCCTTCGCGGATGCGCTCCAGCGTCGCCGGCTGCATGCGCACAACCCCGCTGGCCACGGCCACCCGTGATGTGTCGGCCTTTTCCGAAACGTCGACCATGCGCGCGCGCCCGGAGTCGGAGAAATGCGTCAGTTCGTTCGTGTTCGACAACGGAATCACCCCCCAATATAGGACATTTCGATTTTTTTCCTGGGCATCGCGGTAGCCTGATGCCGAATCTCGGAATAGCGATCAACGCGTTTTTTCCAGGTTGCACGAATCAAAGCACTCAGCTCGTCATCTCCGGCCTGGCTTCGCAGCGGCGAGCGCAGGTCAAAGCCTTCGCTGGCGAAAAGGCAGGTATACAACTTGCCGTCGGTCGACAAACGGATCCGGCTGCATTCATGGCAAAACGCCTGCGTCACCGATGCTATCACTCCGATTTCCCCGCCGCCATCGGTGAATTCCCAGCGCTGGGCGACTTCGCCCGAATAGTTGGCCCCCACCGGCCGGATCGGGTAGTGGCGATGGATCAAATCAATTATCTCTTGTGCGCTAACCACATCGTCCATACGCCAGCCGTTGGTCGTGCCGACGTCCATGAATTCAATGAAGCGCAGAATGATGCCGGTATGACGGAAGTGCTCGATCAACGGAATGATTTCCTCTTCATTGACCCCGCGCTTGATCACCGCATTGACCTTCAGCGGGGCCAGACCTGCCGCTTGTGCGGCCTCGATACCGCCGAGCACCGTCGCCACCGACTCGGACGAATCGCTCATGCGCTGAAAGGCGGCCTGACTCAAGCCGTCGAGACTCACTGTCAGGCGCGACAAGCCAGCGCCCTTCAAGGACTGGGCCTTTTTCGCCAGCAGCACGCCATTCGTGGTCATGGCGATTTCGATGGGCTGACCATCGGCCGCCCGCAATCTGGCCAGAGCCTCAATCAGATGCTCGACGCCATGGCGCAGCAGCGGCTCACCGCCACTCAGGCGAATCTTGTGCACACCCTGCTGAACAAACAGCCCGGCGACGCGAACGATTTCCTCGAAACTGAGCAACTCGGCGCGCGGCAGAAAGACGAATTCCTTGCCGAAGACTTCGCGCGGCATGCAGTAGGTACAGCGCAGGTTGCAGCGGTCGGTGACCGAAATTCTCAGGTCACGCAAGGGCCGTTGCAAGGTGTCGGTAAGAGCGTTCTGGGTTTCGATCACAGGAAGTGTCCGGGAGACTTCGGTCATTGGATACGGCACGGCTGAATTCGTTTCATTGTAACAACACTACGCACACGGCATTCTGATCCGGATCAAAAACAGTGCCCTGAAATTCTGCTGCCACGCAACCCTGCAGGACATGAATGACACGATTCGGGATGCGCAGATTCTTTGGTCTTTCCCACCTTTCCTCCGGCTTCATCGCCGTTCTCGTCGGCTACACCAGCTCGGCGGCCATCGTCTTTCAAGCGGCGACAGCGGCCGGTGCCAGTCCCGCCCACATCAGCTCGTGGCTGCTGGCGCTGGGTTTGGGCATGGGCGTCACCTGCATTGGCCTTTCTCTCTATTTTCGCAGCCCGGTACTCACCGCCTGGTCAACGCCGGGCGCCGCGCTGCTGGCGACGGCACTGCTCGGCCGGCCGATGAGCGAAGCCATCGGCGCGTTCCTGATCGCTTCGCTGCTGATTACGCTGTGCGGCATCAGCGGCAGCTTTGAAACCCTGATGCGGCATATTCCCAAATCATTGGCCGCCGGGATGCTGGCCGGGGTGCTGTTGCGTTTTGGCCTGGGCATTTTTGATTCGCTGCGTTCGGCGCCGACGCTGGTCGCCGTGATGCTCGGGGTTTATCTCGTCGGCCGGCGTTTCCACTCGCGCTTGACCATTCCTTTGACTTTCCTTGGCGGGCTGCTGTGGGCCGCGTACAGCGGACTCATCCACCATGAAGCGGTGACGCTGAGCCTGGCACAGCCGATTTTCGTCATGCCGACCTTCTCGCTGTCGACGCTCATCGGGGTCGGCATTCCCTTGTTCATCGTCACCATGGCCTCGCAGAACATCCCCGGAATCGCCGTTTTGCGTGCCAATGGCTACGCCACGCCGGCCTCACCGCTGATCACCTGGACCGGGCTGACCGGACTGCTGCTCGCGCCCTTTGGCGGTTTCCAGTTCAATCTGGCGGCGATCACCGCGGCCATTTGCATGAGTCCGGAAGCTGACGAGAACCCCAAGCGCCGCTATCTTGCCGCTGTCTGGGCCGGGATTTTCTATCTGCTGACCGGTCTGCTCGGCGCCACCGTTGCCAGCCTGTTTACGGCCTTACCCAAGGAGCTGGTCGCAGCCATCGCCGGAATCGCGCTGCTCGGCACCATCGGCAACAGCCTGACCGGCGCCCTGCAGAACGAGAAGGAACGGGATGCGGCGCTGATCTGCTTTCTGGTTACCGCTTCCGGACTGACCCTCAACGGGGTTGGCAGCGCCTTCTGGGGGCTGCTTGCGGGACTGATCGTCCTGAAGACCATAAAACTCCCCTAGCCCCCCCACTAAACGGTGCTTTTAACGAGGCGCATCGTTTCTTCGCACCACCCGGTATAATCCCACCCCGTGGAAACAACTCCGGCCCAACCCTCCCGAATCTCTGGTCTCGCAGCAGCGTGGCAGCGTTGGCGCGACCGTGCCAAGGTCAAGTCGGTTCTCGGCGACATTCCGTGCATCCCGGTCACTGCTGCCAATGTTCGTACCCTGGCTGATCCCGCGGCCTTTCGCGAAAGCCTGCTGGCGCTGATCGCCGGAGCGCAGCAGCGCATCCTGATCGCGGCGCTGTATCTCCAGGACGACGACGCCGGCCGCGAAGTGCTGAGCACCCTTTACCGGGCCAAAAGTGCCCGCCCGCAGCTGGAAATCGCCGTCTTTGTTGACTGGCATCGAGCCCAGCGCGGACTCATTGGCAAAGCCCGCTCACCCGGCAATGCTGCCCTGTACAAGTCAATGGCCCAGCACTTCGGTCCGGGCGTCACGATCTACGGCGTACCGATTCAACGCCGTGAGTTCATGGGCGTTCTCCACCTCAAAGGGCTGATCGTCGATGATTTTGTCCTGTACACCGGTGCCAGTATCAATGACGTCTATCTGCAATGGCATCAGCGCTATCGCCTCGACCGCTACCATCTGATCCGCAGCCAGGCGCTGGCGGACAGTCTGGCCAGCCTGCTGACGCGGATTGTCCGCAACAATCCGGCAGTACAACGCCTGGATACCGGCAAGACCCCGACTACCGTCTCTCTGCGCAATGCCATCATGCGCTTTCGTCGCCTGCTGGGTAAAACCCGTTATCCCTTTGTCGAAAAGCCGATCGGTGACGGCGAAGTCGGTATCACGCCCTTGCTCGGACTCGGCGCGCGTGGCAACGAACTGAATGCCGTACTGCTGCAGCTGATTCTGCATGCCAAGAAGCGCCTGGTTCTGTTTACCCCGTACTTCAATCTGCCGGGCACCTTGCATCGGGCGATCAATAAACAGATCAAGGCCGGATGCCAGATTACGATCATTCTTGGCGACAAAACTGCCAACGATTTTTATATTCCGCCGGACGAGCCGTTCAAGGCCATCGGCTCCCTACCGTATCTGTACGAGGCCAATCTGCGACGCTTCTGCAAGACGCACCAGAAAGCCATGGATAGCGGGCAACTCAATGTGCAGCTGTGGCGCGATGGCGACAATACCTTCCACCTCAAGGGAATGTTGGTCGACGACGACTATGCCCTGCTGACCGGCAACAACCTCAACCCGCGCGCCTGGCGGCTCGACCTGGAAAACGGATTGCTGATTCACGATCCGCAAAAGCTCCTCTTGCCCCAGCATCTGGCCGAACTCGAAAGCCTCTTGGCGCATACGCGCCGGCTCGATGACCACCAGTCGCTGGATGCCGTCGACAGCTACCCGCTGCCGGTGCAACGCCTGATCAAACGCCTCGGGCGCGTGCGCGCCGACCGGCTGGTCAATCAGGTACTGTAGAGCCTATTTCAGTAAGTCTCGTCGGTCGCGTTGTTGATCCGGGCGGATGAATGCAAGACGCGACTCGCCGCCCATTGTCATTCTTTCGGTCAGCGAAGCAAGGCCGCAAACGCCGCCCGAATCAACAACCCTCCGGGCCGATTCGTTGCCGGCGCATTGCCGTGTTGCGACCGATTCGTGGAGAATGACTACACTTCATCGGTCACGCCTTGCACTGCATCCCGCAACGAACCGGCGCGACCCACGATTCCTACTGAAATAGGCTCTTTGGCAAAACCACCGTCAGACACAGCCCGCCCTCAGGACGATTGGCGGCTTCGATGCGCCCTTGATGATGCTCGACAATCTGTTGGGCAATGGCCAACCCTAGGCCGTGGCCCTTTTTCCCCGGCGTATTCGTTCCCCGATAAAACGGGATGAACAACTGCTCAAGCTCGGCGTCGGGCACCCCGGAACCGCCATCCTCGACGCGAATGAGCAGCTCGTTCCCGGATTCAGTAAGGGTGATTCCTACCCACCCCCCGTCTGACGCATGAGCTAGGGCGTTGCGCAACAGGTTGTCGAACACCCGGTGCAGCATTTCCGCATCGCCTCGGACCCGCCCCCGGCCTGCGCTTTTCAGCTCGACTCGACAGCCCGCCTGCTCGGCTTCTGGTGCGGCATCGCTGACCACATCGTCGAGCAGCTCAGCCAGATCGACGGGTTCCTCGAGCGGTTTTTCCATGCCCGACTCCAGCCGCGAAAGCGTCAGCAATTCGCTCAGCAGCCGGTCCATCCGGCTCGATTCGCGCTCCAGACGCAGCAGGCAATCTTCGAGGCACTCCGGTTGCTGTCGCGCCAGGCCGATGATGGCATTCAAGCGGGCCAGCGGTGATCGCAGTTCGTGCGAAACGTCATGCAGCAAACGCCGCTGACCTTGCATCAACTGGGCAATATGCTGAGCCATGCGATCAAAATCCTGACCGAGGTCAGCCAGTTCGTCGCGGCGATTGCCCATCGCCGCCGAAACCCCGGGGTTTAACTCCCCTTGGGCGCCGGCCTGCAGCGCCTGACGCAGGCGACGAATCGGGCGCGCGACATAGGTCGCCAGCAAGGCGGCAAAAATCAGACTGACCACGGCACCGGCCAGCAGATGGAATATCGGTGGCTTGGGTCCGCGCGGTGGCGGTGGCCGCCGCGCCCCCTCGGGTCCGCGCTCGGGCGAAAAGGACGGCGGCAGCTGACCCTGGCACCCCAATTCTTCGGCCGACGGCGCTGACCCAAAAGGCGGTGGCGGCGGAAAATCATGTTCGGGATGGGTCGCCCAGATGGCCAGACCGATGCCGAGGACAGCCGTCGTCTGCGCAAGAAAGAAGAACAGCAGAAACTTCCAGAACAATCGGCCGAGGGGCAATTCGGGCATGGCGGTCAATCTTGCTATTCAATCAACAACTGGTATCCCTTGCGCAATACCGCCTGAATCCGCGGGCGGCTATCGGGCAAGGGGGGCAATTTGCGGCGGATACTGCTCAGATGCACGTCGATACTCCGATCATAACGCTGAAATTCGCGCCCCAGACCCTGTTCGGAAAGCCGAGTTTTGCTGACTACTTGCCCGGCGTTTTGCATCAGGATTTCCAGCAGATTGAATTCGGCATTGGTCAAATTCAACTCCTTGCTGGCCCAGGTGATTCTGCGCTGGCCCGAGTGCAGCACCAGTTCGCCGATGGCCAGCGACTCGTGTTCCAGCATTTTGTCAAGACTCGGTTTGAGCATTGTGCGACGCAGGATGGCGCGAAGCCGTGCACACAGCTCGCGCGGAGTACAGGGTTTGGAAACGTAGTCGTCAGCCCCGAGCTCCAGACCGAGAACCCGGCTTTCCTCGTCGCCCCGGGCTGTCAGCATCAGTACCGGAAGGCTACTTTTGCTGCGCAGTCGTCGCAGCACTTCGATGCCACTGAAACCCGGCATCATCACGTCAATCACTGCGATATCCGGCAACTCGATTAAGGCCTGCGAAATGCCGACTTCGCCATTATGCGCTGACGTTACACGAAACCCATCGCTCACCAGGTAGGTACTCAGCAAATTGACCAGTTCGATGTCGTCATCGACCAGCAAGACGTGCGGTGGTTCGGGTAGGGCGGGTTTCATGTCGGGCATGACGAGATGATAGCGGTACTGGCTGGTTTGTTGGCAGTCGCTTTACATGGATTTACAGCCCAACAGAAAAGCTTGCCGTCACACCGGCAAAAACACACCAAGCCATTGAAATTCGATACCAATCACATAGCCATTCGTTGCCATTTTACTCCCGGCGCGTCGCCAATTCCAACGTAATGAGAAATTTGAGCCCGCTGTTGATCGCGCGGGAGTTACTTCTTCACCCAGATTTACCTGCCTTAACCCAAAACGCCGTTGGATATAGGCATTTCAGGCCGATAACTTGCAAACAGGAGGAATGTCGGCAGGTGTCGGCAACCGTTTTTCAATTCCGGGTTAACCACAATTTAAGGAGTCCAGCATGACTACCGTTAGTGGCATCAGCAGCTATAGCACGGCTTCAACTTATTCTGACGTCTCATCAACATCGAGGCGCCACCGTCCCGATTCGGCCAAGATGGCTGAGGATCTGTTCTCCAAGCTCGATACGTCGGGGAAAGGCTATATCGAGCAGAGCGACCTCACCAGTGCGCTTTCCAGTTTAAGCTCGACAAGTTCCAACAGTTCTTCACAAAACAGCAGTGCCAGCGATATTTTCAACCAGCTGGATAGCAACGGCGATGGCAAGGTCACCAAGGACGAATTGTCGACCAGCATCCAGAAGCTGGCCGATTCCTTAAACAGCCAGTTTGACCAGATGCGCATGCAAGGCGGCATGCCACCGCCCCCACCACCCAGTGATTCTTCCGGGTCCAACAGCAGCGATAGTGGATTCACCAAGGATCAACTGAGCACCCAGCTCTCAGAGATTGGCAGCAGTGACAGCAAGCGCTCAAGCCTGATCAACAATATCGTGCAGAATTTCGACAAGGCTGATACCGACGGCGACGGCAAGGTCAGCTTCAAGGAAGCGATGGCCTATGAGCAATCCAATAGGTCGTCTTCGACCAGCACCTCGAGCGCATCGTCGTCAGCGTCCAGCAGCCAAAGCAGCGACGCCAAACTGTTCAAGCAACTTTTGGACTTGATGAGCTCTTACGGTGGTAGCACCGGAGGGCAGTCCGCGCTAAGTTCGTTAAGCAAACTCATCTCGACTTCGGCATGATCCCCATGCTGCCTGCCTTATCAAACAAAGAGGCAGGCAGCAATGCCGGTGGCCATGGCGCCGGTCATCAGGGCCTGCCGTGCACGTCTGTAGCGCCAGCTTCTCATCGCGGTGCTTGATTACCCCAGCTTCAAAATGCACGGACGGCAAGCGCTGCAACCAGTCCCTCTGCCAAGGCCTGGTTGACATCAAACTCCCTGGTGCCGCGCGCACTAACCGCCGCAGAAGCCTCCTGAGTAAAAACTACAGCGACTGTGACTTCGGCAGCCTGAAGAGCGGGAAGAATTAAACACGAGAACAACTGTACATCCGTATTTCGGACAGAGAGGGAGCAATTCGGCGTAGGAAAACGCTCAGAAATCCTCGTCGGTTTCCCAAAGGACGAAGCCATTTTCCTTTTCCGTTAATTCCATGAAATGAATCAGGGGGTACGCACGTCGTACCAGGCCAACTTTGTCTTTGGCTATCATTTCGTAAGTGTCGTGATCCATAGCGGGCTTGGCTTGCTCCTCCTCATCATCATCATGAGGCATCCTGGCTAGCTTAGCGTCCAGCTTTTCTTCATCAACAGCCCCCCTAAGCCGAGCAATGGCTTCCGGTAATTGCTCCTTGGTAAAGACTCCGCGGGCGGTACATTCTTTGCCAATAATTTCGAAAAGAGAGCGTACATGCTGAGCAAACATGATCATTTCGCCGGCAGTGATAGATGTAAATCTGACCAGCATGATCCTACCTCCTCATAATTCGCTGCTGCATACCAACACAGCGTCATGTTCATTCTACACCCTGTTGGAGGAAGATTTGGCTGTTCGCCTAGGTTAGAATACTGCTCTACTAGGAGCACATTAGCATGTTCTTTCGGCAGCAAACCTCAGCGTCCGGACCCCGGCTAGGCGTTGATCTCGGCGGCAGTAAAATCGAGATCGTTGCCCTTGACGCCACGGGCGCTGAGCTACTTCGGCGACGAGTTCCGACTCCCCAGGGCGACTACCTGGGCACGATCAGTACGGTCACCCGCCTAATCAATGAAGCCGAGAGCGAGTTAGGTCAGTGTTCTACCGTCGGCCTGGGCATTCCAGGTGCCGAGTCAGCAAAGGATGGGTTGATCAAGAACGCCAATTCCACCTGCCTGATCGGTCACCCCTTGCGACGCGACCTGCAAACCCTGCTTCAACGCGAAATTCGACTCGACAACGATGCAAACTGTTTTGCCTTGTCTGAAGCCATCGATGGCGCCGGGCAGGGCGCCGAAGTGGTATTCGGCGTTATTCTAGGAACCGGAGTAGGCGGCGGGATTGTAGTACATGGTCAGGTCCTTGCCGGGGTGAATCATATTGCCGGCGAGTGGGGGCATAACCCCTTGCCGCACGGCGAACAGGAAACCCTGCCGCCAGCGATCTGCTATTGCGGCAGACAGAGCTGTATCGAAACCTGGCTTTCCGGCCCAGGACTTAGCGCCGACCATGCTCGGCATACGGGCACATCACTCACGCCACCAATCATCGCCGAACGCGCGGAGCTAGGTGATAGCGATTGTCTTGCCACTCTGCAGCGCTACGAGCGCCGTCTGGCCAAGTCGCTGGCGCATGTGATCAACATTCTCGATCCGGAAGTGATTGTTCTCGGCGGAGGACTGTCCAATATCGAACGCCTGCTGACTCAAGTTCCCGCCCTGTGGGGTGAGTATATTTTCTCGGATCAGGTGCGCACCCGCCTTTGCTGCAACCATCACGGCGACTCCTCCGGCGTACGTGGTGCGGCTTGGCTATGGGGCAGGGACACGAGGAACTGACATGCACTGGGCCAAACTTTTTTTCCCCTTTGCTGGCGCCTATTTCCTTTCGTACCACTTCCGTACGGCAAACGCCGTGATTGGCCCGGTCTTGAGTGAGGAGCTAGCGCTCGGTGCAGCCGATCTGGGTCTGCTGACCAGCGCCTATTTCATTGCCTTCGGAGCAGCACAACTACCCCTCGGTGTCTTGCTCGATCGTTTCGGCGCACGCCGCGTTGAATCAGCGCTGCTTCTGGTAGCCGCCGCAGGAGCTGCCGTTTTTGCCTGCGGCGAGACGATTGGCACGCTGACCCTGGGCCGCGGAATGATCGGTCTGGGGGTCTCGGCCTGCCTGATGGCCTCGTTCAAATCGTTTTCGCAGTGGTTCCCACCGGAAAAACAGGCGTCGCTGACTGGCTGGATCATGACCTCGGGAACACTCGGCGCGCTCGCCGCGTCGGCGCCGCTTGACGCCGCACTGCAGCTGACCACCTGGCGCGGAATATTCTTCATTCTTTCCGGTATGACGCTGATCATGTCCGCCTGGCTTTTTTTCGGCCTCCCCGAAAAACCTGAGACTGCACGCCCCGATCCACTTTCAGCACAGTGGACCGGAATCCGCCAGGTCCTGGCTAATCCTCATTTCTGGCGCTTCGCCCCCACTGGTTTCGCACAGATTGGCGGTTTCATGGCCGTTCAGAGTCTGTGGTCAAGTGCTTGGCTGATTCACGTTAATGGCTATTCTCGCTCGCAGGCAGCCGACCATCTGGCCGCTATGAGTGTCTCCATGGTCGTGGCCTACGCCCTGATCGGTCTGCTCTCGACCCGACTCGCCCGCCGTGGCATCGGCACCATTGTCCTGCTCTCCGTTGGCATGGCGCTGTCCCTTCTGACCCTGCTATTGATCATTACCCAGACCGTTGAACAACATGTTTTGCTGTGGGTTGCTTACGGGGTCTTTTCTAGTGTCGGCACGCTCACCTATTCACTGACCTCCTCAGGATTCCCGGTCGCTCTTTCGGGTCGCGCCAATACCCTTCTGAATTTTCTGGTCTTTCTTGGCGCTTTCGGACTGCAATGGGGCATTGGGCTGATCATCGACCAGTTGCTCATCAGCGGTCACAGTCCAGCGCTCGCCCATCAGCATGCCTTTACCGTTTTATTTGTAGTGCAAGCTGCCGCCTATCTCTGGCTACTGATCAGCAGTAGAGCGACTCACCCTATCTAGTCGTTCTGTCTGCCTGAGGATTTTTTGTTGAACCCTTGCCCGGTGGTTTCCGAACTCCAACGTGTCACGCTTTCTGAACCGCCAGGTCGATCTGCTGAAGAGAACCGACACTGCCACTATCCGTGAGGTAAATTCCACTGGCACGGATATTCGCCAGCACGCTATTTTCTGTATCAGCCACGGTAAACGGCGTCTCGTTCGATCCCAGATAAAGAGCGCCGATGCCGGCGTCGCGCAGCGAGGTCAGCGTGTTCTCACCGGCCGCATTCTGCCGCCAGACCCGAAGTGACTCAAAGGCTGTGTCATTTTCGTCAAGCCACTGATTTCCATCGTTGTTGAGCTTCGCCAGATCGGCAAAACCGTTTCCGGAATAGGTACCAAAGAGTTCGCTGCCATCATTGATGCAACCATCGGCATTGCGGTCAATGGCCAGATAGCCGCTACACACCCCCAGACCAGGTATGGATTCATTTTGGCCGTCCGCATCAAGATCAAAGGAGAGGCGTTTTCCCGAGAGATCCGCCGCACGACCGTTAAAATTGATCACCAACGGATCGCGCAATACGGCTTTTCCGGTTTCGGTCCGAGTGCGTTCGCAGGAAAACTCACGGCTCATCTGGCAGTCGAGGCTGAAGCCCAGCACCCGTCCATCAGATGTTTTGATCTGCCCTTCGGAGGTAAACCGGGTTTTTTCCTGCTCATAAATGCTTTCGGTCAATTCGGATTTCCATTCCATCTCGATCTGCTGACGCGGACGGTCCTGCTCACGCTCCTGCTTTATGCTCCTATCCGTTTTCTGCGCCACACGCAGATCCGTCACCGACGCGTCCTGCTTTCCTGTGATCAGTTCAAGCAGACGGGCGATCAGTTTTTCCAGCATCAAAATCAGCTGCCCTTGGCGCACATCCTTGTCCGGCAGCGCAGCCACGTCCGAAACCTGCGCTAAAACTGTCTTGAAACTGCCTTCCGAAGTCAGTTTAATTTCGCTTTCACTGAAAAATTCGCGACTCGAACTCATTTCAACAACAGCTTGCTCAATCTTCATGGCGTTCTCCTGGTCCGCTTGGGGAATATATATTCAGCAAGGGATATGCCACCGGGAGAACACCTGAAAACCGCTGCCTTGAGCGCATCATGACCGGACCGACCGGCAAGCTTCGACAACAAACCGGCAAGTTGCGCACGTCGGAGAGCGGCCTCAGTCAGAATTCCGACGGATCAACTTCCAAATGCCAGCGCAGACGCGAAGGGGATTTGATCGCCGCCAATAACAACCGCCATTCACTGAGGAAGACCTGCAGGGCGCGCCGTGACGGTGATTCGATCAATAGCTGGGCGCGCTCGAGATTGGCCAGGCGCGCCATGCGCATCGGAACCGGGTCATAGAGAACGATGTCGGGGTACTCCGTCGCCAGCGGCCAGGCCCGCGCCTCGGTCAGAAAGGCCAGTGAATCGGCCATAAACGGTGCCTCGGCACGCAACATGGCCTGGTAGGCGTAGGGCGGAAAACCGGCCTGCTCACGCTCCTTGAGCTGCTCTTCGGCAAAGCCCGCATAATCGTGACGTACCAGCGCGTCGTACAGCGGGTGCTCAGGAAACTGCGTCTGAATCAGCACTTCGCCGGGCAAATCAGCGCGTCCGGCTCGTCCAGAAACCTGCATCAGCTGCGCAAACAAGCGCTCGGGTGCGCGCCAGTCTGAGGCGAACAGTGCCGCATCAGCCCCCAGCGCACCGACCAGGGTCAGCTTCGGAAAATCATGCCCCTTGGCCAACATTTGCGTTCCGACCAGGATATCGGCTTCACCGGCGTGAATCTGTTCGGCGAGCGCCTCCCATTGCTTGCGGCTTTTCGCCGAATCACGGTCGACTCGGAGAATACGCGCCTGTGGAAAGCGCTCGATCAGCACCGACTCCAGCCGCTGGGTACCCCGCCCGAAAGGCTGTATATCCTGATTGCCGCAGGTGGGGCAGGTCTTCGGGACCCGGGTTTCATAACCGCAATGGTGGCAGCGTAAACGCCCATCAGCCAAATGCAGAACGAGATTGGCGGCACAGCGCGTGCAATGCGAAATCCAGCCGCAACAGGTGCACGTCAATACCGGGGCATAGCCCCGCCGGTTAAGGAATACCAAACTTTGTTCGCCGCGCAACAAGCGCTTTTCAATGGCCTGCAGAAGGACGCCCGAAAGCCCGTCCTGCAGCTTTTCCAGCCGGGTATCGATACGCTGCACCACCGGCAAGCGTGCATTCGCGACAGCGCGTTCGCGCAACGTCAGCAGGGAGTATCGCCCCGGAGTGCGCGGGTCGGTGGCATTCGCCCAACTCTCCAGTGACGGTGTTGCCGAACCGAGAACAATCGGAACGCCGCAGTCATGCGCCCGAAAAACCGCCACATCGCGTGCGGAGTACCGCATTCCATCCTGCTGCTTGAATGACGCATCGTGCTCCTCGTCGACGACAATCAGGCCAAGTTCGGGCAGCGGAGTAAAAATGGCCAGCCTGGTTCCCAGAACGATTCGGGCGCTTCCATTGACGGCTGCTCGCCAGTTTCGCGCCCGCGCGGCCTCGGTCAGCTCGCTATGCAGGCTGACCAGAGCGTCATCAGGGAAGCGCGCCGCGATGCGGGTTTCCAGCTGTGGCGTGAGATTTATTTCGGGAACCAGGAGCAAAATCTGCTTCCCTTCGCCAAGCGCCCGCTCGACGAGACGAAGATAGACTTCAGTCTTGCCACTTCCGGTCACCCCGTGTAACAGATAAGCACGAAATCCCGACGGTGCCTGGAACATCGCGTCCAGTGCCGTTTGCTGCTCTACGGTTAATTCAGGGGGAAGTGCAGCTGGCAGCGTCTTGCGTAGCGCTAACTTGGTGCGAGCTTTGGGTGGATCGAGCCGGCGCAGCGAGGCCGGCAGGGTCGACATCATCACTTCACCGAGGGGCGCCTGGTAATAGTCCGCACAAAACCGGCATAGCCGGAACCAGTCCGGCGGCAGAGGCGGGCAATCGCGCAGGATAGCCTCAATCAACTTGAGTTGAGCCACCGGAAAATCGCTCGCCTCGGGTAATTCGACCACAATACCGATTTTTGAACGGCTACCAAAGGGCACGCGGACGCGAAGTCCCAGATCACTCTGGGATAAGGCTTCGTTTTCTGGAACCCGATAGTCAAAAAAACGATGCAGAGGAACGTCAAGAGCGATTCGAGCTATCTGCATGTGCTGACGTCGATGATTTGATCCCTTGCTCTAGGCCGAAAGGCATAGTTCGTCAAGGCCCAGTTAGCTGGTAAAGCTCGCCTCGGTTCTGCGAATAACGCGTAACTCATTCAGTTCTCAGTACATTCCGGGTTATGCACATTTTCTGTGGATAAGTCTGTGGGTTAAACTCAAAAACAGAGGGCATCGCGCTTCAACACAGGGAGTTCTGTCACTTTGCCACAAAAAAAGGCTTGATAAATACATCACATAAACAATGAGTTACAAGTAAGACCCTGATTATCAATACTTTTTGTAACGGGATGTGACAGCAAGCCAATCTCTGTGCATAAGTCAACTCAAATGTTGAAAATACTTAGCTTGTTTTACGCTGTTTTTTGCTGTACTCGTGCACCGTATCCACAAGAGCGGTCACGTGCTCAGGCGGCGTGAACTGCGAGATACCATGGCCCAGGTTGAAGACATGGCCGGTATTTCCCGGGCCATAGCTGTCGAGGACCTTGATGGCTTCCGCCGCAATTTTGTCCGGTGCAGCGAAAAGCACGTTCGGATCAAGATTGCCCTGCAGGGCCACCTTGTCACCCACTCTCCGACGCGCGTCACTGATGTCTATCGTCCAGTCGAGGCCTACTGCGTCGCAGCCCAGATTGGCAATCGACTCGAGCCAACCGCCGCCGCCCTTGGTAAAGACGATCGAAGGGATACGCTCGCCGTCTTTTTCCTTGATCAGGCCATTGACGATGCGCTGCATGTATTGAAGCGAGAACTCCTGATACGCCGCAGCCGATAGAGCACCGCCCCAGGAATCGAAAATCATGACCGCCTGTACTCCGGATTCAATTTGGGCGTTGAGATACGCCGTCACGGCCTCGGCATTCACCGCCAGAATGCGGTGCATCAAATCAGGGCGATCATAAATCATGGTCTTGACCCGCCGGTAATCACTGCTGGACCCGCCTTCGACCATATAGCAGGCGAGGGTAAAAGGACTGCCGGAGAATCCGATCAGCGGTACCGAGTTGTCCAGCGCACGCCGGATTTCGGATACGCCATCAAGCACATAGCGCAGGTGGTCGTAGGGATCGGGCACTGTAAGATCGCGTATCGCCCACTCTTCGCGCAGCGGACGCTCGAATTTTGGCCCCTCGCCTTCGGTAAAGTACAGCCCCAGCCCCATGGCATCGGGAACGGTGAGGATGTCCGAGAACAGAATCGCTGCGTCCAGGTTATAGCGCGACAGCGGCTGCAGGGTCACTTCGCAGGCCAGGGCCGGGTTCTTGCACAGCTGCAGAAAGCTGCCTGCCCGCTTGCGGGTTTCGCAGTATTCCGGCAGATAACGGCCGGCTTGGCGCATCAGCCAGATCGGAGTGTGATCGGTCGGCTCGCGAAGCAGAGCACGCAGAAAGTTATCATTACGGGGTCGTGTCACGCCAAGTCTCGCTTGATTTAATGTGTAATTATCCGCCTGAAAGTCGTCGCTGGATCGTTTGACGATTTTCAGATCTCGTTTTCTTCGCTGCGCCGTCCGAGATTCAGGCCCAGTTGCTTCAGTTTGCGGTACAAATGGGTGCGCTCAAGTCCCGTTTTGTCAGCAACGCGCGTCATGTTTCCGCGTTCGCTTTTCAGATGGTGCTCAAAATAAAGTCGCTCAAAGGCTTCACGCGCTTCACGCAGCGGCTGATCGAAAAGGGGTAAGGCCGGCGGCGGTTTGGGCATATCGCCAACATCGCGACGCAGGATGAAATCAACATCCTCCACCGAGATCTCTTCTTCCAGCGCGGACAGCGCCAGATTCTTTACCGTCGCCAACAACTCGGCCCATTCGCCCTGCCAGTGATGCAACCGCAAGGCGTTGAGTGCAGCACTCGAAAAGAAGCGCGAAGGCACTTCCTTCCGTTCTACCAGATGTGAAAGCAGGAGCGTGGAAATCTCCGGCAACTCATCGGCATGCCCGGAAAGCTGCGGCAAGGTCACCCACACTTCCCCCAGGCGCGCGACAAGTGAAGAATCCCAGCCGGCATCATTGAGCGTGTTCAGCGATCGGGGGCAAGCCACAACCATTTGCAGATTGTATTTTTCCAGGCGATCGAGGGCGAAAACCAGATTTTTCTGCTGCAGCTTGCCAAGCAGCATCAGGTCAGAAATGAACAGGATCCCGCCCGCCGAGTCCTCCAGCATTTCCTGCGTTAGTGGAGCACTCGAGGCCGACAGGTCAACCCAGGGCATTTTAGGAGTCTGCAGGGTACGCGCACAAATTTCAGCAATACTTCCCGACGCACTCTTGAGCAGCAACACCGGAGTCTTAGACGCTGCCTGCTCGAGCCTTTTTTTCAGATCCTTGAGCAACGGAGAACGGGCGAAAGCATCAAGCGTCAGCGGCGGTTTTTGCGAGAACACCTCGTGCTTGAGAGCCTTTTTCACCGTCGTCAGCAGTTTTTGCAGGGCAATCGGCTTTTCGAGAAAGTCGATGGCGCCAACCCGGGTCGCTTCTACGGCAGAGTCAATGGTTCCGTGCCCGGACATCATGACGACCGGCATGGTCAGCAGACCAGCAACCGACCATTCCTTGAGCAGCGAGATCCCATCGGTATCCGGCATCCAGATATCGAGCAGAACAAGGTCTGGCCGTTTTTCATTGCGAATCTTTCGCGCTCCTGCCGAATTTTCGGCGAGCAGAACCGTATGTCCTTCGTCAGCCAGAATTTCCGAAAGTAACTCTCTAATCCCTATTTCGTCATCGACGACCAGTATTTGCGCCATAGTCAGCTTTCTTTGGATGTTTCAGACTTACTTGGTTTTTCTTGTGTAACCTGGGCCAGGGGCAGCAGGATGCAAACCTCGGCCCCCTCGGGCTGGCGATTCCTGATTTTTATCTGCCCCTGATGTTCATCAACAATTTTCTTGACAATCGCCAACCCCAGACCCGTGCCACCGGTCTTGGTCGTTACATAGGGTTCAAAGACCCGGGCCATGATCTCCGGAGGGAAACCGGGACCGCTGTCACGGACGGCCAATTCTGCCATGTTCTCGACCACCCGGGTAACCACAATTATTTCACTCTGCCCGGACTCTCCCAGCGCATCCTCGGCATTGCGCAGGAGGTTGTGGATGATCTGGCGCAGCTGGGAGGCATCGCCCCAGACCGACGGTAAATTTTCCTGCAGCTTAAGCTGGATATCCGCTCCCGAGGCTTCATATAAACCGAGCACCTCGTCGATCAGTTGGTTGAGGTTCAGTTCTTTCAGTTCCGGCGCAGGCATCCGCGCATAGTCTGAAAACTCATTGACCATGCGTTTCATGGCCTGAACCTGGTTGATGATCGTTTGCGTCGACCGGCTCAGCATGTCTACATCGCTTCCGCTCAGTTTGTCGGCCAGCTTGACCTGCAAGCGTTCAGCAGAAAGCTGAATCGGCGTCAGCGGATTCTTGATCTCGTGCGCCAAGCGCCGTGCCACTTCGCCCCACGCGGCACTACGCTGTGCCGCCACCAGGCGGGTCACGTCGTCGAAGACCACGACGTAGCCGCCAGCACTCCCCTCGGGCAGCTGCGTTCCACGAACCAGCAGGATTTGCGGCAGCCCACCGGGCCGATCCAGTTCGATCTGTGTCTGCCACTCCTTCCGCCCATGTTCGGCAAATGCCTCACGGATGGCCCGGCCGAGCACCTGCTCATGCGGCCATGAATCGACCGATTCGGCCAACAGATCATTCAGGTCGTCGTCAAGAATCATTCGCGCGCCCTGATTGATGGTGCGCAGCAGGAAGCGCTTGTCGAAGACCAGCACCCCCGCCGACAGGTTGGCCAGAATGGACTCCAGATAGGCGCGCGCCGATTCGACATCGGCACGGTGACGTTCGGTATCCCGCCGAGCATCATCAAGCTGGCGCGTCATTTGGTTGAACGACTGGGTCAGCACGCCGAGTTCGTCGCGACTGTAAATCGCCTGACGCGGCGTAAAGTCACCGGCGGCGACGGCCTGCGTTCCTTCGGCCAGGATCGACAGCGGCGCTGACAGGCGGCGCGCCAGAACAAAGGCCGTGGCAATCGCCGTAAATAAGGCCAGCAACACGGTCAGCGTCAGGGTCATGGCGTAAATGCGTGTTAGCCCCTCGCGCCCGAGCGAGAGCTCCTGATAATCGCGATAGACCTCTTGCACCCGCTCGGCATTGCTTGCCAATCCGGCTGGAACCGATTGCGTCAGTTGCAGAATCCGGGTCTCGGCACCCAGATCGAGGGAAACGACCGGAACCAGAGCGCGCAGGATCAACTCCTTGCCAGCCGAGCCATCGATTTCGCTGTGCACTCGCCCGTTGCGCACTCGACTCACCAACTCCGCCGCAGGCTGTACCGGCATCGGTGCAGACAACTCGCTGGTCGCCGTGGCCAGCAACTGACCATTGGCCGAATACAAGGCGGCCGACTGAACGCCCGTCTGTTCGCGCAAGCGGCTCAGCGCCAGGCGGGGCGGTGCTTCGCTGCGCTCACTCAGCTCCAGTGCCATGTTGCGGGCCTTGTCGACCAGGTCGGCGCGTAAGGAATCCAGGGCTTCACGACCCAGATTGAGGCCAGATTCAAGTGCTTTTTCAACGCGCACATCGAACCAGGTTTCAATGCTCTTGGTAACGAACTGGACTGAAACCGCGTAGATCAAAACCCCAGGCAAAATAGCCATGAAACCGAACATCAGCATCAGTCGCAGCTTGAGCCGCGAGCCAAAGACCTTGGCCCGGTGTTCCTGCCATAAATCACGCACCTGCCAGACGATAAGGACGAACAGGGAAAGTGCAACGATCGCGTTGAGACCCAGCAGCCAGGGGTAATGGCGGGCAAACAGTGCGGTATTGGCACTGGCTGACGCCAGCAGGAAAAGCAGAATGCCGCCAAACGACGCGGCGACAATGATCAGCTTTTTCATTTGGCTTCACCCGGGGTCGGCGGCAAGCCGCCGACCCCTGACGCCGTGCCCAAACTTGCTGGGGTCAATTCAAACTCCTGAGGAGTGAAGCTCCAGCGCACCCAGTCGGATGTCAGGTTCCAGTCCCGGTTCGACAGGGCCGTGACCTGAAAGGTCTTCGGCATCTGCGACAAATCGAGACGCATGCGCAGCCCGGCAAGATAAGGCTGTTCCGTTTTGATTTCACCTTTTTCGATTACCTGCCAGTTGCGCAAACGTGAAATCATGCCCAGCGCCTCTTCCAGCGAGGCAAAGCCCTGATGCAGGGCGCCTGTGGATAGCCGATACTGGCGAGTCAGTGCGTGGTATGACAGTTGGAAGGTCTTGTTGCGACGGATAAGCTGCTCATCGAGCCAGTACCAGCGTGAGCGACTCAATTCAAAGTCGACTGCGAAATAAAGCACAATACCCTTATTCACCGCCGCTTCGAGCCGCGAATTGAAATTGATGTTGAAATCAGCGGTCAGCGTATAGCCGTCTTCGGAGGCCGTAATTTGCGGGTTGCGCAGGCTGATGTCGGCAGCCTGCACTGCCGACCCGGCAAGCAGCAGAAGCCAGAGCAATGTTCTAAGCAGATTTGCGCAACAACGCATAATAAAAACCGTCGTTTTCGTCCTGTGGCAACAGTTGCTCCTCACTCAGTCGCTCGCTCCCCGACTGTCGAACCAAGAAGGCATCGATTTGCCCCGAGTTTTCTTCCGGGAACACCGAGCAGGTGGCGTACAACAGCTTACCGCCCGTTTTGAGCAAAGGCCAGAGGCTGTCCAGGATAGTCGCCTGGGTTTTGGCAAAATTACGAATATCACTTTCCCGGCGCAATTTCTTGATGTCCGGATGTCGGCGCACGACACCCGAAGCCGAGCAGGGTACGTCGGCAAGAATCGCATCAAACAGTCGGCCATCCCACCAGTTCTTGATATCGCTGCAGTCGGCAACGCTCACTTCTGCCGATAGTCTGAGGCGTTGAAGATTTTCGTCGATTCTCCGCGTCCGCAGCGCATCAATATCCAGCGCCAACAGATCGATTTCGGCTAATTCGAGCAGGTGGGCTGTTTTACCACCCGGCGCAGCGCAGGCATCGAGGACACGCTCTCCAGCTACCGGGGAAAGCAGTTCTGCCGCGCGTTGTGCGCCCGCATCCTGAACCGAGACCCAACCTTCAAAAAACCCAGGCAGGGCATCGACCGGCACAGCACGTTCCAGAATCAGTCCCTGCCGACCAACCGGCTTGGCCGGGAATCCTGCAGCAGCAAGCTGGGCTGAGTATGCATCCCGCGAACCCAGGCGCTGATTCACGCGCAGAGTCATCGGTGGCGGACAGTTACCGGCAGCGACAATGCTTTCCCATTGCTCACGATAGGCTCGGCGCAAGCGGTTCAACCACCACAGCGGGTACTGATACCTTGCCACTTCATTGCCCGCCAAATCAGCAAGAAGCGCTTCTCTTTGCCGCAGATAGTTGCGCAATACGCCATTGACCAGTCCTTTGAAGACCCCTCCGGCCAACTCACCGGCGGCAAATACTGCCTGATCAACGACCATGTGCACCGAATCCGCTCGGGTTTCCAGGCGGAATAGCGCCCCCTGCAGCAAGGCATAGGTTTCAGGATGACTCAGCGGTTTGCTCATCAAGCGCCCGAGCAGGTATTCGCCCCAGCCGTAACGGCGCAGTACACCATAAGCAATATCCTGTGCCGCAGCACGTGCCCCCGGGGTTTCATTGGCCAGCCCGGTAAGCGCTTCACTCAGACTTTTTCCGGAATCAACGCTGGCCAGCACGCGCGCCGCCAGCAGCAGACTGCGGCCCAGCGAATCGTGCGGAAGGTTAGCGGAGGGCGTCGCTGGACGTTCGGCGACATCATGAGGTGTGGCTCGCGGCACACGGACTCTACGCGGCGGGGTATTAAAAGAAGGCAAGGTCGTGTTTATCAAAGACATTCATTGTTTGAGTTTAGCATGATGATGACAAGCACGGCTTTTGGCGCACATAATTGCCTGATGAATCGCGCTTCCTTAAATCGCTTCGCCGCCGCCTGGGGCGCCCTGTTTCATCTTGGGAAATCTGACCGAATCGCTATTTTTCCTATGCACTCACTCTACATCCGGCACCTCTTGCTATTCTTTATCTTGTCGCCACTGCCCTTGACGGCCTTGGCCTGGAACGCCGCCGGCCACCGCCTGGTTGCGCATATCGCTTGGGAACAGCTTGAAGCCCTTACGCGGGCAGAGGTCACGCGCCTGCTGCAAGGACATCCTGACCATGCGCTCTGGGTAAAGCGGGCCAAAGATGCCCAAGCTGATCGTGGTGCCTTTGTCGAAGCCTCTACCTGGCCCGATGACATTCGGCAGGATCAACGTTTTTACCATGCCGGGATGGACGACCCAACGCCGCTATTAGCCGGCTTCCCTGACATGCAGCGGCACTCGGATTGGCATTACGTCAATCTCCGTCTTGACGGTTCGCCTGATGATCCACCCCTTTCAGGCCGTCTGGGCACACAGTTGATGAACTTGCTAAAGACTCTGGCCATAAGAAATACCAGCGCCGTTGATCGCAGCTACGCATTACCCTGGATCATCCATCTGGTCGGAGATGCACACCAGCCGCTGCACACCTGTGTCCGGACGGGCGCAAACGGGAAGTGGGACGCGCTAGGGCAGGGCATGACGATCAGCAACCCTTTTAATCCACGCAAAAACTCTTCGACCCTCCACGCCTTCTGGGACGACCTACCTGGACCACCGTGGCTGCGCGGCGAGCGCCTTCAATCAACCGCTCGATCCCTCGTTTCCAACTACCCACCCATGGCGCTTTCGGCGTCAAGCGAGACGTGGATCGCAGAAAGCTGGCAGATTGCCCGAGAACACGGCTACCCGACAAGCCACGATGATCCTCCGACAATAACTGCCGATTTTTTTGAAGACAGTCGTGAAATCACCCGGCGGCGAGTCACCCAGGCCGGCTACCGGCTCGCTGAACTATTGAACGCAGCGCTCCGGCAATAGGCTTAGCGCAAGCCTCTTCCGGCCATTTCGCGCAAACGGTCGACCCGCTCTTCGGTCGCCGGATGAGTGCTGAACAGGCCGGCAATGCCGCCGCCCGACAACGGATTCATGATCATCATCTGCGCGGTTGCCGGATGCGCCTCGGCGGTGGGCAGGCGAATGCCGCGCGCGTAGGCGTCTATCTTGGTCAGCGCGTCGGCCAGGGCATCGGGGTCGCCGCTGATTTCGGCACCGCCGCGGTCGGCCTCAAACTCACGACCACGAGAAATCGCCATCTGGATCAGCGAAGCGGCCAACGGGGCCAGCAAGGCCACGGCAATGCTGGCAATCGGGTTGCCCGGCCGCCCTTCGGAATCGCGACCGCCGAAGAACATGGCAAAATTGGCCAGCGCCGAAATGGCACCGGCCATGGTCGCGGCAATCGTTGAAATCAGAATGTCGCGATGCCGGACGTGCGCCAGTTCATGCGCCATGACTCCGCGGATTTCGCGCGCCGAGAGCAGGTGCAGAATGCCCGTGGTTGCGGCCACCGCAGCGTGCTCCGGATCGCGTCCGGTGGCAAAGGCGTTGGGTTGCGCTTCATCGATCAGATACACGCGCGGCATCGGCAGACCGGCCCGCTGCGCCAGATCGCTGACCATGGCGTAGAACTGCGGCGCCGACGTCGCATCGACTTCCTGCGCGTTGTACATCTTCAGCACCATGGTGTCGGAGAACCAGTAGGCGAAAAGATTCATCGCGCCACCGAAAAGCAGCGCCATCAACATCCCCGAGGACCCGCCAATATAGGACCCGATCACGCCGAACAGCGCCATGATCGCGGCCATCAGAATGGAAGTTTTCAGCCAGTTGCCAAACATTGTCTCGTCTCCTTGCAGAACAAACGTGTTCAGTTCGTGCTCAGTAGATGGGGAACGCAGGCACTCTTTTCAAGAGGGCAGGTCCAGGCATGCCCCGTCAGGGATGGACATTCCTGCCAGAAACTGCCCGGCGGCCAGACGCTTGCCGCCGGCCTTCTGAAGTTCGGTCAGGCGCAGCGTGCCATCGCCACAAGCGACCACAATGCCATTTTTCCCGGAGCAGAGAATCGTCCCCGGCATTCCCGCGCCAGCTTCCGGAATGGCTTGCCAGACCTTGATCGACGTTCCGTTCAGGTGGGTCACGGCGCCCGGAAACGGGTTGAATGCCCGCACCTGGCGATCGAGTTGCTCGGCCGACTGACGCCAATCGAGCAGCGCCTCCGCTTTGTCGATCTTGGCAGCATAGGTGACGCCGCTTTCCGGCTGGACCACTGACGACATGGGGACTTTCCCCAGCGCCTCGACAATCAGCCGCGCGCCGAGTCCGGCCAGTTTGTCGTGCAGGCTGCCGGCGGTATCCTCGCTGCTGATCGGCAATTCGCCAGAGAGCAATACCGGCCCGGTATCCAGTCCGGCTTCCATGTGCATGATACAGACGCCGGTGGTCGCATCCCCGGCCAGGATCGCCCGCTGGATCGGAGCCGCTCCGCGCCAGCGAGGTAACAACGAGGCATGGATGTTGAGGCAGCCGAGGCGTGGGATGTCGAGCACCGCCTGCGGCAGAATCAGTCCGTAGGCCGCGACCACCATGGCCTCTGCGCACACGGCACGTAATCGCTCCTGGGCCTGCGGATCGCGCAGGCTGGGCGGCTGGAATACTTCAATCCCCAAGGACTGCGCCAGCACCTTGACCGACGAAGCGTGCATGGACATGCCTCGACCAGAAGGCCGATCCGGCTGAGTAAGCACTAACTCTACTTGATGGCCCGCATCTACGATGGCCTTCAGTGCCTGCGCCGAGAACTCCGGCGTTCCGGCATAAATCAGTCTCACGCCGTAATCCGCGACTGTTTGAGCATTTTGGATTTGATGCGCATTTGCTTGAGGGTGGAGAGATGTTCGACAAATACTCGCCCCTGCAAATGGTCGATTTCATGCTGCAGGCAAACCGCCAGCAAGCCCTCGGCGCTCACCGTCTGCGATTTTCCGTCCAGATCGAGGTAGCGCACCACGACGCGCTCGGCGCGTTCAACCTTATCGTAGATGCCGGGAACCGAGAGGCATCCCTCTTCACCCATCTGCACCCCATCGCTTTCGATCAATTCAGGATTGACCAGAACAAGTAACTGGTCGCGGGTTTCCGAAGCATCAATGACGATGACCTGTTTATGAACATCTACCTGGGTTGCCGCCAGGCCAATACCCGGGGCTTCGTACATGGTTTCAGCCATATCGCGAGCCAGGCGACGAATACTTTCATCAACCCGGTGCACCGGGGCGGCGATTTTTTTCAGGCGCGGATCAGGAAAGCGAAGTATCGGTAGTAGCGGCATAAAAAGCTTGATCGAAGAAATTATTACGTGCAGAATCTAATGGAATATCTTGAATAACCGCGCAATTTACGCGCATGGTAGGCGATATCAGTGGCAGCGAGCGTTCTGGTGGTAGTACGGGAGCACGCCCCGAAGCCACCTCCACCCCATTTACGCAAGCATTCACTGACTTAGCCGACTGCTCGCACGAGGATAACACGATGGTTCGCATTATATCCGCGCTCATTCTGGCTGTGGCAAGCACATTTTGTGTCGCTGCTGAGCCACCTCTGCAATTGGCGCCTAATGCCCCGGAAAGACACATTGTTATCCCTGGCGATACCCTGTGGGGCATTTCTTCCCGGTTTCTCAAGGAACCCTGGCGCTGGCCGGAAATTTGGCGCATGAACAAAGAACAGATCAAAAACCCGCACCGTATCTATCCGGGTGATGTGGTCATTCTGGATAGTGATCAGGATGGAAATCCGCTGTTGCGGGTTCAAAGCGTCAAACTGCAACCTAAAATCTATTCCGAATCCGTATCCGAGGCGATTCCTGCCATTCCTCCCAATGTCATCGAGCCGTTCATCTCGGCACCCCTGGTGGTTGATGCCGAAGGCCTAAATAAGGCGGCACGAATCGTCGCCACGCAGCAGGACCGCGTATATCTTGGCAAAGGTGACCTGGCGTATGTTGAGAATGCCGATGCTAGCAAGGAGTTGTGGCAGATTTTTCGTAATGGCAAACCCTTACGTGACCCAGCGGATAACAATCTGATTATCGGGTATGAAGCTTTTTACCTGGGTACGGCAAAGCAAATTCGCCCTGGCAACCCGGCGACCTTCGAGATTCTCAGCTCTAAAGAGGAAATCGGCCGGGGCGACCGCCTTATTCCCTCCGTGCGGCCTCCGTTGATTGATTACGTACCACACAAACCGGATTTTCCCATCGACGGGCGCATTATGTCTATCTACGGTGTTCCAGTTTATGGGGGTATCGGAACGGCCGGGCATGGCTCGGTGGTTTCACTTAATCGCGGCTCCCGGGACGGGCTGGAAATCGGCCATGTCCTTGCACTTGAACGCAACCGCATCGCTGTCCAGCGCGACGAGAATGACAGAAAGGTGAATGTTCAGATTCCTCCCGAGCGTACCGGCTTGGTCTTTATTTTCCGTACCTTCGAACGAATTTCTTACGCCCTGGTGGTGCAGTCCGAAGGAGTTGTTGAAGTTAATGACTTTGTCCGCACCCCTTGAGCGATGTTTTCCGGAGGGGCCCTGTCAGCTTGGCTGCGCCTGGCGCTGATTCCAGGAATCGGTGGTGTAACTCAGCGCAAGCTGCTCACTGCTTTCGGCCTTCCCGAAGTTATTTTTTCTACCAGCAGAGCTTCCCTTGCTCAGGTCATCAGCGTTCGGTCTGTCGATCTTCTCATTGAGACCGATAATTCGGCCCACGTTGAATCAGCCCTCCGGTGGTCAGAGTCGGAGGGGCAGCAGATTGTCACTCTGGCCGATCCTGAATATCCACAGCTGCTGTTGCAAATTCCTGATCCTCCCATTCTCCTGTATGTTCGCGGACGCATCGATCTGCTTAACAAACCGGCGCTCGCGATAGTCGGAAGTCGTAACCCGACGCCGCAAGGCATACAAAATGCCGAGCGCTTTGCCGCTGCCCTCTCCCAAGCGGGTCTTAGCATCACCAGTGGATTAGCTCTAGGTATCGACGCCGCTGCGCATCGCGGCGCCCTGGCCGTTGATGGTGACACCGTCGCCTTCATCGGCACCGGTATAGATCGTATTTATCCAGCGAAAAATAAGCAGTTAACGATAGACATCGCCCATACCGGAGCCATTGTCTCCGAATTTCCGCTCGGCACGCCGGCATCTGCCTCTAACTTTCCGCGCCGAAACCGCCTTATTTCTGGCTTGTCTCTTGGAGTGCTGGTGGTTGAAGCGGCTATCGAAAGTGGTTCTCTGATCACCTCGCGGCTGGCATGTGAACAAGGCCGTGAAGTTTTTGCCATTCCCGGTTCGATACATTCGCCCCAGTCGCGGGGATGTCACCAATTGATCAAGCAAGGCGCCAAGCTAGTTGAGACGGTCCAGGATGTACTGGACGAACTCCGCTGGAATATCGGCATTCCTCCTCTGGAGGATTCTATTTTTTCCAAGCCTCCGACTTACTCTGTTCTGCTGTCTGCCATGGGCTTTGATCCCTTGGGCATTGACCAGTTGGCTCAGCGCACCGGCTTGCCGGTTCACGAACTCTTCGTGGCCCTTCTTCAGCTTGAGCTTGAGGGTCGTGTCGCCAGTCTTTCGGGAGGGCGTTATCAGCAACTATTCCCTTCCTGAACTTCTATAGTTGTTGACAGTTTCCCGTATTGCCACTCATTCTTGTAAACATGTTTCTTCCGAGTGGGTGATAATCACTCCCCTCTGATGCCTGACTAACACTGAATTGTCATTTTGCGGCTGCTTGCCAACCCAGCAGACTGCTTTTATTATCCTCAGAGGGATGGCAATAATGCCGTCCTAATATTTATTTAGCCACCTACACAGGCCACATTCGACTCCATGAGCAAGAAGCTGATCATTGCCGAAAAACCTTCCGTTGCTGCTGATATTGCTCGCGCAATGGGCGGGTTCACCAAGAACGACGATTACTTCGAGTCTGACGAGTATGTACTCTGTTCTGCGCTTGGTCATCTCCTTGAGCTCGCTTGCCCTGAGGACTACGAGGTCAAGCGCGGCAAATGGTCTTTTGCCCATTTACCCGTTATTCCGCCCTATTTTGCTCTGCGCCCCATCGAGAAAACCGAATCCCGGCTTAAGCTACTGACACGGCTGATCAAGCGCAAAGAAGTGACTTCCCTGATTAACGCCTGTGACGCGGGTCGGGAAGGGGAACTGATATTCAACTATATCGCCCAGCATACCAAAACCGCGAAACCGGTTGAGCGTTTGTGGCTGCAGTCGATGACTCAGCAAGCGATCAAAGACGGATTTACCCGCTTGCGTGCAGGAATCGAAATGCAAGGTCTGGCCGATGCTGCGGTTTGCCGTTCCGAATCTGATTGGCTGGTGGGCATTAATGGCACGCGTGCCATGACAGCGTTCAACTCCAAGACCGGTGGCTTTCACCTGACCACCGTGGGTCGTGTTCAGACACCGACTCTGGCGCTTATGGTTGATCGCGAAGACAAGATCCGCAAATTCAAGCCACGCCCCTATTGGGAACTCGAAGGGAGTTTTTCCTGCGCCGCCGGAGAGTATAAAGGGAAGTGGTTTGACGAAAATTTCTCCAAGGGCAAGGCGGAGGAGGACGAACACCAGCGCGCAGATCGATTATGGGATGAAGCCCGTGCCAAGGCTCTACAGAGCAAGTGTGGCGGAAAACCTGGTGCGGTTAGCGAGGAATCCAAGCCATCTTCGCAACTTTCACCCTTATTGTTTGATCTGACCAGCCTGCAGCGTGAAGCCAACAGCCGTTTTGGCTTTTCCGCCAAGTCTACCCTGGGGCTGGCGCAAGCGCTTTATGAAAAGCACAAGGTACTGACTTACCCACGGACCGATGCCCGGGCGCTGCCCGAGGATTACCTGGTTACCGTCAAGGAAACGCTGACGATGCTTACTGGCGAAGGTGTCGGCAAGGGTCATGACGAAACCTTGCTGTCCCGCTACTCGCCCTTCGCACATCAGATTTTGGCGCGCAAATGGGTCTTGCCGAACAAGCGTATCTTCAATAATGCCAAGATTTCCGATCACTTTGCCATTATCCCCACACTGCAGGCACCAAAGCATCTCTCCGAACCCGAGCAAAAGCTTTACGACATGGTGGTCAAGCGTTTCCTCGCAGTGTTTTACCCGGCTGCCGAGTATCTGATCACTACCCGTATCACTCGCGTTGAGGGCGAACCCTTCAAAACCGAAGGTAAAGTTTTGGTTAATCCGGGCTGGCTCGCCGTATATGGTCGTGAAGGTCAGGATGGCGATGAAGGAAATCTGGTTGCCGTTAAACCCAAGGAAATGGTCAAGGCCAATGAGGTTGTGCTTAATGCCACTGAAACCCGTCCGCCCCCCCGATATTCAGAAGCGACACTGCTTTCGGCCATGGAAGGTGCTGGAAAAACAGTTGATGACGAAGAGCTAAAGGCGGCCATGGCCGGAAGAGGGCTGGGGACACCGGCTACTCGCGCGCAGATTATTGAAAACCTGATTGGAGAGCAATATCTGCATCGCGAAGGCCGCGACTTGCAACCGACGGCCAAGGCCTTTTCTCTGATGACCCTGCTCAACGGCCTGGGTATTCCTGAGCTCACTGCAGCAGAGCTCACCGGTGAATGGGAGTACAAGCTGGCGCGGATGGAGCGCGGAGAGATGTCTCGTGACGCTTTCATGACCGAAATTGCCGCCATGACGCAGCATATCGTCGACCGGGCAAAAACTTACGATAGCGATACTATTCCCGGCGATTTTGGTGAGCTGAAGACGCCTTGTCCCAAGTGCGGTGGCTTGATCAAAGAAACCTACAAAAAATTTCAGTGCCAGGGGTGTGACTTTTCGCTCTGGAAAATTGTCGCTAGCCGGCAGTTTGAGGCCATTGAGATCGAGGAATTACTCACCGAGCGCAAGATCGGTCCGCTGACTGGCTTCCGTAACAAGATGGGGCGCCCTTTTAACGCCATCATTCGCCTTAATGAAGCCCACACCCCCGAATTTGATTTCGGACAGGGCACAGGCGGCGATTCGGGCTCTGCTGAGGAAGTCGATTTCTCCGCCCAGAGTTCACTGGGTGCCTGCCCAAAATGCAACAGTGCGGTTTTTGAGCATGGAATGTCGTATGTCTGTGAAAAATCGGTTGGTCCGGTTAAGAGCTGTGATTTCCGTTCTGGCAAAGTCATTCTTCAGCAAACGGTTGAACCCAGTCAGATGCAAAAACTGCTCATCACCGGCCGTACAGATTTGCTCAAGGATTTCGTTTCAGCCCGAACCCGTCGGAAATTTTCGGCTTTTCTGGTACGCGGCGCTGACGGTAAAGTTGGCTTTGAATTTGAAAAGCGCGAGCCAAAAGCCAAAGCCCCAGCAAAAGTAGCAAAACCAGCAGCAGAAAAAGCGGAGCCAAAGAAAGCACCAGCCAAGGCAACCAAGGTAAAAAAGTAGGGCGATTAATTATCTTCTGCGTGGCCGAGTTGTTCCACGTGAAACACTACGGCTTGCAATGAGTTCTCTTAGGAGCGGTGAATCTCATAACCATGAGCCACCGCTCTTTTCATAACGCCCCGATGCTGGACACTTTCATTTACCCGCCAGATGCTCCAGATCGCCCTTGTCGAGCCAACGCCAGGCACCTTCGGCCAAATCACCTGGCAAGCCCAAGCCTCCGACTGCCACACGATTCAAGTGTTCGACACGATTTCCGGCGGCAGCGACCATCCGCTTAACGAGATGATATTTTCCCTCGGTCACCGTCATTCGTAACAGGTTTTCCGCATGACATTCGCAGGCTGCTGCTGATATGGGCTCAGGTTCGTCGTTGAGTACCACGCCTTTGAGGAGACTTTCGATCTGGTTTTCAGCAAGCGGATGCTTGGTGACAACATCGTAGACCTTAGGAACTTTCTTTTTCGGTGAGGTGTATGTATGTATGAACTGTCCGTCGTCAGAGAATAGCAGTAAGCCCGTCGTATCCTCGTCAAGACGTCCTACCGCCTGAACGCCACGGACAATCAGTTGTGGCGGAAGCAGTGAATAGACACTGGGGTGAAATTTCGGTTTATGCGAACATTCGAAATTCGCCGGTTTATTCAAGAGGATATAGGCATTCTCCCGATATTTCCATTCGACTCCATCGACCATGAATGTCAGGTCGATGGGTTCAAACTCTGCCAAGGGATCCTCGCAGACTGTTCCATTGATACTGACACCACCTGCCAGAATGAGTCGTCTGCATTCTGGCCGACTACCAAAGCCCTGTGATCTGAGCAATCTCTCAAGTTGCATGCTGCCTCCAAATGGAAGAGGCCCCGAGCTCACTCGGGGCCTCATTCACCTTCAATCAGTGAAACGCCTAAACGTCAATGTTACGTGCTGCCAACGCATTGGTTTCAATGAAGTTTCGTCTTGGCTCAACCAGTTCGCCCATCAGTGTGGTAAAGATTTCATCCGCTCCAATCGCATCCTCGATCTGGACGCGAAGCAGACGCCGTACCTTGGGATCCATAGTTGTTTCCCAAAGCTGATCCGGATTCATTTCGCCCAGACCTTTATAGCGCTGCTTGCTCACACCGCGTTCGACTTCATTCAGCAACCAGCGCATCGTTTCAGCGAAGCTGTTCACTGGCTGTTTCTTTTCACCCCGGGATACTGTAGCCCCAGGTCCATACAGGTCAGCAAGTATTTCTGCCGTTTTACGCAGTTGCGCATAGTCACCGCTCACCAATAGATCGTCGTCAATGACGCCGACCTTGAGGTTTCCATGATGCATTTTCTCAAGTCGCAACTGCCAGCGCTCATGGGCTTCATCGTATCGGGCGAAAATCTGAACGCCAATTTTGTGTCCGATGACTTTCATCAAGGCTTGCGCGCTTTCCTGTGCGAGCTCTTCATTTTCGAGTTGTATTGTTAAATTAGCATCGATCAGGGCATGCAGTACTTCCGGATTGATCAGATGCGACAAGCGGTTAATGACCGCCTCGGCGAGCAAATATTCGCGCGCCAACGCTTCCAAAGCCGGTCCAGATATATCCTGAGCACCAATTCTCGGGACCAGCACCGCCTCTTCCAGCGCCAGCGCCAGGAGATACTGATTGAGTGCCTGATCATCCTTGATGTAGCGTTCAGTCTTTCCATGTTTGATCTTGTATAACGGTGGCTGGGCAATGTAGATATGTCCACCCTCAACCAGCTCAGGCATTTGCCGATAAAAGAAGGTCAACAGCAGCGTCCGGATGTGCGCGCCGTCAACGTCTGCATCGGTCATGATGATCAAGCGGTGATAACGAAGTTTTTCCGGCTTGTATTCGTCCTTGCCGATTCCCGTTCCCAAAGCTGTGATCAGGGTTACGATTTCCTGCGAGGAGATCAGCTTGTCAAAGCGTGCCTTTTCTACGTTAAGGATCTTACCTTTGAGCGGCAGGATGGCCTGAAACTTACGATCACGCCCTTGCTTGGCCGAACCGCCGGCTGAATCACCCTCAACCAGATAGAGTTCGCAGAGTGCAGGGTCCTTTTCTTGGCAATCGGCGAGCTTACCTGGCAAACCCACGCCATCGAGAAGTCCCTTGCGCCGGGTCATTTCGCGCGCCTTTCGTGCGGCATCACGCGCACGTGCTGCTTCAACGATTTTTCCCGTAATGACTTTTGCGTCGAGGGGACGCTCCTGTAAATACTCTGTCAAGCGAGCCGCAACGACTTCCTCGACTGCGGGTCGGGCTTCAGACGACACCAATTTCATCTTGGTCTGAGAAGCAAATTTTGGATCGGGCATTTTGACCGACAAGACGCAGGCTAGTCCTTCGCGCATGTCGTCACCGGTAATGTCGACTTTCGCCTTTTTGGCGATTTCATGCTCTTCGATGTACTTGTTGATGACCCGAGTCATGGCCGCGCGCAGACCGGTCATGTGCGTACCACCATCCGACTGAGGAATATTATTGGTAAAGCACAGCACCTGCTCGGCGTAGGTGTCATTCCACTGCATGGCTACCTCAACACTGATGGCGCCATTGGGTATAGCCGACTCACCGGTAGAGAAGAATACATTGGGATGCAGAACTGATTTCGAGCGGTTGATGTACTCGACAAAGCCTTTAACACCGCCAAGAAATGCAAAATCCTCTTCCTTGCCAGTGCGTTGGTCGAGCAAGCGAATCTTTACTCCGTTATTGAGAAACGAAAGTTCTCTCAAACGCTTGGCGATAATCTCGTAATGGAACTCGACCTGACCGAAGATTTCCTCATCGGCCATGAAGTGTACTTCGGTGCCGCGGCGCTCCGTGCTTCCGACAACACGAAGAGGTGAAACTTCCACGCCATTCTGGATTTCAATGATTCGATCAACAGCCGCACCGCGATTGAACTCGAGAAGGTATTTTTTTCCGTCGCGGCGAATCGTCAACCGTAGCCACTTTGATAATGCATTGACGCAAGAGACCCCGACACCATGAAGACCACCGGAAACTTTGTAGGAATTCTGATTAAACTTTCCGCCAGCATGCAGAACACACATGACAATTTCTGCTGCTGAACGCTTGGGTTCATGCTTGTCGTCAAACTTGACCCCTGTGGGGATACCTCGACCATTATCCGTTACGGAAATTGAATTATCCGCATGAATGGTAATTACAATATCGTCACAATGCCCGGCCAATGCTTCGTCAATGGCGTTATCGACGACTTCAAACACCATGTGGTGCAAACCTGTACCGTCGGAGGTATCACCAATGTACATGCCCGGACGCTTGCGTACAGCCTCTAGTCCCTCAAGCTGCTGAATACTCGATTCATCGTAAGCGGCTGACTGGCCGTTCTCTTCAATCATGAATTTTCCAATTTCTGTTCCACGTGAAACAACTTCTGCAATAACCGTTTTAGTACTTAGATGCGCATCGGCATGACGACATACTTGAATCTTTCATTCCCTGGGATGGTGAGCAACGCACTTGAACTGGCATCATTAAATCCCCACTCAACCATTTCAACGTTTGAGTTATTCAGTACATCGAGTAGATAGCCCACATTGAAACCAACATCAATCGGATCACCGCTATACACCACCTCAAGTTCTTCCTGAGCCTCTTCCTGCTCCGCATTAGCGGCCATGATCTTCAGGCTGCCGGCCGAAAGCACCATGCGTACTCCGCGGAACTTCTCATTGGTCAAAATGGCCGCTCTGACCATAGACTGAAGAAGAGCAATACGATTGAGTGAGACAATATTTTTGAGTGTGGCCGGAATCACTCGCTCATAGTCGGGAAATTTTCCATCAATAAGCTTCGAAACCAGATTGATCTGACCAAACTGGAAGCGGATCTGATTAGATGCTAACTGAATAATTAGTGGCTCATCAGAATCAGAAAGCAGGCGATTCAATTCGATGACTGTTTTACGAGGAAGAATCAATTCTTGCCGTGCTAGTTCCGTTCCAGCCTCCAAAGGCATGCTGGCATACGCCAAACGATGCCCATCGGTCGCTACTGCACGCAGCTCACTTCCGTCGACTAGAAGCATCAAACCATTCAGATAATAACGCACATCCTGTGCAGCCATCGAAAATTGGGTTTGAACCAGAAGATGACGGAACTGCTTCTGGGTGACTGTAATGGTCTTCACATCACCATCAGTCAGTGCCATACGTGGAAAATCTTCTGCAGGTAATGTCTGCAAGGTAAAGCGGCTCTTACCTGCCTTGACCTGCAAACGCTTATCGTCGAGGGTCAGGCTGACTTCTGAATCTTCCGGCAATGAACGCAGAATGTCTTGAAGCTTTTTAGCTCCAACAGTAATTGCCCCATCGCCACCCGTCGTAGCTCCGGACGTCGATGTTGTAATTTGAATTTCAATGTCCGTGGCCAAAAGGGTTAACGTTTCCCCTTTCTTCTCCAGCAGGACGTTAGAAAGAATAGGTAAGGTATGTCTCTTTTCAACTATTCCTGAAACTGACTGTAAGGGAGCCAGTAACAAATCACGTTGAGTTTTAATAAGAAGCATATATATAAACCCTATAAAGATAATATCAAGGTCAAATCTGTGGATAACAAAATATTACGTATAAATTACAGATAGTTATTACCAAAATTAAGTACAGTGTAAACTCTGTATTCAGTTGTGGATAAAAAAGAATAACTTTTCAATATCCACAAAAAACAAGGTTTATCAACAAATTACACACAGTTCACAAGCGTACTTATACATATAAAAACTAACCTTTTAGCACCTGCAAAAGCACGTGCACATCATGGTTCAATTCATTATCTTTGCTACGCAGGCTTTCGATCGTACGCACCGCATGCAGTACCGTCGTATGATCCCTCCCGCCAAAAGCATCGCCAATGGAAGGATAACTTTGCGAAGTCAGATTTTTAGCCAGCCACATAGCAATTTGACGTGGACGAACGATTTGTCGCGTACGCTTGCTGGAAAATAGGTCTGCGACTTTAAGCTTGAAGTAGTCAGCAACAGTTTTTTGAATGTTATCAACGGTTATTTGACGATTAACAGCACCGACCAAGTCTTTTAGAGAATCTTTGGCTAGTTCAAGATCAATTTTTTTACCATGAAACGAGGCGTAAGCAAGAACCTTTTTCAGGGCACCTTCAAGTTCCCGTACATTGGAACGAAGGTGTTTGGCGATGTAGAACGAGACCTCGTCGTCGAGCGAAATACCTTCGGCTTCTGCTTTTTTCTTCAGGATGGCAACACGCATCTCGATTTCCGGGGGTTCAATCTGCACTGTCAGACCCCAGTCAAAGCGAGTAATCAGGCGATCTTCCAACCCATTGATATCTTTTGGATAAGTATCACAACTGATGACTATCTGTTTCTTAGCCTCGATTAATGCGTTAAAAACAAAGAAAAATTCTTCCTGAGTACGGTTCTTCCCATTAAAAAACTGAACATCATCGAGCAGTAGCACATCGAGCGATCGGTAGTAGCGCTTGAAGGCATCAAATGACTTGGTTTGATAGGCGCGTACCACATCGGAATAATAATCTTCGGCGTGTACATAGCGAACGATCTTATCCGGGTTCTCAGTCAGTATTTGGTTACCAATGGCGTGAATTAGATGGGTCTTGCCCAAACCGGCGCCACCATAAATGAACATCGGGTTATAAGCCGTGCCGCCAGGATTGATTGCGACCTGGACAGAAGCTGCGCGGGCCAAATCATTCGCTTTGCCAACAATAAGATTATCAAAGGTAAAGCCAGGTATTAGTCGCGTTTTCTCATAAAGGGAAAGTGAGCGATTTTTAGCGGTGATGCGTTCGGAAGGAAAACTGCTATTCGTTACAGAAGTTTTTTCCGTGTTGTGCTGTGGGGTAGTAACAGTGGGCTTATTTTGATTGACAGGCACTGTCTGGCGTTCACCGAGCATCAGTGAAACGCTTATAGGGGAAGAGAAATAAGCATTTCCAAGTTCCTCTATACGCGACAGGTAACGTTCCTTGACCCACTTGAGAATGAAACCATTAGGCGCAAGAACACGCAATCCGTTAACCAAATCATCCTCGCCTTCTAAACGAAGGGGGCGTATCCAGGTATTAAATTGTTGTGGAGGAAGTTCTTGTTCGAACTTGCTCAGACAGGAAGTCCAGAAACTACTCATTAATAAGTTTTACAATTCCATTGAATTACAACAAGATAGATCGCGCAGTTGCGTTTTCGATCTTGGTATTGAGAAAAAAATCGCGCAAACAGGATGTCTTAGGAAGTAGTCATTATTGCCGTCCATAGATACATCTGCCTATTCGGCAAGAAGTGCGTACGCTTAAGACTGTGATTCTAACCCGGCAGGTGAAAGTTATCCACAGCTGTTCGTATATTTTAAGCTTGACAAGCATCACGTTGACAATGTCTAATAGCGCGTTTACTTTGCACTGACATCAAGGGTTTAATCATGAAACGCACATATCAACCGTCGGTTATCCGCCGGAAACGTACCCACGGCTTTCTTGTCCGCATGGCAACCCGAGGTGGGCGCGCCGTGATTCGTGCACGACGAGCCAAGGGCAGACATCGCCTGGCTGTTTGAACGCTATAGAAAAACGGGAGAGCATTATTCCTTCCGAAGCATTCCCTAAGAATTACCGACTGACAAAAACGGATGAATTTTCATCCGTTTTTGGTTTCAGGAAGGCAATTAAGAGTACGCATTTCCTGTTACATTACCGCCTTCGTTCCGAAGGTAGTGAACTCGGGGCACGTCTAGGTGTTGTGGTAGCGAAACGCTTGCTGCGACGCTCGGTCGATAGAAATTTGTTACGCAGACTGGTTCGGGAGCGCTTTCGCATATTGCGCAGCAGTTTACCCTCCCGCGACCTGATTGTGAGACTGGCGAATAAACCACAGCTGCTTGATCGGCGAGTTCTGGCGAGTGAAATTCAAGGGCTGCTGGGACGAATGATTTCACCTGAAAAATGAAACGATGAAAACGCTGATACAGGTACTAATTCGTTTTTACCAGTATGGGATAAGCCCCATGTTAGGCCCTCGTTGCCGCTTTTTACCAACGTGTTCAGAGTACACCGCCGAGGCTGTGACAAAATACGGTGCATTCAAAGGATTACGCCTTGGCCTGAAACGTATTTTCCGCTGCCACCCTTGGAATTCCGGTGGCTTTGACCCTGTTCCCTGATCACTACATCGTATAGGCTTTTCATGGATAACCGACGCCTGATTCTTCTCATTGTTTTTGCTACCTCCCTTTTCCTTCTATGGGATGCCTGGCAAAAACATAACCAACCTCAAGTTGCTGTGCAACAGGCTATGCCTGTACAGGCAAATAATTCACCGCTACCGGTTCCGTCGATACCGCAAAGTGGCGTTCCGGCTTTGGCGTCATCACCGGCTATTCCGCCATTGAGTGCCATTGCGGCAGCGCCCAAGGGTGAAATGGTTACGGTTAAAACGGACCTGTTTGTCGCGGACATTTCAGTTCAAGGCGGTGACATAGTCAAATTGGCGCTGAACAACTATAAAGCGTCGGTGGCAAAGAGCAGTTCGTTCTTGCTGTTTGAAGATAAGCACCATTATCTTGCGCAAAGCGGTCTAATTGGCGAGGGTTTGCCGAATCACAAAACCGTTTTCTCAGTTGCCCGTGGAAATCGCGAGCTTGGCCCAGACGCCAATACCTTGCAGCTACGACTTGAAGCTCCGTCGGTCAATGGTGTGAAGGTCAGCAAGCTTTATACCTTTACGCGTGGAAGCTACTTGATCAACGTCGGCTACGAAATCGACAACGGCAGTCAGAAAGAAATTCTGGCGCATGCGTACTACCAGCTTCAGCGTGATAACGTCACGCCTGATGGTGAAAATAGCATGGTCAGTACTTTTACCGGCCCCGCAATCTATACCGAGCAGGAAAAATTCCAGAAGGTCGAGTTCAGCGACGTCGAAAAGGGCAAGGCGAAATTCTCCCAGAAGGCTGATAACGGCTGGGTCGGCATGGTGCAGCATTACTTCGTTTCGGCTTGGGTTCCTGCGGAAAGTGTGCCGCGCGAGTTTTTCATCCGCAAACAGGATGGAAGCAACCCGATGACCGTATCAGCAGGCGTCATTGTTCCTATCCCCGCGGCTGCTCCTGGCAGCAAAATAAATCAGTCCGTTTCGCTTTATGCGGGTCCGCAGATTCAGAGCGCCCTCGAACAGTTGGCGAAACCGGTTGTTGACGGCGGAATTGGCGCCAAAGGACTGCCCCTGGTGGTTGACTACGGCTGGCTGACCATCGTTGCTGCCCCGATTTTCTGGTGCCTCGATGTCATTCACCAGTTCGTCGGAAACTGGGGCTGGGCGATTGTTCTGCTGACCATTGGCATCAAGTTGATCTTCTTCCCGTTGTCCGCCGCCAGCTATAAGTCGATGGCCAAGATGCGTACCGTGACCCCAAGAATGACGGCGTTGAAAGAACGCTACGGCGACGACAAGCAGAAACTGAATACCGAGATGATGAATCTCTACAAGACTGAGAAAATCAATCCTCTCGGTGGCTGTTTGCCGATTGTCGTGCAGATCCCGGTCTTTATTGCGCTCTACTGGGCATTGCTCGGCGCCGTCGAGATGCGTGGCGCGCCATGGCTACTCTGGATTACCGACTTGTCCGTTCCGGACTCGTTGTTCGGCGTAATTCCCTTGATCAATATCCCGGTGGGTCCGCTACCGATCATCATGGTGATCACCATGATGATACAAACCAAGCTCAATCCGACACCGCCTGATCCAATCCAGGCTAAAGTGATGATGTTGATGCCCTTTATCTTCGGCTTCATGTTCTTTTCCTTCCCTTCAGGTCTGGTGCTGTACTGGGTGGTGAATAATATTCTGTCGATTGCTCAACAATGGCAGATCACCCGGATGATCGAAAATGGCGGAAAAGCCACCAACGACGCCAAGCACTAAGACCATTGTCGCGATTGCCACGCCTTCAGGGCGTGGCGGCGTGGGGGTTGTCCGTGTGTCCGGTAATCACCTGCAGGCGTTTGCCCAGGAACTTGGCTGCAAGCCCCTGTCTCCGCGGCTAGCTACTCTTACTCCATTCCGTGATTCTTCAGGTCAGGTCATTGATACTGGCTTGGCACTACATTTCCCTGCGCCGCATTCATTCACCGGCGAAGATGTACTCGAACTGCAGGGCCACGGTGGCCCGGTAGTCTTGCAAATGCTTCTGGCACGCTGCCTTGAAATCGGCGCTCGCTTGGCTGAACCCGGTGAGTTCACCCGCCGTGCTTACCTCAATGGAAAACTGGATTTGGCGCAAGCCGAGGCGGTAATTGATCTGATTGAAGCGACCACGGCCGCCGCCGCACGTAGTGCGGTCCGCTCACTTCAAGGCGAATTTTCACACGAGATTAATGGACTGGTCGAACAGCTGATCGAGCTGCGCGCGCTGGTCGAAGCGACTCTGGATTTTCCCGAAGAGGAAGTTGATTTCCTGCAGGCTGCTGATGCCTTTGGCCGTCTCGATCGAATCCAGAGCAAACTCGATGCCGTTTTTGACCGTGCCAGCCAAGGCAAGCTCCTTCAGAGCGGCTTGCACATCGTCATCGCCGGGCAGCCGAATGTCGGAAAATCGAGTCTGCTTAACCGTCTGGCCGGAGATGAACTGGCCATCGTCACCGCGGTTGCTGGGACGACCCGCGATGTGGTGCGCGGTACGCTGCAGATTCAGGGCGTTCCGCTGCATGTTATCGATACTGCCGGTTTGCGCGAAACTGACGACGAAGTCGAGAAAATCGGAATTCTCCGGACTTGGCGGGAAATTGAGCGAGCCGATGTCCTGATTCTTTTGGTCGACGCACGCAGCGGCGTGAATGCGGCGGATCAGGCGATCATCGCGCAGTTGCCCGCCCAATTGCCATGTCTGACGGTATTTAACAAGATCGATCTGGCCGGCAAAGAGGCCGCGCGCCACGACGAGGCTTCTGGCGTGTCTATTTCGCTCTCGGCTAAGCGCGGAGAGGGGATTGAGTTATTGCGCCAGGAACTATTAAAGATTGCCGGCTGGCATCCGGCAGAAGATGTGTTTATTGCCCGCGAACGCCATTTGCACGCTCTTAAAGAGGCTCGAGAGCACGTTGCCTGTGCCCGGGCCAGACTGCCGCAACTTGAGCTATTTGCCGAGGAATTACGTGTGGCGCAAGTCGCATTGACCGCCATTACTGGAGAATTTTCCGCCGACGATTTGCTGGGTGAGATTTTTGGCCGTTTTTGCATCGGGAAATAAACGGTGAGCCCTGACTATTCTCTGTTGATGATTTTGGCGGGCACTTCAGTGTTCGCTGGCTTGATCGATTCCATGGTCGGAGGTGGGGGCTTGATCAATATCCCCGCGTTGTTCACGACCTTACCGAAAGAACTCCCGGCGACGCTCTTCGGGACCAATAAAATCGCCAGTGTTTTTGGTACCAGCAACGCCGCCTGGCGCTATATGCGGCGGGTCAACATGCCGTGGCGAAGCACCTTGCCGGCGGCGCTATCGGCATTTGCCTTTTCTTACCTCGGTGCGATGGCCGTGGCCTGGATTCCGCGCGATTTTCTTCGTCCGATGATCCTTATTCTATTGATTGGATCAGCGGCGTATACCTTCTGGCGCAAGGACTTTGGCACGATTCATCGGCCCCAGCACGGAGGCCACAGAGAACTCCTCTATGCCCTAATTCTTGGTGGTGTGATCGGATTTTATGACGGATTCTTCGGCCCGGGCGCCGGAAGTTTCCTGATCTTCCTGTTTATCCGTTTTTTCGGCTTCGATTTCCTGCACGCCTCAGCGGCATCCAAGGTGGTCAACGTAGCAACCAACCTTGCAGCCATCAGTTATTTTGTCCCCAATGGTTTTTATTTGCCTCTGGCCGCCGTCGTCATGGCCTGCGGTAATGTGCTCGGCTCGGTGATTGGAACGCATCTGGCCTTCCGGCATGGCAGTGGATTTGTGCGGCGGGTATTTCTGGCGGTAGTCAGCGCCCTGATCGTCAAATTTGCCTGGGATACCTTCTGAGAGAGAAGCGCAGGAATTTCTATTCGCTTTCACCCCAGCGCGCCATCAGCGTATGCGCAACGGAGAGTTGATCGAGAATACGGGCGACGACAAAATCCACTAAATCTTCGACACTTTGTGGATGGTGATAAAAGCCGGGATTGGGTGGAAGAATGATGGCCCCGGCACGTGCCAAACGCAGCATGTTTTCAAGGTGGATAGCCGAGAAGGGCGTTTCACGTGGAACCAAGATCAGCTTGCGGCTTTCCTTGAGCATCACATCGGCCGCACGTTCAAGAAGATTGCTAGCCAGTCCCTGGGCAATCGAGGCCAGGGTGCCCATGGTGCATGGGCACACGACCATGGCGTCGGGCGGATTCGATCCACTGGCGACCGGGGCAAACCACTCTTCACGGCCATAAACATCGAGAACACCAGGGAGTTCCGCAAAGCGCTGACGAAAATAAGTCTGGGCATCAGCCGATCGAGCCGGTAATTCCAAGTTCATTTCCTGCCGAGCGACAATCGGCGCAACTTGCGAATACAGCAGTTGGACGTGGCATCCCGAGGCCAGAAGACATTCGAGTAAACGGATACCGTACGGCATGCCAGAGGCGCCAGTAAAAGCCAGGCAAATTCTTTTGCTCATTTCAATCCCCGGAAGCGTATCAAGGTGAATTTGCGGGCTCTGTAATGAGACGCGCAGCGATCAGACCGTTGATGATACCGAAAGCTAATGCAGCAGAGGAGAATACCGGTACAAGATAGAACAATCCGTTATGCGGGATCAGCCACAGTCGAGCCAGGAGTAGTTGCCCACCGATATGTGCGAAGGCCCCAAGGATGCTCCAGCTGATCGGGCCGAACCAGCGCTCGGGTAAACGTATGGCCAAGGACAGCACGCACAGGCTGGATAAGGCACCGGCCAGGCTCATGAAAAAACCCGGAGAAAGAAACTGTCCGAGCAGCAGCCCGCCGGCGATGACGCGGAGTCCGGTGACCCAGGCTGCCACTGACCACCCATAACGGGCCAGTACAATCAGTGTCACGATGTTCGATAGTCCCGGCTTAACCCCAGGAAGCGGAAGAGGAATCGCCGCGTCGACCAGCGCCAAAGCAATAGCTGCGGCTGCCAGCTGGGCGACGCGATGATCCTCGGGGGTGGTGATTAGCTTAGTAACTAAGCGAGTCATAGGACTCTTTAGTGCCAATCACCTGCACACTCACCTGATTGGGCGCACAAATGGCGATTTCACCGGCATGCTGCAGCCAGCCCTGGCGAACGCAATACTGATGAAAACCAGGATCAGAAACCACACGCACACGGTTCCGATCGACGGCGATAGTGGTGACCCCGAGCGGACCAGGAACTTCAATTTGACGACTTCTTGAAAGATCAAATTCACCGAAAACTTCGCCACCTCGCTTTATCTGGGCTTTTTCGGCAATGCCACCCCGCCAGATTAAGGGAAAAGATGTGATCGAAAACACTAGGCCAATACATATTACGAGCCAGTCGCCGTAACGAAACAACTTGAGCCACGGCATGTCTATTCGCCAGTCGGGGGAGGAGGAAGCTCGCGATGACGAACCAGAACACGCGCCTTGTCCTGAAAATGACACCCCAACCATTCAGCAAAATACACTGAGCGGTGCTGGCCGCCGGTGCAGCCAATCCCAACCGTAAGATAGCTTCGATTGTCGCGAACGTAACAAGGCAGCCAGGTGTCAACAAAGCGTGCAATGTCATCACGCATGCGCAGGACTTCGGCTTCAGCTTCAAGAAAGGAAATTACTGACAGATCCCGTCCGGTCAGCGGTCGAAGTGCCGTTTCGTAATGAGGGTTGGGTAGGCAACGCACATCGAAAACCAGCTCGGCGTCGAGGGGAACACCATGCTTGAAACCAAAGGACTCAAAAAGCAGGGTGAGACCTTGCGCAGATTCGGCAGTAATGAACTGCCGGATCCAGTGGCGCAGGGCGTTAGGCTTGAGATCACTGGTGTCGATATGATGGCCGAGTTCGGCCAGGCTGGCCAGACGCGTCCGTTCTTCCGCAATGGCTTCAGTCAGTGTGTGCTGACTATCGGCCAGCGGGTGGCGTCGACGAGTTTCGGAAAAGCGCTTGAGTATGGTTTCGGTTTTGGTATCGAGAAAAAGAAACTGGAACTCGAGCTTTCTGGCGCGTAATTCCGAAAGTTGTTGCGGCAGCATCGCCAGACTATCTCCACCACGGATATCAATGGCCACGGCAACCTTGTCATAACCTTGCTGACTCAGTTGGTCGATAAGATGTTGCAACAACGGCGAAGGGAGATTGTCGACACAGAAATACGCCGCGTCTTCAAGCATGTTGAGCGCGATTGACTTGCCAGAACCCGAGAGACCGCTGATGATGACGATATGCATGACTGTGAGAATACCGGAACGAGCCCTGCTCGGGCAAGTTGGCTTTGAATTAACGATCAATACCGTTGGATGAACTACTGCGATGAGTCTTTTCGATATCCCTTTCGTTTCCGATATGGTCGCCATCCGGCGAGATATACATGCCAACCCCGAGCTGGCCTTCAATGAAAACAGGACCGCCGAGATTGTGGCGCGTGAGCTGGCGTCGTATGGACTGGAAGTCCATCGAGGGCTGGCGAAAACGGGAGTCGTCGGGGTGTTGCGTAAAGGGGGGGCAGGGCAGTCCATTGGTTTACGTGCTGACCTCGATGCCTTGCCACTCGATGAAATGAATGATTTCGCGCATCGCTCGATGAATAAAGGTCAGATGCATGCCTGTGGCCATGATGGGCACACCGCCATGCTGCTTGGGGCGGCAAGATACATGGCCGAAAACTGCAGCACATTGGATTTTGAAGGGACGGTATATTTCATTTTTCAACCGGCAGAAGAGTCTGAGGGTGGCGCCGCCGTCATGATCACGGAGGGGCTGTTCGAGCAATTCCCGATGGATGCCGTTTTTGGTCTGCACAACTGGCCCGGACTGCCAGTTGGTGAAATGGCCATCCGCAGTGGTCCGGTGATGGCTGGGACCTGTGCCTTTGAGATATTGATTCACGGCCAGGGGTGCCATGCCGCGATGCCCCATCAGGGCGTTGATACGCTACTGGTGGCTAGCCACCTGGTACTGGCGCTACAAACAGTGGTAGCCCGCAATTTGCACCCGTGTGAAGCGGCGGTAGTCAGTGTGACGCAAATTCATGGTGGAGCCGCGGTGAATGTTATCCCGGAGGAGGCTGTACTGCGCGGGACGATACGGACGTTCAAGCCAGAAATCCAGGAACAAGTAGAACGAGCAGTGAATAGACTGTGCGAGGGGATTGCTCAAACTTTCGGCGCAGAAATCGTGACCCGGTTTGATTTACGCTATCCGCCTACGGTCAATAGTGTGGCTGAAACCGGGATGTGCATGCAGGCAGCAGTCTCACTGCTGGGAGGCGAAAAAATACGCTGCGATGAACTCCCCTCAATGGGCGCTGAAGATTTCTCGTACATGTTGCAAAAAAAACCGGGATGCTACGTTTGGCTGGGGAACGGACCGGGGTCCGGCGGGTGTACGCTACACAATCCACATTACGATTTTAACGACAGTATCTTGCCAATAGGCATCAGTTACTGGGTCAAACTGGTGGAAACCGTGCTGCATTCTGGCGGGCCGTACGCTTTGCCGCTACCGTAACTCGCCTTGACTCAGGCGCTTTCGGTTTGCTTAACATTGATGGCATCAATCAACTGGCTGCATGAAAGCGGCTGGTAGTAGTAATACCCTTGGATGGTCGTGCACCCCGCCTGCTGGAGATACTGCAATTGCGTGAGGGTCTCGACGCCTTCAGCAACAATCCTCAGACCCAGTCCACGAGCGATGGAAATGATCGCCAGAATGACCGGGAAATGGCCATCATCGCGCTGAATTTCCTTGACGAAGGATTGGTCGATCTTGATTTTTTGCACCGGGAAACGATGTAAATACGAGAGCGACGAATAACCCGTGCCAAAGTCGTCGATAGCAACACTGACGCCAATCTGGCAAAGCTTGTTGAGTTGCTCGGTGGCGTACTGTGGATTGCGGATGCAGATATTTTCGGTGATCTCCACTTCGATCTGCGAAGGCGAAACCCCGTAATGCGTAAGGGTTGAACGCAGTTTTTCAAAGAAATCATCGCGCTCAAGATACTGAGGCGAAATGTTCAATGAAAAGAGGATTTGCTCCCCGCCCTTGGAATTGAGCAAAAGAATATCGCGGCACAGCGCGCCGAGCATCCAGTCACTGATCGGAATCATCAGGCCGTTTTCTTCGGCAAACGGCAGGAATTCACCTGCGCTCAACAATCCCCGCTCGGGATGATTCCAGCGCATCAGACCTTCAACGCCAATGATCTCTCCGCTGATGGCATCCACTTGCGGCTGGTAGTACATTTCCAGCTCATCGTGATCGAGGGCGTGGCGAAGACCAGTGTCTAGCTCAATTTTCTGATACGAGGAGTCAAGCATTGAATCGGCATAAAAACTGTAGCCGTTTTTGCCCTGGGATTTAACTTGATACATAGCGATATCAGCGTGTCGCAGCAGTTCTTCAATCGAAGGACCGTCCGCGGGATAGACAGAAATGCCGATGCTTGCAGAAATGAAAACTTCGTTGCCATCGAGGAAAAATGGTTTGCTCAATGACTCGAGAAATTTTTCAGCGATGACTTCAGCATCCTTACGGTCATGCAACTCCGGCAAGACCACGGTGAATTCGTCGCCGCCCAGCCTGGCCAAGGTGTCTCCTCGGCGCAGGCATTCTTTCAGACGGAAAGAAACGTTCTGCAACATCTCATCGCCCTTGACGTGACCAAGGGTGTCGTTGACCCATTTGAAACGATCCAGATCGATGAACATAACAGCCAGGCTGGATTCATTGCGTTTCGACTGAATCAGAGCCAGTCCGAGGCGGTCCTTGAAAAGAATGCGATTGGGCAAATCGGTCAGAATGTCATGATAAGCTTGGTAAGAAATCAGCTCTTCTGCGCGTTTGCGTTCCGTGATGTCGCGGGCGACACCATAGGTGCCAAAAAATTGACGTCTGGCAGGCTCGTTATCGATGGCATACATTCCCATCGAATTGAAAGAAATGGTCATCAAGGTGTTTTCAAAGACACGGTCCTGCTCGTTACCGCGCAGACATTTCAGGCGCAACTCAATATTTCGTGAGGCCCGATCACCGACGCGGCGCTCGTTGAAAACATAATGGGCGCGTTCGATATCCTCTTCATGCACCAGCTCGGAATAGTGCTTACCGAGCAGATCATCTGGGGGAAAACCAAGCAACTGCAACGCGCGATCGTTAAGAAAGGTGAAACGGCCTTCCTGATCGAGGGTGTAAATAATATCGGGAGAACTGTCGACCAGGTAGCGGTAGAGTTTTTCAGAACACTCCAGCTGCCAGGCAATACGCCTATTGTCTTTCTCAAGCCGTTGCTGTTCCAAGGCATTATCGACGGTCTTGTACAGTTCTTCACGGGTATAGGGCTTACGCAGATAATCATAAGCGCCTCGCTTGAGAGCGCCAATGGCGGCTTCGATTCCGGTGTCACCGCTGAGAATGATGACTTTCGAATCAATCCCCTTCGAATTCATGAAATCCATAATTTCATGACCGCCGAAGTCAGGTAAGCGCAAATCAAGAAGGACCAAATCAAACTGCTGTTTGTTCAGATGATCAACAGCTTCGCTACCACGTGTGGCCGTGAATTGTTGATAACCTTTCCCGTCGAGCAGGGCACAGAGACTGCTCAAGAGCATGGGCTCATCGTCGACAAGTAAAAGACGTGGAGGCGTATCGACTCTGAACACGTTGGGTGGAGGTGTTTCTCCCAGGGAAAAACCGGGCAGGCCAGAAGCGCGGGAAGTGATCGTATCCGTCATGATTTAAGTTCAGACTCGGTTTGTCTTCTGGCGGGGAACAGTATTTCAAACGCTGCTCCCACGTTGCTGCTGCGACAGCTAATTAATCCGTCGGATTTCTTGACCAGGCCTTGTACAATGTTTAGGCCAAGGCCTTGATGTTCACCACCCTTAGTGCTCATCAGTGGAGAGAATATCTTGTCAAGTATCTCTGCGGGGATGCCAGGCCCAGAGTCGATGACGCGGAGTTCGACATAAAGGCGGCCATCGCGGTTGACCTGGCCACAATTCATGATCTTGATTTCGCCTCCCAACGGCATCGCCTCAATGGCATTCTTGACCAGATTGATCAGAATCTGTTTAATAGTATCGGCATGAACTTCTATTTCTGTAGGCTGGTCCTGGGTCTGGCCAAAGATTTTCACTGCCGCGGGAACGTACTCCGTATCCCTGAACAGGCGAACTACGTCGCGTACCACGCGATTGACCTCAGTATGGCCCTCGCGTGTTGAAGGTTTCAGCTCGGGAAAGTCCTTGATGATCCGGGCCACCCGATCAATTTCATCATTAAGAATAGAGAGCTCGCCTTGGACGGGCTGCTGTCGCTCCAGCTTGGCGTCGAGAACGCCAAGGTAGTTCTTGATGATGGAAAGTGGATTGTTGGCTTCATGAACCGCTTTGCGTGCGGCCTGCTTGAATTCGTCAGCGACGCTGGCCGCTCGACGAGAAACTTCACTCCGGTCGGCGAAAGCGGCTTCGAGAGAAGTCGCTGCCTGCTCGCCAAAAGAACTGATGAATCGTTCACGCAAGCGAAGCGCCGGTATCTGAAAATTAGCAACTCCGCCAATCAGGATACCCTGACAGCGCTTTGCTGTTGCCAAGGGGAGGCAAACCAGTGATTCGCAGCCGAGAACCCGAAGCAATTGCTCTTCGGCTACGCCAAGGGGGTTACCATTGCTGCTGAAATAGGCCAGGCGCCGCTGCAGCGCTGATTCAACGACCAGACCGCCACCGCTGAGGGTAATCGAGAACTCCTTGAGGCGTTGCTTGTGATCGCCCAGCGGTATCCCCACCAGTTTCTGACCGGCGCCGTCCATCAGAAGGATGGCGACATCCTCAAAGTCAAAAAGAAGCCGCGCTGATCGGGCTATCGCCTCAATCAGGCCAGCTTCGCCCTGTTGCCGCGAAAACGAGCGCCCCGCTTCGGCCGTCAACACCAGATTGCGCACCTCGTCGGACAACTGCTGGTGAACAGAACCCTGCGAAGAGGCTAGGGCGCTGACGGGTTGATCGTTAGCGACGCCAACGCCATCCAGGTCTATGCCAAGAGAATCCGCAGATTGCTTGACCAGAGAAATTGCGCTGATGCGTATGGTCGAGAGATCGGCAGCGCTGATGCCACACAAAACGCCTGCTGCCTTGACTGCAGGATCCTCTTCTCCTTGATCGCTCATCAAATGGGCAAGGAGCACGATGCGAATAAGTGGGTGAGCGGTTTCCAGTCGAGCCGCTGACTCGTGGTGATAGAGCACGCTGTCTGAGAGAAAAGAGTCGAGATTCCAGCGCTTAATCAGCCAGGCACCAGCTTCCTGATGGGTGATATTGAGCATTTGCTGTTCGCTGGCGCACAGCGCATCGTCGTCCATCGCGCGAAAGCTACTGGCATATTCCTTGGGCGCGGTCGCCAGCAAGGCCAGACGGCCGACATCGTGCAACAGGCCGGCAAGGTAGGCTTCTTCGCTGTGAGGATACCCCATCTTCTCGGCAATGGCCCGTGCAATCACCGCTGCGGAAAGAGAATGTTTCCAGAAAGCACGCAGGTCGGTGCTGTTGGCGTGAGAAAAATTATTGAATACCTGGAAGACTGACTCGCTGATCACGATGGTTTTGATCATATCGGCGCCTAGCGTCATAAGTGACTGCTCAAGACCGAATTTACGACCACTTCGATGGTAAGAGGAACTGTTGGCAACGCCCAGAATCTTGCTGGTCATTCCCGGGTCTTTGGACACAAGCTGAGCCAATGATGTCATTCCGATTTCTTCGGTCTGACATTGTTCGATCATTTTGATGAGTATCTGGGGCATCGCCGGCAGCCGGGCGATAGTCAAACGGTGGCGGATGTCTGAATCTGATTGATTCATAGTTACCCAGTGGTGCCGTCAAAAAACCTGAACAATGGCATTTTTACCCTCAAATGACGTTTGGCCATCGCGGTAGAAGCCTCTTCCCGGATGAGCGCAAAACAAACATCCTACGTGATTATATAAGATTGTAAAAACAACGGGTAGTTCATTGTAAAAGGGGGTAAATGCCTCGATTTGCCATCAGGAACGGCTAATGTTTTGTGCGGGTGTCATTTGTGCTGGGGAGGATTTTGGGGGGCGATACCTGGTGCTGGATCGTTTCTACTGTTACCGGAGCGGGGGTCAGCGGACGGCCGCAACCTGAACAATGGCCGGTGTCGGGATCCGGTTGGCAGATGCCGATGCACTCATACGGGTCAACAGAATCGTTCATCGATGCTGTTCTCCGCTTCGTTTTTGGATGCTGTCCAGAATCTCAAGGCGATTATTAACTGAGGCTTGAGTTAACCCGGTTTTGACGGACACATCAATAGGAGACAATGATGAAGGAGGTG
>JBAXHE010000009.1:0-79009 GCA_037139055.1 Betaproteobacteria bacterium | reverse complement strand
GACCTAAGTCACTACCCCCTCAAGATAGCGTGTCTACCAATTTCACCACGTCGGCACTACTCATTTAGGCAAATGACTTGACTGAGGAAAAAGCGTCAAACCACTGCCTTGCAACTTACTTACTTCGGAATATCTTTTGCTTTCGAACCTGACTCAGCAGGGGTTCCAGCCTTTTCTGCACCAGCGGAAACCGATGCAGGAACAGCTTGAGATTTTACCGCATCTTGCATCACTCCGCCAGTCGAAGTTGGCTTGTTTGATGCAATATAAGCGAGAGAAAGACTGGTCGCGAAAAACACGGCGGCCAGCACGGCAGTTGTCCGGCTGAGAAAGTTGGCTGACCCTGTGGAGCCAAACAAACTACCCGAGGCACCACTTCCAAAAGCCGCGCCCATATCGGCGCCCTTTCCATGCTGAACCAATACCAGACCAATTACACCCACTGCAGCCAGGATGTGAACCAGAAGAATGATAGAAAACAAATAATCCATAGTGTCTCTTTATTTAACTGCAGCGCGACAAATTGCCAGAAAATCGGAAGCTACCAGGGAAGCTCCGCCAATCAATCCGCCGTCGATATCTGGCATGCCAAAAAGCTCGCTGGCATTCGCCGGCTTGACACTGCCACCGTAAAGAATCTGAAGACCCTCGGCCACTTTGGCGTCGGCGCGGCTAAACTGGGCACGGATGGCGGCATGAACTTCCTGCGCCTGTTCGGAAGTTGCTGTACGCCCCGTCCCAATCGCCCAGACCGGCTCATAGGCAACCACTGCGCTGGAAAATACTGCCACACCGACGCGCTTCAATACCGCATCGATTTGCGCGGAAACCACTTCAACCGTTTGTCCTGCTTCACGCTGGGCCAGCGTTTCGCCGACACACAGAATGGGGCGCAAGCCATTGGCCAAGGCCGCTGCAAACTTGTCAGCGACCAAAGCATCCGATTCACCGTAAATGGCTCGGCGTTCCGAATGCCCGACCAGCACATAACGGCAAGCAAAGTCCTGCAGCATGGCCGCACTGACTTCACCGGTAAATGCGCCCTGCGTCTGCTCGCTCAGATTCTGCGCACCCCAGGCCACCGGAGTACCAGTCAGAGCCGTTTGCGCCTGGGCCAGATAAGGAAACGGAACGCAAACCGCCACCGCCACACCACGCAGATCAGCCACGCCAGCAACGACGTCCTGCAGCAGCTGCAGATTGGTCTTCAGACCACCGTGCATCTTCCAGTTACCGGCGACTAGCTTTTGGCGCATGGCTCACCCCGTAAAAAGGGCGAATTATAGTCAGACATCGCCCTGCTGGTCAATAAAATGCATCAATTCTTACTTATGAAGCGATGAAAAACGGCCAGTATAAACCGGCCGCCGATCAGTCAAGCACCTGCTTTGCTTGGCTCAAGTGTCCTGTCCCGTAAGTTTGCGTCAATGCCGAGGCGTGCTCCGCGCCCCGAGCGCGCGAAGCGAACCACAGCCATAGCGTGCCTATGGCGAGGATGCGCGACAAAGTGATCGGGGATGCGGGGCGTGCCGAACATAGCAGAATTTACGGGGCAGGACGCTAGCCAAAGCGCCCGGTTATATAGTCTTCGGTTTCCTTGCGCTTTGGCTTGATGAAGATTTGATCAGTTACCCCGAACTCGACCATCTCACCGATGTACATGTACGCTGTGTAGTCCGAAATCCGTGCCGCCTGCTGCATATTGTGCGTGACGATGAGAATCGTGACCTTTTCCTTCAGCTCGGTAATCAATTCTTCGATGCTCGCCGTGGCAATAGGGTCAAGTGCTGAGGTCGGCTCGTCAAACAGCAGCAGTTCGGGATCCGTGGCCAAGGCACGGGCGATGCACAGACGCTGCTGCTGGCCGCCTGAGAGATTGGCGCCCAGTTCTTTCAACCTATCCTTCACTTCATTCCACAGTGCAGCTCCTCGCAACGCCGCCTCGACCTTGTCGTCAATGACCGAGCGCGCCGATTCACCACGAACGCGCAAGCCATAGGCCACGTTCTCATAGATGGATTTGGGGAATGGATTGGGTTTCTGAAAGACCATGCTGATGCGCATCCGCACTTCGATCGGGTCCACTTTTGGCGAGAGCAGATTGGTGCGATCAGGATGAAAATCAATCGCTCCCTCGTACCGGTTTCCAGGATAGAGATCGTGCATCCGGTTGAAACAGCGCAAGTACGTCGACTTTCCACACCCCGACGGCCCGATCAGCGAAGTCACTTTCCCTTCGTAAATCGGCATATTGATGTTCTTGAGCGCCTGGAAATTCCCGTAAAAAAAACTCAGATCCCTGGCTTCGGCTTTGAGTGCAGGAAGGTTGCTATTGTTGCTGTTTTCAATCATTGAATTCACCGTTGTGAGTGTTCATGGCCTACCACTTGATATTCTTGCGGAGTTGATAGCGTAACCAGATCGCCAGTCCATTCATCGTCAGGGTCATGACCACGAGAATGAATCCGGCTGCGGCGGCGTTATTCAGGAAGGCTGCCTCCGGACGCGAGGTCCAGTTGAACATCTGAATCGGCATCACCGTAAAGGGAGCGAAGAGCCAGTCGAACAGCCCGGCCGGAGGATCGCCGGCAAAAGGTGCTGTCGGCAGGAAAGCAATGAAGGTCAGTGCGCCGACGGTAATGATCGGCGCTGTTTCGCCGATGGCCCGCGCCATACCGATAATCACTCCAGTCAGAATACCGGCACTGGAATACGGCACGATATGGTCACTGACCACCTGCCACGTCGTTGCACCACAGGCATACGCGCCCTCACGGATAATCTGGGGAATCGAGCGGATCGCCTCGCGGGTGGCGACAATCACGATCGGCAGGATCAGCAAGGCCAGCGTCAATCCGGCGGTGAGGATGCTTTGCCCCAGGCCGAAGGTATAGACGAACAGACCGAGTGCCAGCAAGCCATAAATAATCGACGGCACGCCGGCCAGATTGGTCACATTGATCTCGATGATGTCGGTCATCCAGTTCTTCGGTGCATATTCTTCGAGATAGACCCCGGCGGCGACCCCCAGAGGAACGGCAGCACACGCCGTGACCAGCATGACCAGAATAGAACCTACCCAGGCAGAAAGGATCCCGGCATCAGCGGCACGACGCGAAGGAAAGGACAACATGAAATCAACGCTGATTCGACCCAGGCCATTCACTGCCATATCGGCGAAAAGGGCGCAAAATGTCATCAGGCCGATCATCAGTGCCAGAATACCGAGGATGCCGAACATGAAATCCCAGCGCTTGCGCACCACGATCAGCGAACGTAACTCCTGCAATTCCTGTTGATTCATTTCAGTACGCCTCGCGATATTTTTTGCGCATGTAATAGCCGATCAGATTGAAGACCAGCGTCAGCAGCATCAGCGTCAAGCCGGCTGCAAAAATCGTCTGATAACCAATACTGCCGTGCGGCAGATCACCGAGCGCGACCTGCACAATGAACGACGTAATCGTCGCTCCGGGCTCAGCAGGGTTGAAGGTCAGATTCGGCTGCATTCCTGCAGCCACGGCCAGGATCATCGTCTCGCCGACCGCCCGGGAAACGCCGAGAATATACGCCGAGGCGATTCCCGAGATGGCCGAAGGGAACACCACCCGCAGCGCAGTCTGCAGACGTGTCGCGCCCATGGCGTAGGAACCTTCACGCAGGGCCATGGGTACGGCGCGCATCGCATCTTCGGAAAGTGAAGCGACGTAGGGAATAATCATGATCCCCATAACAATACCCGCCGAAAGCAGATTAAAGCCGGGCAGTTCGGGAAAGAATTTTTGCAGCAACGGGGTGAGAAAAAGCAGCGCAAAGTAGCCATACAGAATCGTCGGGATTCCGCCCAGCAACTCCAGGAAAGGCTTGGCAATTTCACGCACACTGAAGGGCGCAAACTCGGACAGGTAAATGGCAATCACCGTACCCAGCGGAATAGCCACCAGCAGGGCCACCATCGAACTGGTAATCGTTCCCGAGAGCAAGACCATGATGCCGTAATGCGCATCGTCAAAAAGTGGCGTCCATTGCGTATCAAATAGAAAATCACTCACCGGGACGTGCTGAAAGAACGACCAGGACTCGCCGACCAGAATGTAGACAATCGCTGTGGTGGTAAACACCGACACGAACGCCGCCAGAAAAAGGATCGCTTCAATGATGCGCTCCTTGATGTTGCGCGCTGGATTTTTTCTTAAACGCTCACTGGGTTGGGACATCAAATCAAGCCTTCCGGAAGTCGCTATATTGGAGCTCACCAACAAACCCTAAGATAAAACCTAAGGACCAACAAAATGCCCCCGGAAACACTCCGGGAGCATGCATTTCGACTATAACTACTTGGCTTCCATCTTCATCAGGGCTTCGATGGTTACACCGACCTTATTCTCACCACCAAATTTGGTACCCTTGGCTCGCTTGTTGAAGTGCTCAAGGTTGTAGGTGTAGGCTTTAGCAGGTAGCGCCACGTACTTCACTTCCTTCGTGAGCTTCTCGCCATTCTTCATGTAGTACTCGACAAACTCCCTGACTTCGGGCTTGTCCGCCGACTTGGCGTTGACGTAGATGAAAATCGGACGCGCCAGGGGCTGGTATGTCCCATTTACTACGCTTTCCAGTGACGGGAGAACGCCAGGTTTTGCGGGATCAGCAGCTACCGCCACCGCAGCAAGCTTGTCCTTGTTCTCGACATAGTAAGCATAACCAAAGTACCCCAATCCGCCGACGTCACGGGACACGCCCTGAACGAGCACATTGTCATCCTCGGAAGCGGTGAAGTCACCACGGGTCGCCTTGGATTTTCCGTTAATAGCCTCAGTGAAATATTCGAAAGTACCCGAATCGGCACCCGGTCCATAGAGCTTCAGAGGACGATCTGGCCAGGCCGGATTAACTTGCTTCCAACTGGTGATCTTGCCTTGTGCCGCTGGCTCCCAGATGGCCTTGAGCTCGGCCACCGTCATGTTCTTGGCCCAAGTATTCTTCGGGTGGATGACGACCGTCAGGGCATCGTAAGCGACCGGGAATTCCATGTATTCAATTCCGGCGGCCTTGCAATCTTCCATTTCCTTCTTGGTAATCGGACGCGAAGCATCGGAAACGTCGGTTTCGCCGCGACAGAACTTCTTGAAGCCGCCACCGGTACCGGAAATTCCGACCGTCACGCGGATGCTGTTTTTCTTGGATTTCTGGAAATCCTCAGCCACCGCTTCGGTAATCGGATAGACCGTCGACGATCCATCGACTTTGACCAGCGCCTGAGCCTGAGCCAGACCGGTGGCTGAAACTGCAGCCAGAACCAGTGTCGCTGACGTCCAATTCATCATCTTCATAGTGCTATCTCCTTGGGGGTGATACAGAAAAAAAGGCATCCAACACCCCGAAGTCTAGACGGCGAATGTTACGTCTCTGTTACATCACGATGAAACTGCCTGACGAACGGCCTCAGCCAGGGCTTCAGCTGCCGCTGCAACTTTCCCGGCATCCCGGCCTTCAACCATCACCCGCAACAGTGGCTCGGTTCCAGAGGCGCGCAACAACACCCGCCCTTCCCCAGCCAGCGCCGACTCAATTTCCAGGTGCGCGGCAACGATAAGAGGATGGTCCTTCCAGGAAAATCCCTTGACCAGCGGGACATTGATCAACACCTGCGGATAAAGGGTCATCTGACCGAGCAGCTCGCTCAGCGACCCACCCTCCTCGCGCAAGGCACAGAGGACTTGCAGCGCCGAAACAATTCCATCGCCAGTGGTGTGACGATCAAGACAGAGGATATGCCCTGAATTCTCACCGCCATAGAGCCATCCCTTTTCGCGCAACACTTCCATCACATAACGATCACCGACATTGGCCCGGGCAAACGGTACGTTCAACGCATTCAAGGCGTGCTCGAAAGCCAGATTGGTCATCAACGTCCCGACCACCCCGGCCACCGGGCCTTGCCGCAAGCGACTGCGCACCACCGCCAGCAACAACTGATCGCCGTCATAGACCGTGCCCTCGGCATCAACCATCATCAGGCGATCGGCATCACCATCAAGCGCGATACCGAAATCAGCTTGTTGCGCCAGTACGGCATTACTCAGGGCACGCAGCGACGTGGCCCCGACATCCTTGTTGATATTCAAGCCATTGGGTTCGGCACCAATCGTCGTCACCTCGGCACCCAGCTCGTGAAACACATGCGGGGCAATGTGATACGCCGCGCCATGGGCACAATCGACAACAATGCGTAGTCCACGCAGGTCAAGATCGTTGGGGAAGGTGCTTTTGCAAAATTCGATGTAGCGACCGGCGGCATCATCAATGCGGCGGGCACGGCCGAGATCGGCCGATTGCACACAGACCAGCGGCGCATCGATCCCGGCTTCAATCTTCGCCTCGAGCGCATCATCGAGCTTGGCCCCATGCGCCGAGAAAAACTTAATCCCGTTATCGTAGAACGGATTGTGCGACGCCGAAATGACAATCCCCGCCTGCAAGCGCAAAGCCCGCGTCAGATAAGCCACCGCTGGCGTCGGCATCGGGCCGACCAGACAGACATCCACTCCAGCCGCCGAGAAGCCGGCCTCCAATGCCGCTTCCAGCATATATCCCGAAATCCGCGTGTCCTTGCCGATCAGCACCGCCGGACGCTCTCCTGGCTTCAGATGCCCACGCGCCGACTCATCCTCGAGCAGCACCTTCCCGGCCGAATAGCCCAGGCGCATCACAAAATCCGGAGTAATTGGCGCCTGCCCTACCCGACCGCGTACGCCATCCGTCCCAAAATATTTTCTTGTCATTTTATTCTCTCCGACCTGCCTAAATTCATGGCACTCAAGGCCGTCATTGTACTGAAACCTTTGAGGAATATCCTAACGCACAGAAATCCAACCCACCCACAAGAGGTTCCACCATGATTGAATCGGCACTCCGAAAAACGATCATTCCCTTATTCCCTGCAGACAATCACCCCATGGAATGGCGAAGCGAAAAAATCGACCTGCTCGAAGACATCATCGAAAATCATCGGCTGACGGCGGTATTTCAGCCCATCATTGATTTTCGTACACATTCGTATACCGGCTTCGAAGGCCTGATTCGCGGCCCGGCGAATACCCCGCTGCATTCACCAATACAGCTTTTCGAAACGGCTGAAGCACATGGCCTGAGACGAAAACTGGAACGCGCCTGCCGCGAAACGGTATTTCGCGCCTTTGCCAAGCTTCAGCTTCCTGGAAAATTGTTTATCAATTCGAGTCCCGACTGCCTTGACGATGAACTGTTTCTGAATGGCGGGACCATCGATCTTCTGCACCAGATCGGGATCAGCCCCGGACGGGTGGTCATCGAGCTGACAGAAAACCAGCGCATCAGCGACTATCCGGACATTCACAAAGCACTCGCCCATTACCGCGACATGGGCTATCAGATCGCCATTGACGACCTCGGTGAAGGTTTTGCCAACCTGCGCATGTGGTCTGAAATCCAGCCCGATTACGTCAAGATCGACCGCCACTTCATCGACGGCATTGCCGAAGACAAGCTCAAACACCATTTCGTTAAGGCCATGCAAAGCCTCGCCGAAACCTGCTCGGCCAAAGTCATTGCCGAAGGCATCGAAAGAGAAGAAGACTGCCTGGCGGTACGCGATCTTGGAATTTCCATGGGACAGGGATACCTTATCGCGATGCCCGCAGCGTCACCCGACACCCTGCCCGGAGACGCTATCATCAGCACCATCAAGAGGCGCGGGATTGTGGTTTTCCCGACGATCACTTCGCCGTCAGGAAACGTAACCGTCCGCAGCTTGACGCGCCCGGTCGATCCGGTTGCTCCGGAACAGCCCAATGACGAAGTGTGCCGACGCTTTGATAGCGAGCCCGAATTGATGTCGATGCCGGTGGTATCACACGGTACGCCCCTGGGCCTGATCAACCGTCACGACCTGGTTGACCGCATGGCACGCCCTTACCGGCGCGAGCTTTTCGGGCGAAAGTCCTGCGTCCAGTTCATGGATTCGATGCCGCTGTGCATCGATGAAGATTCAAGCGTACAGGAAGCCGCACTGATCGTCAGCCGTTCTGCACGCCATCATATCTACGATGGCTTTATCGTCACCCAGAATGGCAAATACATGGGAATCGGTAGCGCCCACGATCTGATGGGCATGATTACCGAGATGCAGATTCAAGCCGCACGCTACGCCAATCCGCTGACTCAACTCCCGGGCAACGTTCCGATCAACGAGCATATCGAGCGACTGCTGGAAAAAAAGATCAACTTCCTCGCCTGCTACTTCGACATCGACCACTTCAAACCATTCAATGACGTTTTCGGCTACCGCAAAGGCGATGACATTATCGTACTGCTGGCGCAGACACTGGTTGAAATAGTCAATCCTCTGGCTGACTTTTGTGGCCATATCGGCGGCGATGATTTCATGGTGCTATTCCAGAGCGATGACTGGGAAGACCGCTGCCACGAAGCGCTGCGACGCTTTGATCAGCGCATGCTGGAACTCATCGACCCGAGTCAGCTCACCGAGCAGTTCAATGTCCGGGGCTATTTTGCCGAAAACCGGCGTGGGCATATGGTCTTTTACTCGCTGCCGTCATTGTCCATCGGCGCTGTTCCGGTGAGCCCCGAGCTGTTTGAATCGCATCGCGAAATTTCCGCTGCGGCCGCCGAGGCCAAGAAAAATGCCAAGAAATCATCCGGCAGCAGCCTGTTTATTGAACGGCGCCAGCTCAATCAACAATGAAGACTTAGGGGGACTTACATTTCCAAGGTTTTTTTCTGGCTTTGAAAAGACGCAGCTGCTGATTCAGCGAAGCCAGCAGGAGCTGGGTCCGACCGGCAATCCAGCCCTGCGTCAGCGGGTTGGGTTGGCCCTGGGGATGGACTTCCTTGATCAGGCGCGACGCGGTGACCTGATCATTGAGCGCTCCGAGCACGTCCTGAATGCCTGACAGTACGGCCTGATACTCGGCCAGGCGCTGACCAGGTAGCAGCGGCGCAAAGAACTCCAGGGCGTAGCGCAGCTTCTTGAACTCGATACGCAATTCGTGTCGGCGCTCGGCATTCATTTTGCCGTGCTCGCCAAGCCGTTGCTCAATGGCGTCTGCGCGCTTGTGCAAACGGCGACCGGCAAAGCGGCGCAAACTCAAACCCTGATCTTTCGCCGCCCGTGCGATCGTCGGCGGCTCAACCCGGAACAGGGCCGCGGAGAAGGCCAGCAATAGCTGGCTGTATTCCTTTTGCTTCAGTGCAACGCTGGCGGATGACTGTGCTTTAATCTTGAGCGTCTGGCCTTTGGTACGTAATACCGCCAGATCGGCATCGCCGGGGAAGGCCTCTTCCAGCGGGGCCAGCGTTTCGCTCAGAAAAACATCCCAGTCGCGTGCGCTGCCAAGATTCGTCGCTAATTCGCGCCAGCGCGGAGAGTAAACGGCGACGAAGTCTGCAGAAAGGACCGGAGAGAACAGTTTCAGCGCCGAACGCAGCCGGCGGATCGCGACGCGGGCCTGATGCACGTATTCCGGGTTGATCCCGGCGATGGCCCCGGCTTCATTGCGCTGCAGTTGCGCCAGACAGGTCAGCGCAATCGTGCGAAAGGCTTCAACCGGCGTCATGCCATCATTAAGCGGCGAGATGAAGGCCTTGACCGGCTGACTCAAGGCCTCGTCAGACAAGGCGTATCCGCGCTCGGCCTTGCTGCGGATCTCGGGATGCAGCGTCAGCTCGGCGCCCAGCTCAATGGCCAGGGCGAAGAGTACGTCGGGCGAATCGCCGGTAACTAATTCCAGCTCCAATTCACACAAGGCTTCACTGAGCGGAGCGCCCCCCGCGACCAGCGGCTGTGCACTGATCTTTCCGCGATCCAGCGCGACTTCAACGACCGAGCCAGCTCGATGAATCACCCAGGCGGTGCGCGTAAAGTCGGTGGTAAAAGCCGGCTGCAGCCGCGCATGATGCTTCTCTAGAAACTCGCGTAAGCCGTCATCGGTGACGATACTGAAATCGAAGACTCCGGGCTGCGTCGGCGTTTCCCATTCACTGCGCTGGGCCAGACCTCCGGCTCCGGAATCGCCGCCCTTGACCGTCATCAGCCACAATGCCCAGCCTTTGCGGCGCAAGCGCAAGGCAATACCGCGCCGGCGTAAATCGAAGTCAGGCGTATCGTAGTAGGTATTCAGCAAGCGATGCTTTTGCGACTCGGCACCGGAAAACACCGGATGAACCACCAAGCGCTTCAGCTGGGAAGGCGACAGACGACACTTGAGTTCGATTTCTTTTGGCATTCGGCTTGGTCTTTTGTCCCGGTAATGTCGTGACTGGCTTGTGCATGCCTTGAGTAATGACAGGTTAGCAGATATTCATTCGTCCTGCATTCCGGAACAAGGTTAAATTATTGTTACATCAGGAGATTGCGCCACGGAATGCCGTCAGACAGATGTCTTACCTGCCAGCAGCCGCATGCCATACGGACAAGACATCGCGCGTTTCTGCCACATCGTGAACGCGAACGATGCTGGCTCCGCGCTGAACGGCCAACAGGGCAGCGGCGACACTGGCCGGCAAGCGCTGCTCAACCGGACGTCCGGTAATGGCTCCGAGCATCGATTTTCGCGACAGTCCGGCCAATAAGGGCAGGCCATCACCTGACAGCTCGGAAAAACGGCGCAGCAGTTCGAGGTTATGCTCAAGCGATTTGCCAAAACCAAAGCCCGGATCAAGCACCAGCCGGTCACGTGAAATACCCGCGGCAAGCACGGCCTTGACGCGCTGAGCCAGAAAGCCGCGAACTTCATCAACCACGCTGCCGTAGACCGGGCTGTGCTGCATGGTCAGCGGCTCGCCCTGCATGTGCATCAGGCAGACCGCGCAGTCGCTCTCGACGACGGCTTCGATGGCCCCCGGCCGACGCAGAGCGAAGATATCGTTGATCATCGCCGCGCCATGCTTAATGGCGGCACGCATCACCTCGGGCTTGTAGGTATCGATAGAAATTGGCACGCCGCAGTTGTGCAGCGCATCAAGCACCGGCAGAAGACGTTCAAGCTCTTCGGCCAATGTCGTCGGAATGGCTCCCGGGCGTGATGATTCAGCCCCCAGGTCAAGCAGGTCAGCCCCCGCCTCGATCTGCTGGCGGGCATGGGCAATGGCACGCGCCGTATCAGTCGCCAGCCCGTCGCCGGAAAAGGAATCCGGCGTCAGATTGACGATGCCCATCACCAGCGGGCGTTCGAGAGATAATTCAAATTTTCCGCAGCGAAGCATAAGAGTCCTGCATAAAAAAGCCGGGGGATTTTAGCCCCCGGCCTGATTTAGTACATCAACTCAGCCGAATCAGGCAGCAGCCGTGGCACTCGGCGCAGCATCGGGCGGGGGCGTATCGGTCGCAGCCGACGACTTGACTTGCGGCTGTTTCGGCGGACGCGGCGGCAAGCCGGCCATGATGTCGTCAATCTGGTCGGAGTCGATGGTTTCCAGCTCGAGCAGCGCTGCGGTCATGGCTTCGACCTTGTCACGATTCTCTTCGAGCAGCTTGCGCGCCAGGGCATATTGCTCGTCGATGATGCGCCGGATCTCGGCATCGACCTTCTGCATCGTCGTTTCCGACATATTCTTGTGCGTCGTCACCGAACGCCCGAGGAAGACCTCGCCTTCGTTCTCGCCATAGACCATCGGGCCCAGGGCATCGGACATGCCATAACGGGTGACCATGTCACGCGCCATTTGCGTGGCCCGTTCAAAGTCGTTGGACGCGCCAGTAGTCATCTGGTTCATGAACAGCTCTTCGGCAATCCGCCCGCCGAACAGCACCGCAATGCGGCTCATCAGAAAGACGCGATCGTAGGCATAACGGTCTTCTACCGGCAACTGCATGGTCAGTCCCAGCGCACGGCCGCGCGGGATGATCGTCACCTTATGCACCGGATCCGACTTCGGCACCAGTTTGGCGACTACCGCATGGCCCGACTCGTGATACGCCGTATTGCGCTTTTCTTCATCGTTCATGACCATGCTGCGGCGCTCGGCGCCCATCAGGATCTTGTCTTTGGCTTTCTCGAAATCATCCATATCGACGAGGCGTTTGCCGCCACGCGCAGCAAACAGAGCCGCCTCATTGACCAGATTGGCCAGATCGGCACCGGACATTCCCGGAGTACCACGCGCCAGAATGTCGGCCTTGACATCAGGCGACAAGGGTACTTTGCGCATATGCACCAGCAGAATCTGCTCACGACCACGGATATCCGGTAAGGGCACGACGACCTGACGGTCAAAACGGCCCGGACGCATCAGCGCCGGGTCGAGCACGTCCGGACGGTTGGTCGCGGCAATCACGATCACCCCGGAGGTGGCTTCAAAACCGTCCATCTCGACGAGCATCTGGTTCAGCGTCTGTTCGCGTTCATCGTTACCACCGCCCAGACCGGCACCACGCTGGCGACCCACGGCATCGAGCTCGTCGATGAAGATGATGCACGGCGAATGCTTCTTGGCATTCTCGAACATGTCACGCACCCGCGCCGCACCGACACCGACAAACATTTCAACGAAATCGGAACCCGAGATCGAGAAGAACGGCACTTTGGCTTCACCGGCAATCGCCTTGGCCAGCAAGGTCTTGCCGGTTCCAGGATTACCCACCAGCAGGACCCCCTTGGGAATGCGTCCGCCAAGCTTCTGGAACTTCGACGGATCGCGCAGAAAATCAACGAGTTCGGAAACTTCTTCCTTGGCTTCGTCACAACCTGCGACATCGGCGAAAGTAATGCTGTTGGTCGATTCATCGAGCAGGCGGGCCTTGCTCTTGCCGAACGAGAACGCCCCGCCCTTGCCGCCACCCTGCATCTGGCGCATGAAGAAGACCCAGACACCAATCAGCAAAAGCATCGGGAACCAGCTGACGAAGATATTCATCAGGAAGGACTGCTCCTCTTCAGGACGGGCTTCAACCTTGACGCCGTTCTTGAGCAGATCGGAGACCATCCACAAATCCGGTGGAGCATAGGTGGTCAGTTTGCGGCCATCGCTGGTCGTCGCCTTGAGAATGCGTCCTTCGATCACCACCTTGGTAATCGTTCCATGGCCAACCTCATCCATGAACTGCGAGTATTCCATCGAGGCCTGAGGCGTCTGACGGGAATTGAACTGGTTGAAGACCGTCATCAGCACCAAGCCAATAACCAGCCATACCGCCATATTCTTGAACATATTATTCAATACTGCACCTCTTCCACGTTGCCCCCCAGAAAATCTCTGAGGAAATAATAGTTTCTTAAAGGGTAGATTCTAAACCTTATCCGGGGATTCAGACAGAGCAGCCTGTCCAGCTATTACGCTTTCAAGCCCCGGCCCAGTATATACACCTCGGCGCTGCGATCCCTTGAAGCATCGGGTTTGCGCGATGCAACGGTTTTGAAGACAGTACGCATTTCCTTGACGAAATCATCAAAGCCGTAGCCTTGAAAGACTTTGACCAGAAAAGCCCCTTCGGGTTTCAGCCAGTTCCGCGAAAACTCCAGCCCCAACTCGGCCAGATGCATGACGCGCGCTTGATCGGAGAGGAGAATACCTGACATATTGGGGGCCATGTCGGAAAGTACAAGCCCCACCCGCTCTCCGCCGAGCATAATTTCTAGATTGTTCAGCACGCTCTCTTCGCGAAAATCGCCCTGAACGAACTCGACACCGTGCAAGGGGTCCATCTCCAGCAGATCCAGGGCAATCACCCGCCCCTGCCCTTTCATGCGCTTGGCGGCCACCTGCGACCATCCTCCCGGGGTAGCTCCAAGGTCAACAACGATCTCGCCGGAACGGATCAGGTGATCCCGATCGTCAATCTCCATGAGCTTGAATGAGGCCCGCGAACGGTAGCCCTCGGCTCGTGCCCGTTGCACATAAGTGTCATTAACGTGTTCGCGCAACCAAGCATTACTCGTTCGTGTTCGTTTCATCGCCTAAAATTCTGTAAAATGCGTTCTTTATAAAGGTTTACTGAATGCTCGATATTACTGCTGATCAACGCCGCGCCCTACGCGCACGTGCCCATGCTCTTAATCCTGTTGTCGCCATCAGCCAGAATGGCCTGACAGAATCTGTCCTGAAAGAGATCAATACTTGCCTCGAAAGCCATGAATTGATCAAGATCCGCGTATTTAACGATGAACGTGAAGTCCGCGAACAGTTTCTCAACAGCATCTGCGAACAACTCGGCGCTGCACCAGTACAACATATCGGCAAACTGCTGGTGATCTGGCGCCCCGCCGCAGAAGGAAAGCAAGTATTGAAGCCCCGTCGCAGCCGCACCGAACCGCGCCGCAGCAAGCGTAGTTTTCAGGGCGGAACGGGCCACTAATAGATTCGCGGGAGCGGCCTGCCGCATCCCATGCCACATTGCTCAGACGATAGGCACTTGCTGAACTCACCCCGCAGGCACCGGGGTGATTAAACCGCCGCGCAAAAAACAAGCGCCGACAAGTCGGCGCCTGAACAAACCTCACTCGTAACGTACATCCAGGACTTCGTATTCACGAAGCCCTCCGGGGGCCTGTACCTGAGCGATATCCCCGGAAAACTTTCCGATCAGCGCACGCGCCATCGGTGAATTCACCGATATTTTTCCAGCCTTGATGTCAGCCTCGTCTTCACCGACGATCTGATAAGTCACTTGCTTGCCGTTATCCTGATCTTCAAGATCGAGGGTCGCGCCAAAAACGCAACGGCCATCGGCATCGAGCAACAAGGGATCGATAATCTGGGCATTAGACAACTTGCCGTCGACTTCCTTGATCCGTCCTTCAACGAAGGCCTGACGCTCTTTGGCGGCATCGTATTCGGCATTTTCCGAAAGATCGCCGTGCGAACGGGCTTCGGCAATCGCCGCAATCACGCTCGGACGCTCGACCGTTTTAAGTTGATGCAATTCGGCGCGGAGACTTTCAGCGCCTTTCACCGTCAGAGGGACTTTACTCATGATTTCACTACCAAAGCAAAACCGCCGGCCCGCTGAACGCGGGGAACACCGGCGGTTTAAGGGTTATTAAACGAGTTGCGCGTGCAGAGTCTGGATGGGATAAACCCTCAGCACTCCACGGTTCTTGATGCCTACAGCAGCGGCTTCAGCGCCCCATATCGTGGTGTACATCGTTACTCGCGCCGCCAAACCCGACGTCCGGATAGAACGTGAATCGTTGATCGCTTGACGCTTCTCATCAGCGGTATTGATGATTAGCGAAATTTCCTTGTTCTTGATCATATCGACGATGTGCGGACGGCCTTCGATGACCTTGTTCACTGTCGCCACCGGCAGACCCGCCGCCGAAATGACCGCTGCGGTGCCACGCGTCGCCAGAATACTGAAACCAGCTTCGTGCAAATCGCGAGCAATCACAGCAACCTTGGACTTGTCAGAATCCTTGACACTGATAAAGACCTTGCCTTCGGAGGGAAGTTTCACACTGGCGCCCATTTGGCTCTTGATGAAAGCCTCTTCGAAGGTCATGCCGACGCCCATCACTTCGCCGGTCGACTTCATTTCCGGGCCGAGGATGGTATCGACGCCAGGGAATTTGTTGAACGGAAAAACGGCTTCCTTGACCGAATAATACGGAGGAATGACTTCCTTGCTCACCCCCTGGCTGGCCAGGGACTGCCCGGCCATGCAGCGCGCGGCAATTTTCGCCAGCTGCAGACCGGTGGCCTTGGAGACGAAAGGCACGGTGCGCGATGCCCGTGGATTCACTTCCAGGACATAAACGATATCGTTCTGAATGGCAAACTGCACATTCATCAGACCGCAGACGTTCAATCCCTTGGCCATCAGCTTGGTCTGCCGGCGCAGTTCATCCTGCACCTCGGCGCTCAGCGAATACGGCGGCAGCGAACACGCCGAATCGCCGGAATGAACACCAGCCTGTTCGATGTGCTCCATGACACCACCGATGATCACTTCATCGCCATCGGACAGCGCATCGACGTCGACTTCGACCGCATCGTTGAGGAAGCGATCGAGCAACACCGGCGAATCGTTCGAAACTTTGACTGCCTCACGCATGTAGCGCTCAAGATCACGCGGCTCATGAACGATTTCCATGGCCCGACCACCGAGTACATACGACGGACGAACAACCAGTGGGTAACCGATTTCTTCGGCCAGTCGCAAGGCGTCGGGTTCGGTACGCGCGGTACGGTTCGGCGGCTGCTTGAGACCCAGATCGTTGAGCAGCATCTGGAAACGCTCACGGTCTTCTGCCGCATCGATCATGTCCGGCGAAGTGCCGATGATCGGCACGCCGTTGGCTTCGAGATCACGCGCCAGCTTGAGCGGAGTCTGTCCGCCAAACTGCACGATGACCCCGACCGGTTTTTCAATGGCGACGATTTCGAGCACGTCTTCGAGCGTCAGCGGCTCGAAATACAGGCGATCCGAGGTATCGTAATCGGTCGACACGGTTTCCGGATTGCAATTGACCATGATGGTTTCATAGCCGTCCTCGCGCAGGGCGAGCGCGGCATGAACGCAACAGTAATCGAATTCGATGCCCTGGCCGATGCGGTTCGGCCCGCCACCGAGGACCATGATCTTCTTGCGGTCGCTGGGTCGGGCTTCGCACTCTTCCTCGTAGGTCGAGTACATATAGGCGGTGCTGGTCGAGAACTCTGCCGCGCAGGTATCGACGCGTTTATAGACCGGACGAATCCCCAGCGCATGGCGACGGGCGCGCACTTCGGTTTCGCTGGATTTCATCAGCTTGGCCAGACGGCGGTCGGCAAAGCCCTTGCGCTTCAACTCGCGCAAGGTCGGCGCGTCAATCTCGTCGAGCGACATGTCGTCGAGCTTCATTTCGATCTGGATGATGTCTTCGATCTGGGCCAGGAACCACGGATCGATGTGCGTCAGCGCATGCACTTCGTCGAGCGTGAAGCCATTTTCGAAGGCGTCGCCAACGTACCAGATGCGTTCCGGCCCGGGCGCACCGAGTTCGCGCTCCAGCTCTTCACGGTCGGTGGTGCGCTGGTTCATCCCATCGACACCGACTTCAAGACCGCGCAGCGCCTTCTGGAACGATTCCTGGAAGGTCCGGCCGATGGCCATCACTTCGCCGACCGACTTCATCTGTGTGGTCAGGCGCGAATCGGCGGTCGGGAATTTCTCGAAGGCAAAGCGCGGCACCTTGGTCACGACGTAGTCGATCGACGGCTCGAACGATGCCGGCGTCTTGCCGCCGGTAATCTCGTTAGCCAGTTCGTCGAGCGTATAGCCGACCGCCAGCTTGGCGGCGATCTTGGCAATCGGGAAGCCGGTGGCCTTGGAAGCCAATGCCGACGAACGCGAAACGCGGGGATTCATTTCAATGACGATCATCCGCCCATCGGTCGGGCAAATCGCGAACTGCACGTTCGACCCGCCGGTATCGACGCCGATTTCGCGCAGTACGGCGATCGATGCGTCGCGCATGATCTGGTATTCCTTGTCGGTCAGCGTCTGGGCTGGCGCAACGGTAATCGAGTCGCCAGTATGCACGCCCATCGGATCGAGATTCTCGATCGAGCAGACGATGATGCAGTTGTCCTTCTTGTCACGGACCACCTCCATCTCGAACTCTTTCCAGCCGATCAGCGATTCCTCGATCAAGAGTTCATGCGTCGGACTGGCTTCCAGACCGCGTTTGCAGATCTCGACAAACTCTTCCTGGTTGTAGGCAATGCCACCACCCGAACCGCCCATGGTGAACGACGGGCGGATGATGACCGGGAAACCGATCATAGCCTGAACCTGCTCGGCCTCTTCCATCGAATGCGCGACCTTCGAATTCGCCGAACCGAGACCGATCTTGGTCATCGCGACCTTGAATTTCTCCCGGTCTTCGGCCTTGTCGATGGCTTCCTTCGAGGCGCCAATCATTTCCACACCGAACTTGTCGAGCACGCCGTGCTTGGCCAGATCGAGCGCGCAATTCAGCGCCGTCTGCCCGCCCATGGTCGGCAGAATCGCGTCGGGACGTTCCTTCTCGATGATTTTCTCGACGACCTGCCAGGTAATCGGTTCGATGTAGGTCACATCGGCCATTTCCGGATCGGTCATGATCGTCGCCGGATTGGAATTCACCAGAATGACGCGATAACCCTCTTCACGCAGCGCCTTGCAGGCTTGCGCACCGGAGTAATCGAACTCGCAGGCCTGACCGATGATGATCGGGCCGGCGCCAATAATGAGAATGCTGTTTATGTCTATACGTTTGGGCATGAATTACTTTCCCTCGGACTTCTTGTCTTGCATCAGCGTGATAAACCGGTCGAACAGGTAGGCCAGGTCGTGCGGACCAGGGCTCGCCTCCGGATGCCCCTGGAACGAAAACGCTGGCACATCGGTACGCGCCACGCCTTGCAGGGAGCCATCAAACAGTGAAATATGGGTGGGTCGCAGATTGGCCGGCAAGGAATCGGGATCAACAGCAAAACCGTGGTTCTGGCTGGTGATCATCACTTCCTGGGTATCCAGATCCTTGACCGGATGGTTGGCGCCATGGTGACCGAACTTCATCTTCAGCGTCTTGGCACCAGAGGCCAGTGCCAGCAACTGGTGCCCAAGGCAAATGCCATAAGTCGGCACGCCGACAGCAAGCACTTCGCGAATCGCCGTAATGGCATAATCGCAGGGCTCCGGATCGCCCGGTCCATTGGACAGGAAAACCCCATCCGGCTGGTACTTGAGCACTTCGGCGGCAGGGGTCTGCGCCGGCACCACGGTCACCTTGCAACCTCGGGCAGCGAGCATGCGCAGGATGTTGCGCTTGATGCCATAGTCAAAAGCAACGACGTGATATTTTTCCGTTGCGGCCGGCTGATAGCCTTTCAGCGTCCACTCGCCTTCGCTCCACACGTAGGGTGAATCAACGCTGACCACCTTGGCCAGATCCATGCCTGCCAGGCCAGGGAATTCACGCGCGGTGGCAATGGCTTTCGCCTCATTAACATCACCGGCGATGATACAACCGGCCTGCGCCCCTTTTTCACGCAGGATGCGCGTCAGCTTGCGCGTGTCGATGCCGGCAATGGCCACGACCTCGTGCTTCCTGAGATAGTCCGGCAAGGTGTCCTGCATGCGCCAGTTTTCGGCGCGCAAAGGCAGATCGCGAATGACGAGACCGGCGGCAAAATTGGCGCGCGACTCGAAGTCCTCGTCATTGCAACCGGTATTGCCGATATGCGGGTAGGTTAAAGTAACAATTTGCCGACAGTAGGAAGGATCGGTAAGGATTTCCTGATAGCCGGTCATGGCCGTATTGAACACCACCTCACCGCTGGTAATGCCATGAAAACCTATGGCGTAACCGCGAAAGATAGTGCCATCGGCAAGCGCGAGAATCGCGGGCGGAAGAGTGGGTAACAATGACACGAAATACTCCTGATCCGTAGCTTAGATACACAAAAGCGGGACGGCCAACAAGCCTCCCGCTTAAATACTTGAAAACCTGAAGATTATACCTCAAAGCCTCATTCTCGGCAAATCTCACGTTCAAAGAGAATGATCCGAGAACACAATCTAGCGCAAAGAACCATCCCGGACGAAATGCTCCATTTCGGGCTTGAGTTGCGCCATTTCTTCGGCCAAGGTGGCGGCGAGCTGCACACAATGCCCCCAGTCGACACCTTCTGCCTGCTTGGCGGCATGCTCAAGCTCAAGCGCCATGCGCCGCGCCTTCTCGCCATGGAAAATGGCCAGCAGGCTCTTTATGGTGTGTGCATCCATGCACAACTTCTCGGCATTTTTCTCGGTCAGATCGGACTGAATCCGACTCAGATGCTGATCCCATTCACTGACCAGCATCCCGGCCATGGTCTGGAGCAGATCTTGGTCGCCAAGATCGCGCATGGCGGCACGCAAATCCAGCGAGGTTTCGGTGAGCGTTCGCAACGCCGACGCGTCATCTTCACTGCCTTGGCCGTCACTGAGTCCGCGGTCAATCGCCGCATAAAGCTCACTCGGCTTGATCGGTTTGGCGACGTAATCATTCATCCCGGCCTGCAGACACCGCTCACGATCGCCATCCATCGCATTGGCTGTCATAGCGATGATATAAACCGGCCTAAATTCCTGAGAAACTACCCAGCTCCGCCGCATTTCCCGCGAGCGTATCGATTCAGCAGCTTCGATGCCGTCCATCACCGGCATCTGAACGTCCATGAGGATCAGATCAAAATGGGCTTTCTCAAAACACTCGACCGCTTCGGCACCATTATTGGCCAAGGTCATGCTGTAACCCCGCTTGATCAACAAACGTTGTGCAAGCTCCTGATTCACCGGATTATCTTCCACCAACAGCACTTCGACTTGCTCTGATTCGTTGCCGGAAAACTGTTCCGGAAAAACAAATGAATCGAGCAGCAAATCTTCAGCCTCTCGTTGCCCGTCGAGGCTTTGAAGCGCTTCGATCAGGTCTTCGCGCGCCACCGGCTTGACCAGATGTGCGTCCACACCCAGTTCGCGCAACCGCTTCAGGTGCTGTCGCTGCTGCTCGGTATCTAGAAGCATGATCAGTTTTCCCGGATAGCCCAAGGACTTCCAGGATTCAGCCAAAACGATACCGGCTGGAGGGGGCATATGGGCATCGGCCATCACGATGGAATAAGGAAAGCCAAGCGTCTGGGTTTTCTTGAGGACCGCAAGAGCTTCCTGAGGATCGGCAATGACCGTGACCTGTACCCCGCAATCGGTCAGTAGCATAGCAAGTTGCTCGGCAAGCGCCGGATGACCTTCGAGCAACAGCAGCCGCTGGCCGTCGAACCGGGACTCCTTCACCTCATCCTCGACGGCACTGTCGACGCTGAAACGCGCCGTAAAATAGAAGCAGGATCCTTGACCCTCAGCGCTGTCGAGCCAAATTTTTCCACCCATCAGCTGAACTAGATGGGTGCAAATCGACAACCCAAGGCCGGTCCCCCCGTAGCGACGGGTAGTCGAATCATCGGCCTGAGAAAAGGCTTCAAAAACCGCTCCTTGCCGGGATACAGGAATACCGATTCCGGTGTCGCGCACGGCAAAACGCAGAAGAACGAAGTCTGCACCACGTTCTTCAACACTGACGGTGACCGAGAGCGTTCCTTGCTCGGTAAACTTGACCGCGTTGCCCATCAAATTTGAAATCACCTGCCGCACTCGGGTCGGATCACCAACAATACGTGCCGGCACATCAGGCGACAGCGACACGATGACTTCAAGCCCTTTTTTATGCGCCTCTACGGCTTGGTTACGTACCGCCTCAAAAACCAGACTGGAAAGCGAGAAAGGAATTTTTTCAAAACGCAGCTTGCCGGCCTCAATTTTCGAAAAATCGAGGACATCATTAACGATGGAAAGCAGTGATTCCGCTGAGGATTTGACCGTTTTCAGATAATGCCGCTGCTCCGCATCGAGCTGCGTATCGAGCGCCAGATCGGTCATTCCGATGATCCCGTTCATCGGCGTGCGGATTTCATGGCTCATATTGGCAATGAAAAAACTTCGCGCGCGACTGGCGGCTTCAGCAGACACTCTGGCGGATTCCGCCTCGACTGCCGACGCCCTGAATTCGGTAATATCTCGGTGTAACAACAAAAGGCGCACCGGCTCGCCTGCCGCATCGCGGGCAGCGACCATGCCTTTGAGAAACAGCGACTTCCATGAACCCGTTTTTGATTTCAGCCGGCATTCGGCCTGGAAAAAACGCGACTCCCCCCGCGCATGCGCGACCACCGCCGCATTAAAAGCCTGAAGATCATCCGGCTGCACCAGCAAACGCCAGGCATGAATACTGTCCTCGAGATCAGCATCGGCATAATCGAGCAGCGTTTTCCACTGCTTACCGGAATCGATTCGTCCGGTCTTAAGGTTCCAGTCCGAAAAGGCATCGCCCGAAAGATCGGCCTGAACCTGATGCAAGCTGGAAAAACGCTGAACTAGTTGGTCCGCCGCATCAATAAAATCCGAAACCCCTTTGACCAGAGCCGGATAATCCCCTGCGGCGGCCGCCAACATGCGCCTTACCGTAATCTCCCCGTCCTTGCCGAATATTTCGCAAAGTTTGCTGGCCAGCAACGGGGATTTCATGACCTGGTTTCAGGTAATAGGAGGACAGAAGGTCTTAACGCAGGCCGAGTACATCCTGCATATCAAACAAACCCTTGGTCTTACCGGCAAGGAATCGCGCCGCGCGCAGGCTACCCAAGGCATAGGGCATACGGCTGCCAGCCTTGTGTGTAATTTCCACGCGCTCACCGATGCCGCAGTACATCACCGTATGATCACCGACGATATCGCCACCACGCACCGTAGCAAAACCGATGGTGGACGGATCACGCTCACCGGTCACGCCTTCACGGCCATATACGGCGCACTGCTTCAGATCGCGACCGAGGGCATTAGCCACGACTTCACCCATGCGCAACGCGGTTCCTGAGGGCGCATCGATCTTGAGTTTGTGGTGGGCTTCGACAATTTCGATGTCGTAGCCTTCGGAAAGAATGCGCGACGCAGTATCCAGCAACTTGAACACCACATTGACACCGACACTCATGTTCGGCGCAAAGACCACCGGAATCTCACGCGCGGCCTCTGCGATCATCTGTTTGCCTTCATCGTCAAAACCCGTGGTACCGATAATGATGGCTTTCTTGAGACGAAGGCAGAGTGCCAGATGCTCAAGCGTCCCCTCGGGACGGGTGAAGTCGATCAGGCAGTCGGCTTTGGCAATCCCTGCCTCGACATCCGTCGTTACCAGTACGCCACAGGGCATCCCGACCAGTTCACCGGCGTCCTTGCCAATGGCCGGCGTACCCAGTTGATCGATGGCCGACACCAGGGTCACTTCGCCATCCTTCAAGGTCGATTCGATAATCATCCGACCCATGCGCCCGCTGGCGCCAACAATCGCAATTTTCATTTTACTCACCCTAAAATCCAATTTTGTCCCAAATACTGCCAAAGAAACCTTTTTCATCCGCGGGCGGAGCAACCGCACCCGGAGCGATCGAACCGAGATCGATTTCGCGCGACTGGCTCTCCGGAACCGCTGAAACATCTGCTGCCTGTGCCGCCTCAACGTCACCGGAAACCCGTACAAGCCGGTCATTGGCATCAAAGAAGGTGGAGAATTTCCGCATCTCGACCTTTGCGGTACTGCCCTTGCGAAGCCGATAGACATAGTCCCAGCGATTGGCATGGAACATATCCATCAACACCGGCGTGCCCAGGATGAATCGCACCTGATCCTTGGTCAGACCAGGCTTGAGCTGAAGAACCATTTCCTGGGTCAGGACATTGCCCTGCTGAATGTCAATTTTGTATTCGTTGACGATGCGCGGCACATAGGTACACCCGGACAATATAGCCACCAACAAAGCCATTCCGGCAAATCGAAAAAGAATCATGCTTGAACTATTTCTTGGAAAATTGTCAAAAATCGTCTTTGAAGCGCGGCCTGTTTTGCCTAGGACGTGTCATGATGTATATCATAACCGAAAAGCCTCCCTTACTCTGCCATTCAAGCCAACCCATGAGCAAATCCGACAACCTTAAAGACCGCGGTCTCAAAGCCACGCTTCCTCGGCTTAAAATTCTCGAGTTGTTCCAGAACACCGAAGTTCGCCACCTCTCGGCCGATGACGTGTATCAGTTGCTACTCAAAGAAAATTCGGATATTGGTTTGGCCACCGTCTATCGCGCCCTCACGCAATTCGAGCAGGCCGGTTTGCTTGAACGCCATAATTTTGATTCAGACAAAGCGGTTTACGAGATGAAGTCAGGGGGGCACCACGACCATCTAGTCTGTGTCAATTGCGGTCATGTCGAAGAGTTTTACGACGAGGAAATCGAGCGTCGCCAGAAAAAAATCGCCAAGGATCGCGGTTTTGTCATTCATGAGCACGCGCTTTATCTTTACGGCGAGTGCAACAGAACCGAATGTCTGCACTGCAAAACAGCTGACAAAACTACAGCCCTCTCAAATCAGGCAAAAAAATCCAACCGTAGCCCAAGCTGACCGCCCTGATCAACGCTTTGATAAAGCTGGGCACTTTTCTGCCCCACGGATGAAGCCGCCTCTTGCCTGAGTGCAGCAAGTTCAATCTGGGCTTCGCTTTCCATCCGGCTGGCTGTGGCCGCCACGCTCCGGTCCTGGGCAGAAGGATTCGCCGGGGCAAGCGCCGTTTCACGGATATGCCTAGCCTTGGGAAGCGTCTCTTCCGGTGTCCTGCCGGGGGAAGTGTCAATTGAAACCTCGCCACTGACCGCATAGCGCTGTTTGTCTGGACCCGTTTCGTAACTGTAGTTCGGGCCACTGATCACCAGATCACGTCCAACAGAAAGATGTGCCTGCTCGTGCTGGCGAACGGTGCGATCGGTCTGCTTGAGTTGATCAACCTGCCGCAGTTGCTCGGGGGTCAGCTGATTAGATTTTTCCGACGCAGCGACAGAAACCTGGGAAGAAGTGTCGGAACGACCGTCTCCCCCAGTCTGGGTGACCGTTTTCGGAACGAAACGAGCCAGATTTTCAAATCCATACCTGGCTTGAGCCGAATTGCTAGAGGTACTCTGGATCATCACTGTAACGACCTTGAAGACAAAAGGCTTTACGCTGTGAGAATAGACTATAAACCAGTGATTTTCCAGTACTAAACGGAATAGCGGTTACGGCACAGCAAGCATCTCACGGGCATGCTGCCGGGTAATCGCGGTGATTTCAACCCCACCGAGCATCCGGGCGATTTCCTCAACGCGCGCGTCGTCGTCGAGCGACTCAACGCGGCTGCGTACCATTCCCTCCTGAGTGCTCTTGATCACCTGCCACTGCCAGTTGGCTTGCGCGGCAACCTGCGGTAGATGCGTCACGCACAAGACCTGCCGCTCAGTCCCCAGTTCGCGCAATAGCCGCCCAACGACTTCGGCGACGCCGCCACCAATACCGACATCGACCTCGTCAAAGATCAGCGTCGGCACCCTCGCCGCCTGACTGGTGACCACCTGGATGGCTAGACTGATGCGCGAAAGCTCACCGCCGGAAGCGACTTTGGCCAGGGGTCGCGCCTCGTTTCCTGACAAGCCGGCAATACGGAATTCAGCCTGCTCCAGACCAAACGCCGACCCCGCTTCAACGGGGATCAGCGCAATTTCGAATCGACCTCCGCCCAGCGCCAACTGCTGCATGACCCTACTGACTTCGGCACCCAGAGCCGCCGCCGCTGTTGCACGACTCTTAGACAAACATTTTGCCCTGTCCTCGTAGTGCTGGCGAGCTGAGTTCACACGCACCTCAAGAGCAGCAACGTCGGCCGCTTCACCCAACTCGGCCAGCCTTTGCTGCCAGCCGACCAGCAACAGCGGCAGATCTTCCGGGCTGGAGCGGAATTTTCGCACGCAACCAAGAACCGCTTCAATTCGCCGCTCGACCTCGTTGAGCCGCTGCGGATCAAGGTCAATCCGGTCGGCATAGCGGCGCAATGCTGATATAGCTTCGACGAGCTCGGCCTGCGCCGATTGAAGCAGCGCAGCCACCTCGGTCAGCGAAGGATCAAACTCGGCCAGATCATCGAGCCGACGGGAAACGCTATCGACCTGCCCCTGACAGGCTGCATCACCCTCGGACAGAACCGCCAGTGAAAAACGCGCGCCCTCAACCAGACTGGCGGCATGCGCCAAACGCTTGTGCTCGACATTCAGACTCTCCCACTCGTCGAGAGTAAAACCAAGGGCCTCCAGTTCCTTGACCTGCCATTCGAGCTGATCACGTTCGCGGGCCAGCGCCTCGGCGCCGCCCGCCGCCACATCCAGCAGCGCCTTGGCATCCCGCCAGCGTTTCCAGGCCAAGGAAACCTCGTCGACCAGGGGCAGCAGTTTGGCGTGCGAATCCACCAGCGTGCGCTGGGCGTCACCGCGCAACAGCGACTGATGGGCGTGCTGGCCATGGATATCGACCAGCGACTCGGCGACTTCTTTCAATTGCTGAACGGTGACCGGGGAACCGTTGAGGTAGGCTCGTGAACGACCATTCGCGTCAACCACTCGGCGCAGCAATAAATCCTCGCTGCCATCGATATCCTGCTGGCGCAACCACTCGGCGGCCAGCGAAGAACCCTGCAGGTCAAACTCGGCAGACACTTCAGCCCGCTCGCACCCCGCCCGGATCAAGCCGGTATCAGCCCTCTCGCCTAAGGCAAAAGCGAGGGCATCAACCAGAATCGATTTTCCCGCACCAGTCTCGCCGGTCAATGTCCCAAAGCCCGACTGAAACTCAAGCTCGAGTCGATCAACGAGCACGAAATCCCGAATGGTCAGGCGTCGCAACATGGTCAGGCGAGACCTTTGGCATTCATCTGATTCCCCTTGGGTTGCTCACCCCAGTGCATTTTCTGGCGCAACATGGCGAAATAGCTGTATCCCGGCGGATGGAGAAAACAGATGGGGAATTTCGCGCGGAGGATACGGACACGATCTCCTGGCTTCAAATCAATCGTCACCTGACCATCAAAATGAACCCGTGAATCGGTAGCACGAACGATGCGGATTTCAATTTCGGTTTGATCACTCACCAGAATGGGTCGATTGGTCAGTGAATGCGGACACAGCGGAACCAGCGCAATTCCTGAAACATGAGGATGCATGATCGGCCCATTGGCGGAAAGCGCATACGCTGTCGAACCGGTCGGACTCGAGATAATCAAGCCGTCTGAACGCAGGCTGTAAATAAACTCGCCGTCGATGAACAGTTCAAACTCAATCAATCTGACAATCGCGCCCTTGTCGACAACCACCTCATTGAGCGCCAGACTGGAAACGATCGCTTCGCCATCGCGAAAAATTTCAGATTCAAGCAGCATGCGATTCTCAGCGACAAATTTTCCACTGATCAAATCGTCCATACTGACCAGCATGTCGTTACGCGCGATATCGGTCATGAAACCGAGATTGCCTTGGTTGACCCCAACTAGGGGCACCCGATAGCGTGCGAGTTGCCGTGCGGCGCTGAGCATTGTTCCATCGCCCCCGAGGACGATCGCCACATCGGCACGCTCGCCAATTGCTGCAAAATCGCAGACTTCCCAACAGGGAAGAACCGAAGTCGATTCGAAATCATCTGCGGTAACGCTCTCGATGAGCACCGTCACCCCTCGCCGGTGAAGATCCAGAGCAAGCAAACACAGCGACTCGGAAATCTCCGGGCTGTGGTACTTTCCAATCAGCGCAATGGTTTTTGGGGGGATCTGCATAGGGGTTAGCGTAGGCATGGGATCGACTTTCATGAAGCGAATTAAACCACAATTCAAGGTGATTTCGCTGGCCGACTGATCTGCTGACACTATTTAACCCTTCTGGCTCAATCTAAATATCCAAGTAAAAGAGGCAATCCCGAGATAAGCCGTAGAATCCACATTTCAGTCGCTAAGCCACCCTAGTCAACTTTGCACCTTGCACCGCCCATGGATTTTTCACCGTGGTGAAACGTTCATTCTTTTTGTAGAATCGACCCCATGCTCGACGAACGTTCCAGAACCCTACTCAAAACCCTGATCGAACGCTATATTGCCGACGGCCAGCCGGTCGGGTCACGTGCACTCTCCAAATTTTCCGGACTTGACCTGTCTGCAGCCACGGTACGCAACGTCATGGCCGATCTGGAAGAACTCGGCTTGATTGCCAGCCCGCATACCTCTGCCGGCCGCATCCCGACCGCGCGTGGCTACCGTTTCTTTGTCGACAGCCTGCTCACCATGCAGCCGCTGGAGTCGGAAAAGATTCACGCCATTGAAGGACATCTGCAGCCCTCGCAGCCGCAACAACTGATCAGCAGCGCTTCGCACCTGGTCTCCGAACTGACGCATTTTGCCGGCATTGTTCTGACCCCGCGACGCAAAGCCCCAAGAATTCGGCAGGTCGAATTTGTCAGCCTGTCGGAAAAACGCATCCTGCTAATACTCGTCACCTCCGACGGTGACGTTCAGAACCGCATTCTGTTCACCGAGCGCCCCTACTCGCCTTCGGAACTCGTCGTTGCCACCAACTACCTCAACCAGTATTTTGCCGGCCATGATTTCGAGCACATCCGCACGCGGGTCAAGGAAGACCTGCTCAAGCTGCGCGGCGACCTGCAAAATCTGATGGCCGCTGCGCTGGCCGCCGGCGACGACGCGATGAACCGCACCGACGAGCGTTACATCATCTCCGGCGAACGCAACCTGCTGGGAGTCGAGGAGTTGTCTTCCAACATGAAGCGGCTGCGTGAACTGTTCGATCTCTTCGAGCAACGCACGGCGCTGATGCAACTGCTCGACATTTCGCACCGCGCCGACGGCATCCAGATCTTTATTGGCGGCGAATCCGGTCTGGCACCGCTTGACGAATGCAGCGTCGTCACCGCACCTTACGAAGTTGACGGTCAGATCGTCGGATCGGTCGGCGTCATTGGCCCCACGCGAATGGCCTACGAGCGCGTCATCCCAATTGTCGACATCACCGCTAAACTGCTTTCTTCCGCCCTCACCTACCAGGCCCATTCCTGATGCCCAAGCTTCTGCCTGAGCCGGCGTACCGTCATAGCTCGCCGGAAAAGACCGCCGTTCTGTTGATCAACCTGGGCACTCCGGAGGACCCCACGACCTCGGCCGTACGTCGCTATCTCAAGGAGTTCCTCTCCGACCCGCGTGTCGTCGAGATTCCACGGCCTATTTGGTGGCTGATACTCAACGGCATCATTCTCAATACCCGACCCAAGAAATCAGCAGAAAAATACGCCGCCATCTGGATGGCTGACGGCTCGCCGCTGAAAGTCCATAGTGAAAAACAGACGAAACTGCTGCGTGGCTTTCTCGGCCAGGCCGGACACAACGTGGTTGTCGATTACGCCATGCGTTATGGTCAGCCGTCGATTCCCGACACACTGACCCGGCTGAAAGCCGACGGTTGCACCCGCATCCTGTTGCTACCGCTCTACCCGCAGTATTCCTCCAGTACGACGGCAACTGCCTTTGATGCGGCCTTTTCTTGGGCCGGAAAAACCCGCAATCAGCCCGAATTACGTACGGTCCGCAGCTTTGCCGACCACCCCGGCTACATCGCGGCGCTGGCCAACAGCGTTCGTGAGCACTGGGCAAAGGGAGGCCGACCCTCCGGCGCTACGTACCGGCTGATCATGAGTTTTCATGGCGTACCGCGTTACACCCTCGACAAGGGCGACCCCTATCACTGCGAATGCCAGAAGACCGGACGACTGCTGGCCGAAGCCCTGAATCTCGGCAAGGACGAATACCAGGTCTGCTTCCAATCACGTTTTGGCCGTGCCGAATGGCTTAAGCCCTACACCGCACCCACCTTGGCGATGCTCGGCAAACAGGGGGTAGAACGAGTCGACATCATCTGCCCGGGATTTCCTGCCGACTGCCTTGAAACACTTGAAGAAATCGCCATGGAAGGCAAAACCGAGTTTATTCAGGCGGGAGGCCAGGACTATCGCTACATTCCCTGCCTTAACGAGCGCGACGACTGGATCGATGCGCTCGCCAATCTGAGCAAAACACATCTACTAGGCTGGCCCACACAGCCGCTCCCCGACCCTTTAGCTCTCGAAACCCGAGTACTGCGGGCAACAGCCCTGGGAGCTTTAGGCTAACTCCTGTGCCTACGGGCCTCCGCTCGATGCCCGAAAATTGTATTCAAGTGATCACCAAAAACGACCGTTAACTCACTCTCGGAGTGCAATTTGTCGTTGAAGGAGATCCCCCATGAAAATCACCAGTTCAGCCATTCAGATGGACTCAAGTCATGTCAGCCTGCAGCAACATGACCTCCAAGAAACGCTGCGCGCTTGGGTCGGCGACCGTCGCCCGGATTTTGAAGGAAGCACAGGCAGACAAAATAAAACTGCCACGCCGACCTTGCTTGTTTCTGATCCCGTCCAGATTTCGGATGCGGGCAAGGATGCTCAGTCGAGTGAGGCGAATGCCATTGAACAAGGCATCAAGACCGTCGAAAGCGACCCCAAACTGGCCATGATCCGTGCCATGATTGCCATGCTCACCGGCCATGCCCCCAAAGTATTTGATGCCAGAGGAATTGTCGGCAATTCGTCATCAACCGCTCCTCCTGTGCAAAACTCGAACACCCCGGCCCCGGCTCAACCGGCAGGCTTTGGTGTTGAATATGATCGTCACGAGTCCTATAGCGAATCCGAACAGACCAGTTTTCAGGCCAGCGGAGTTGTTCGCACTTCCGATGGCAAGGAAATATCATTCAACATTGCCCTTTCAATGAGCCGCAGTTACAGCGAAGAATCGAACACCAGTATCCGACTAGGCGATGCACGCAAGAAACAGGATCCTTTAGTCATCAACTTCAACGGCACAGCCGCGCAACTCAGCAGCCAGCGCTTCAGTTTCGACCTGAATTCAGACGGCAAGGCTGAAAACATCAACTTTGCCACTAATGGTAGCGGCTTCCTTGCCATCGACAAGAATGGTGACGGCAAAATCAACAACGGATCTGAACTCTTTGGCGCAACCACAGGTAACGGTTTTTCCGAATTGTCTTCGCTTGACACCGACCACAACGGCTGGATTGACGAAAATGATTCCGCCTATAACAAACTACGCGTCTGGAGCAAAGACGCCGCCGGTAACGATCAACTGCAAACGCTCAAACAAGCCGGAGTTGGTGCATTGAACGTCAATGCCACCAGCACATCTTTTGACATCAAGGAACCAAATAACGCCCTGCAGGGTCAAATAAAATCAAGTAGCATTTTTTTAAATGAAAATGGCAATGCGGGTACAATCCAGCAAGTTGATCTGACGGTCTGAAGCACACCTCATAATTACTTGCCCAGACTCTTTGCGTTGTGCTTTGCAGGAAAGCTGGGCGTGAGCAATCTTAAAATTTGGGTCAGACTGACTGCAGCCATCTGGTTTGTACTGGTCATCGTATGGACCGGAATGATCTTCTGGCAAACCGGCGAAAGCCGGTCTTCGGCGATCCGCCAGGCCAATGATTTTGCCCAGAGCATCCACGAAATGACCATGGCCGGACTGACCGGCATGATGATTACCGGAACCGTCGGACAAAGAGAAGTCTTTCTCGATCAGATCAAGCAACTGAGCATTATCAAGGACCTACACGTCGCACGCAGCGCGGCTGTCGTCAATATCTTCGGACCCGACACCAAATCGACGCGCGCACTTGATGCCCTTGAGCAAAAGGTCATGCAGGATGCCAAGCCCTATGCCTCTGTAGATACCGACGAAGGAATATCCGTACTGCGAGTGATCACGCCAGCACTGGCCTCAAAAAACTATCTGGGCAAAGACTGCATCATGTGCCACCAGGTTCCAGAAGGCACTGTTCTGGGTCTGGTCAGCATGAAGGTTTCCCTCGAATCCGTTGAGCAGGCGGCCTTTCGTTTCCGGCTAAAAATCGCTTTTGCTGCCGCATTAGTCAGTCTGCTTCTACTCTTCGTCATTTACCGGTTTACCCGTCACTTTGTGACCAAGCCGCTCAATAGCCTGAGCGATGGCCTCAACGAAATCGCCCGCGGCGAAGGCGATTTGACGCGTCGACTGGAAGTTCGCGGAAAAGACGAGATCGGGCAAGCGGCCAATAGTTTCAATGAAATGATGGAAAACTTCTGTCGCCTCATCCAGCAAATCCGGGATTCGGCGACCCAGGTTTCCACGCAGTCACAGGAATTATCCGCGTCAGCCCAACGGGTAGCTTCGGTGTCCCAGATCCAGCAGGACAAATCGACGCTGGTTGCCGCCGCCGTTGAGGACATGGTCAGCCGCATCGGCGCCATTTCGCAGAGCACCGAGATTGTTCATCAACAATCGCAGGAAAGTCTCCAACGCGCCGATGAAGGCAATCAGGTTCTTGATCGGCTGGGAAGCGAAATGAGGAACGTTGAGAAAGCCGTCACCCAGATGTCCGTATCGATCGGCGAATTTGTCCGCAATACCGAAGCGATCAACACCATTACCCAGGAGGTCAAGGGTATTGCTGATCAGACCAACCTGCTGGCCTTGAATGCTGCCATCGAAGCCGCACGGGCCGGTGAAGCGGGCAGAGGCTTTGCTGTCGTGGCCGACGAAGTGCGCAAGCTGGCGGAACAGTCGGCCAAGTCCGCCAACCGCATCCATGAGATCACCGAAACCCTCTCCAACCAGTCGGTCAGTGTTCGACACTCCATCGATGAAAGCCTTGAATTCATCGCTTCCAGCCAACTCGCCGTCAGCGGTGTCGCCGACGTACTGCATTCGGAAAACAATTCGGTGAGTGAAGTCGGCAAAGGACTTGACGCCATTTCTCTGGCGACTGACGAGCAAAGGCGGGTCAGCCAGGAAGTGGTCGAAAGCATCGAAGCCATTTCGGCGATGGCCGAGCAGAACAGCATCGCCGTCACCCAGACGTCAAACGCGGCGCAAGCGCTCAATTCACTGGCGCAGGAGTTACAGGCGACCGTTCAGCGATTCAAAACCTGATCGCTCACGGGGGAGCCAGCTCAAGATCAAAACCGGCCTGACTCCCCCTGACCGCAGGTTGCCCCATCCTGGCCAGGGCTTCGTTGGCTGCACGCAACCGAGACAGCACTTTGGCCACCAGAGTTTTCTGGAATCGTTCTTGCAGCTCATCCGAGCTGAGTTCCAGAGCCGCACTGTTGATTTCAAGAAAGAGACAGGGTTCCAGCGTGACCACGGTTGCTGAGCGCATCGAGTCGCTGGGGTGAAGAAAAGCCATTTCCCCGATCACCTCCCCGGCGCCCAGACGGCAAATCGAACGGCCTTCGACAGAAACCTCGACAAAACCACTGACCAGCACGCCAAAAAGACGGTTATTGTCCCCCTCGCGAATCAGCGCCACCTTGTCAGACACCTCGCGCCAGACACTGATGCGCAAGACCTCCCAGAGCTCGATGTCTTCAAATTCGGTAAAGAAGTCCAGCGTGCGCAGCTTCTCGAAATGCGACATATCCTGCTGTGTCGAATCCTCATCCAGCATCTGGTAACGCACGGTCGACAGGTCCTTGGCAAACTCGGCGCCATTGCGATAGCGGGTGTACAAATCCTTTTCCAGCGCTTTCCGGATAATTGGATCAATTCCGGACGGCAGATTGGGGTTGAGCGCGCAGACCGAAGGAATGTCCATATTGACGATCTTGTAAACCAGAGCACCCTGATTGTTGGCCCGGTAGGGCAAACGTCCGGTCAGCAACTGAAAGAGCAATACGCCCAGCGAATACAGATCGGTCTTCTGGTTTAAGGGATAGTTCTTGACCTGCTCCGGCGACATGTACGCCGGTGAGCCAACTCCCATCACGAAGGTGGAATCCTTGCCCATATCCTTGTGCAGGTTGAGGGCGAGGCCAAAATCCATTATTTTCGGATTATCGTCCTTGTCGATGAGGATGTTGGCGGGTTTGATGTCGCGATGCACGACGCCTTGCCGGAAAGCATGATCCAGCGCCAGGCAACACTTGAAGATAATGCCAATCACGCGATGCATCGGAAGCAGCCGACTGATCGTACAAAAGAGTTCAAGCGACGAACCCTCGATGTACTCCATAACGATGTAGGCCTGCTCGGCTTCGATGTGTGCGTCGTAGATTTTGACGATATTCGGGTGATCAAGTCGCCGGCCAATCGAATCTTCGGTTTGAAAAAGTTTCCTCAGTCGGCGCGACATGGCTTCGTTTTCACCGACAAAACGTATCAGTTTGACCGCCACCTGAAGATTGGTATCCGGATCGCGAGCCAGATAAACGATGGCCGTCGCCCCCCTTCCCAGGACCCGGATGACTTCATACTTGCCTATTTTTTCTACCATGCCCATAAGCTTAGCTGGATTCCCTTACCCAAGAGAGAATCGTATCAGGTGAAACCCGCAGAAGAGCGAAATTAATTGATTCGGCAAAAAAACAGGAGAAAAGTGCTTGAAATCAAAAAATACGCCCCAAGTTAGACAAGGTTTTCCGGGAGACTACCAATCATGCAAGCGCAAGACAGCCTAACTAACCAAGAAACAACACTCGATAGCAGTGCGGATGCCGCCTCAGCCAGCGCTGAAGCCACCATTGAACGCACCCCCAGCCTAGAAGAAATGATCCGCCAGGCCGAACTGAAGGCCGAGGAACACCACGATGCCTGGCTGCGCGCCAAGGCCGAAACCGAAAATGTTCGTCGCCGGGCGCAGGAAGATATCTCCAAAGCGTCAAAATTCGCCGTCGAGCGCTTTGCCGGTGAGCTTCTGGCGGTCAAGGATAGTCTCGAAGCCGCCCTGGCGATTGAAGCGCCCAGCGTCGACAGCATGAAGTCGGGCACTGAGCTGACGCTCAAGCAACTGGTCGCCGCCTTTGATAAATCAGGATTGAAGGAAATCAACCCGGTCGGGGAAAAGTTTGACCCGCACTTTCATCAGGCGATCAGCATGATTGATGCCGAGCAGGAAGCCAATACCGTCGTCAGCGTGTTGCAGAAGGGTTACCTGCTTGCCGAAAGAGTGCTGCGACCAGCGCTGGTCATGGTGGCGAAACCCAAGACTTGAAATAATCAGCAAGAACCCCAAATAGACAACAGCAATAGATTAATAGCGGGGGAGCGTGGCGCTGAGCGAGTCTGACTCCTCACTCCTCACCCCTGACTCCTCACTTAAAAGGAACTGATATGGGCAAAATCATTGGCATTGACCTCGGCACCACCAACTCCTGCGTTTCCGTCATGGAAAACGGAAAACCGAAGGTCATTGAAAACTCCGAAGGCGCGCGGACCACGCCGTCCATCGTCGCTTACGCCGAAGACGGCGAAATCCTGTGCGGTGCTCCCGCCAAACGCCAGGCCGTGACCAACCCGCACAACACCCTTTATGCCGTGAAGCGCCTGATCGGTCGCCGTTTTGAGGAAAAGGAAGTGCAGAAGGACATCTCGCTGATGCCCTACAAGATCCTCAAGGCCGACAACGGCGACGCCTGGGTTGAAGTTCGTGGCAACAAGATTGCTCCGCCACAGGTTTCAGCCGAAGTGCTGCGCAAGATGAAGAAGACCGCCGAAGATTACCTCGGTGAAGAAGTCACCGAAGCGGTCATCACCGTTCCCGCCTACTTCAACGACAGCCAGCGCCAGGCGACCAAGGACGCCGGCCGCATCGCCGGTCTGGAAGTCAAGCGCATCATCAACGAACCGACCGCAGCGGCACTCGCCTTTGGCATGGACAAGAAACAGGGCGACAAGAAAATCGCCGTCTATGACCTCGGTGGTGGCACTTTTGACGTCTCGATCATTGAAATCGCTGAAATTGACGGCGAGCACCAGTTCGAAGTGCTGTCGACCAACGGCGACACCTTCCTCGGGGGCGAAGACTTTGACCAACGCCTGATCGACTACATCATCGACGAATTCAAGAAGGAATCCGGCGTCAACCTGAAGGCTGACGTTCTGGCCCTGCAACGACTCAAGGACGCGGCTGAAAAAGCCAAGATCGAACTGTCGTCGGGACAGCAAACCGAAATCAACCTGCCGTACATCACTGCCGACGCCTCCGGTCCGAAGCATCTGGCACTGAAAATTACGCGTGCCAAGTTCGAATCGCTGGTCGATGAACTGATTGAGCGCACCATCGAGCCGTGCCGTATCGCCATGAAAGATGCCGGCCTCAAGCTGACCGACATCAACGACGTGATTCTGGTTGGCGGCATGACCCGGATGCCCAAGGTGCAGGACAAGGTCAAGGAATTCTTCGGCCAGGAACCGCGCCGCGACGTCAACCCGGATGAAGCTGTTGCTGTTGGCGCAGCCATTCAGGGCGGCGTATTGCAGGGCGAAGTCAAGGACGTGCTGCTGCTCGATGTCACCCCACTGTCACTGGGTATCGAAACGCTGGGCGGCGTGATGACCAAGCTGATCAAGAAAAACACCACGATCCCGACCAAGGCCGGTCAAGTGTTCTCGACCGCCGATGACAACCAGTCGGCGGTGACCATCCACGTGCTGCAGGGCGAGCGCGAAATGGCGGCTGGCAACAAGAGCCTCGGCCAGTTCAACCTGTCCGATATCCCGCCGTCACCGCGCGGCATGCCGCAGATCGAAGTCACTTTTGACATCGACGCCAACGGCATCCTGCACGTTTCAGCCAAGGACAAGGCTACTGGCAAGGAAAACAAGATCAAGATCCAGGCCTCCAGCGGCCTCTCTGAGGAAGAAGTCCAGCGCATGGTGCAGGACGCCGAGTTGCACGCCGAAGAAGACAAGAAGGCGCACGAACTGGCTGAAGCACGCAACCAATGCGACGGCATGATCCACACGGTCAAGAAGTCGATGGCCGAACATGGTGGCGAACTCTCCGACGAAGAGAAGACGGCCATCGAAACGGCAATGAAAGAAGCCGAAGAAGCCATTCGCGACAGCGATCTGGATACCATCAAGGCCAAAAACGAGGCTCTGGGGACGGCAGCCCAGAAGCTGGGTGAGAAGGTGTATGCCAAACAGCAAGCCGAAGCCGCTGCGGCTGGCGCGGGTGCTGCGGGTGGTTGTGGCACCGGCGACTGCGGCGACAACTGCGACTCCAAGGATGGCAAGAAGAAAGACGACAGCGATGTCGTTGATGCGGAATACACTGAAGTCAAAGACAAGAAGTAAGCTTCAGATGTCGCGGGCGGGGAGCGTATAATCGCGCCTCGCCCAATTGCTTTACCTCTTCCGGTTCCCTGTACTCATGGCAAAACGTGATTTTTACGACATCCTCGGCGTCAATCGTGACGCTTCCGAGGAAGATATCAAAAAGGCCTATCGCAAGCTGGCCATGAAGCACCATCCGGATCGCAACCCGGACAATCCCAAGTCGGAAGAGCATTTCAAGGAGGCCAAAGAGGCCTACGAAATCCTCTCGGACGGTCAGAAACGTGCGGCCTACGACCAGTACGGTCACGCTGGCGTTGACCCGCAAGCCGGAATGGGTGGTGGTTTTGGCGGCGGCGCTGGTGGATTCTCGGATGCCTTTGGCGGCATTTTTGATGAAATCTTTGGTGGTGGTGGCGCTGGACGCGGCGGCCGTTCCAACATTTATCGCGGCGCTGACCTGCGTTACAACATCGAAGTCACGCTGGAACAGGCGGCCTTCGGAACCGAGACCAAAATCCGCATTCCGACCATGGAAGTCTGCGAGCCATGCAAAGGCTCAGGCGCCAAGTCCGGAACGCAACCCAAGACCTGCCCGACCTGCCAAGGCAGCGGCCAGGTACGTCTGCAACAAGGTTTCTTCTCGATCCAGCAGAGCTGTCCAAAATGCCACGGTACCGGAAAATTTGTCGCTGACCCTTGCGGCTCCTGTCACGGCGCGGGTCGCATCAAGCAGCACAAGACGCTGGCAGTAAAAATTCCCGCAGGAGTCGATGAAGGTGATCGTATCAGGCTGTCCGGCGAAGGCGAGCACGGGATTAATGGTGGCCCGTCAGGCGACCTCTACGTCCAGATCCACCTCAAGACGCACGCCGTCTTCCAGCGCGAACAGAATGACCTGCACTGCGAAATGCCGATTAGCTTCACGACGGCCGCGCTGGGGGGTGAAATCGAAATACCGACGCTCGATACCGTTGCCAAAATCAAGATTCCTGCTGAAACGCAATCCGGAAAAACTTTCCGCCTGCGCGGCAAGGGAATCAAGGGGGTGCGCAGCCACACCCATGGCGACCTGCTCTGCCATGTCGTGGTCGAAACCCCGGTCCATCTGACGGAACGCCAGAAAGAACTGCTGCGCGAACTGGAAGAAACCAACATGGGCGACAATGGCCGCCACAATCCGCGCGCCAAATCGTGGATGGACAAGGTCAAGGAATTTTTCGCAGCGAGTTAAGCCCCAAACAGTCTCAGGATAAAAAAGCCCGTCAAAAATTCGACGGGCTTTTTGTTGTACGCTGTCAGACAAGCCCGATCAGGCCAACTGTTTACACATTGAAACTTTACTTAGTAAAGCTTCCAAATAAACATCATGTTCGTCGTGATGTCTATTCACCCATTTTTCCATGAGACTTGCCAGATCTCGCTTGCGGGCTTTTGCGCCAGTCATCATCCCCCATTGCCACTGAACCAGTTCATCAATGATTTCGATGTGAGCCTTACAGTGACTTTCGGCCATTGACTGCGGAAGAGAAAGAACGGCAAACAGACGTTGCTCATTGTCGAAATGCACCATCATGAGTGCGCTGAGCTGCGTCAATACATCAACGACTTGTCGATCATGACAATCACCAGCATCAACATCACGTAATTTGACAATCAATAATTGCAATTCATGATGCTGACGCTCAATCACTCTTCGTTTTAGAAAATTTGCATTCCTCATAATTAGGTATTGGGTGACTTCATCTCTCTTTAGAGATCAAGCGTTTCATGGATTCTGGCAAAGGCGATGCCCCCACCACTCGACTAATATTTTTTTCAGAGTAAAGCAATCCTCAATTTATTACATCACCCCACGGGGTGATGTAATAAAACACACTGCAACCTATAATCAAACAACAGATTCACTTCACAATCATCGAGCGTTCAATGAACCCCATCCCAATTGTCATCGCGACTGGCCACGCCGAAATTGACGAACAGCATGCCATTCTCGCCGCCATGATTGAGGAGGTCTCGATTTTATGCCATGAATCAAAGCATAACCCAAACGCCATTTGCTCAAACTGTGCAGCACTAACACAGCAGTGTTGTACTTCGAAGCTCAAATCAATCATCAGCAAACTTGGCGCTTTCCTCAGAGGGCACACCACCTATGAGGAAAAAATGATGGAGTTGCTCCCCAACACTCCTGAATGCTTAGCACACATAGAAAAACACACCGCGTCACATCAAAGCATTTTCACTCAATTAAAGAAACTTCCAAACCGAGTTTTGAGGGAGCCTCCCCGAATAATCAACGCCGAGATCATTGAAGTTGCTGTCAAATGGCTAGCCGACCACACCGCGACCTTTGATCTTCCGCTTGCACAACAACTCGACTCGACTTTCCCTGGAGTTGGTTTTGATGGAGAGCTTGTATCCATGCTGGATAAACATGTCTTCCCTGATCGACCAACAAAAATGAGGTTTTCACCGGACCCCCCCGAGGGATTTCGAGAAAAAAAAATGGAAAGCCGGGGACGTTACGAATCTCTTTCACCTTCCCAGAGAGCTGTCTTCTGGTTGGTGGCCAGTGGCATAAAGAATTCTGATATTGCAAAAGAACTGCGAATTTCAATCAACACAGTCAAAACCCATCGCACAATGGTTTTCCAAAAAATGGAAGTCAAATCCGTTCTCGAACTTGTCAAGAAGGCTGATCTACTGCGATAAACCACATCTATCAAGGAGGTAAATCGATTTCCGGCGACCCGGTTCAGTCATTTCCTGCCCCCGCATAGAACACCAATCAGACTGAATTTGAATCCAAGGATAGCTTCCATGATGAACCAAAGAAATAGTTTTCAGCCACATCTGATAGATGAAGCTTTATTGAGATCAGTAGTCGATCAACTCCATTTTCCGGTATATACAAAAAACCTTTCTGGCCGTTATACCTATGCAAATCAGCGCTTTTGCGAGTTGATCAAAACTCCTTTGGAGGCTCTTCTCGGTGAAGATGATAGCCATTTCATTGATCGCACATTCTCGTCCAACGATCAACGCGTCCTGAGACATGGCGAATCGGTTTGGACTGTTGGAGTAATAATTCTCAAAAGCAGCGGCAGCCCACAGGCATGCTGGATCAGCGAATCACCAATTCGTGACGTAGACGGTGAAATAATTGGCTTGTTTGGCGTATGTAATCTCATCAACAAGCACAAGCGACTCGCCAAGGAGTTGAAAGACCAGAGAAGGAAGCTCGATACGGTCCTGAACAATCTTGATGCCTGTTTGTACCTGAAGGACCGAGACCCACGATTCATCAACATCGATAACGTCATGGTGGATTTTCTTGGCCACTCTGCGAACCATATCTTGCAGCATCGCCCAGCAGGAATCGATGACACGCCCCCCGAATCCAAACCAAGCAACATGCCGTTTGAATTGCCCGAGCACCCCAATGATTTTTCCGGATATTCCAGCCAAATCAGTGAACTGGCACGACTGCAGAGAAAATATGCCGATCTTATCCAGTCGATTGAAGGGATCGTTTGGGACGCTGACTTACCGACACTCGATTTCACGTTCATCAATCAAAAAGCGGAAACGCTGTTGGGATTTTCCATTGATCAATGGATAAAACCCGGATTCTGGTTTGAGCATCTTCACCCCGAGGATGAATTGTGGGTACGGGATTACTGCTCAAGTAGCGCCGACCGCCGTGAGTCATACGATTTCGAATGCCGATTTATCGCGCAAGATCGACGCACAGTCTGGCTGCATGTAATTGCCAGCGTCATTGAAGACAACGAACGACCACGCTGGCTTCGCGGCATCATGATCGACATTACTGAGAAAAAAGAAATTGAGCACCGTGACAGACGGAACAGCAAAATGCACCAAATGCTCAACGACAAGATGCCACTGGCCAGCATTCTCGAAACTCTCGTCCTTGATCTAGAAATACTACACCCCGAGATGCTGTGCAGCATCTTGCTTTTGGATGAATCAGGAAAACGCCTTCAACATGGAGCAGCCCCAAGCCTTCCTGATTTTTATAACAAGGCCATCCATGAACTACCCATTGGCCCTGAAATAGGTGCTTGCGGTTCGGCCGCGTATTCCGGCAAGAGGGTCATTATTGCGGACATTGCCGCTCATCCGTGGTGCGCTTCATTTACTGATCTGGCTCGAGAAGCACAGCTGGGATCATGCTGGTCACAACCGATAGTATCAGGACAAGGAAAAGTGCTTGGTACTTTTGCTATTTACCACCAACACCCTGCCCAACCAACTTCGCAACACCTTAAGCTGATTGAAGACGAAGCGGCAATCACTGCCCTTGCCATAGAAAAATCCTACGCGGACTCCCGCGTTCAACTTGCTGCAAGTGTTTTTAACCATGCTCATGAAGGCATCGTAATAACGGACCTCAATGGAAAAATCATTGACGTTAACGATGCCTTTACTCAAATTACGGGCTACACAAGAGAAGACTCTATTGGCCAGACTCCCCGGATATTGAAATCAGGTCGACAATCACCTGAGTTTTATGAGTCACTATGGCAGTCATTAAACGAAAAAGGGGACTGGCGCGGCGAAATCTGGAATCAAAGAAAAAACGGCACGATTTACCCTGAATTACTCAGGATCAGCACCGTTTTTGATGCACAACAACGGCCGCAGAATTACGTCGCATTACTGACCGACATCACAGTAATCAAGGAACATCAAAAACTTCTTGAAAAAGCAGCGCATTACGATTCACTGACCAAACTACCGAATCGTCTATTGCTTAGTGATCGGTTAAATCAAGCTATCACCCAAAGCCAGCGACGTAAACAACTCGTGGTAGTAGGGTATCTTGATCTCGACGGATTTAAGGCCGTTAATGATGATTTCGGGCATGATTTCGGCGATGATCTGCTAGTTGCCATAACACAACGAATGTCAGCAACGCTACGTGAAGGAGATACTTTAGCTCGTGTGGGCGGAGACGAATTTGTCTTTGTTTTGGTTGATCTTGAGCATGAAGAAATATGCGAATTTGTAATGGAAAGGCTGTTGAAAGCAGCCAATGAGCCGCTGATCGTACGCGACAAGACCATGAATATCTCAGCCAGTATTGGTGTGACCATTTACCCGCACAAGACGGCTGATTCCGATCTTCTATTACGCCACGCTGACCAGGCAATGTATCGCGCCAAGAAATCAGGGAAGAATCGTTATGTGATGTTCGATTCTTAGCAAGTAAGATGAATCGATAGAACAGGCCAAAAATGCCTCATGTACGCGGTGCAGCCCACTGCATTGCGACTAAAAAGTTCGTTACCTTAGTGTTGTGATTAGCGCCAGCCTGGCGGTGGAGGCGGCGGGAAATTACTGCCCGATGGCATTGTTGGCACTGCGCTTTGCGGCTGAACTTGAGGTTGCTGCTGAACCTGAGGCTGGGTACGAAGCATCGTGCCAGAGACTGGAACCTGATGTCCTTTCGAGTACATGCATTGCGTATAGGCATTGTCATAGTTTCGTTGTGCTGAATAGCCCGAACCACGCGCTGCCTCTGACCCCGTCACGCTACCGACCAGCAGTCCTGCGCCGGCACCTACACCGGCGCCCCTGCTCCCTCCAATGGCCGCACCAGCAAGCGCTCCAATGGCGGTACCAATGGCTGCGTTACGTACTCCGGAATCAACCTTGATCTGATCCGGATTGCCACCGTCGATCTGGTATCGCGCATATTGGCGACACTCCATATCGTCACCGCGGAAATGGTCAAAACTTTTACCAGCACCAGGAAGAACCATGATGCTGGGCCCCGTTGGGATCGTGGTACAGCCCGCCAGAATCAGTACAGCCGATGCGATGCAGAGAGACGGGATAGATGGTTTCATGATCAAGGGTCCTAGTTCAATTTAGCGCGGGTTTTGCGGTTGCGGAGAGACTTTCTTCCAGCCACCAGGGCATTCCGAAACGTAGGGATAGTAATTTTTTGAGGCCGCACAGAAGTACCAGAAATTGGCTGGCTCGGCGATCACCGGTGCTACCGGTGCAGGTGCTGCGGGCGCTGTTGGTTGCTGGATATACACCGGTGCGGGCGCGGGCGCAACGACCACCGGAGGGTAATACGCCGGAGAATATGGGGGAGGATAATAAGAGTAAGGCGAATAATACGACGGACCCCAGTATGGTCCTCCGACGTAGACCCCGAAATGAGCGCGCCCTCCATGGTAAGCCCAGGCGCTATTTGCTCCGAACAGTCCTACCAGCAGCAAGGTAACAATCAAACCGATTATTTTCATGGTGATGCCCTCAATTGTTGTTTACTTCCACACTTGATCGTTTTTTCGAAGCCAAGTCTCCATCCTTATTTGACACCCGGCGAACGGAAAATGAATTTCAAGCCGGTAGTGTTTTGTAAGCAATTGTTTCAAGATCACATAAGGTGATGCGTTAACCTTGCGCAACTTTCTCCAGGCCGACGATATCCGCGTCGTAGAAACGACTGCCCGGCTCTCTTCTGACCAACAGTCTTTCGCGCAGGAATGAAGCAATGATTCGACTGGCGGTTTCGATAGTCACGCCGAGCATCAGACCCAATTCTTCCCGAGGGAAATTGTACACCCGACTGCTCTCGCCATCACGCAAACGTAACAACAACCGCGCCATGCGAACCCGGGCGCTGACGCTCGAACTGGCCAGATCGACCAGCCATTGCTCGGTCTCCCTCAGGGCGAACTGAAGCTTCTTCATCAGGTTCCATTGAAACCCCGGATGTTCCAGACAGAGTTTCTCAATGGCCGCCAAGGGCACCCGGCAAGCATTGACGCTACCCACCGTCACCGCCGTATGGGCATAGCTGCCAGCCAGCAGCGCGTCCAGACCGGCAATATCTCCTGCCTTGAGCACCCGCACAATCCGCGGGGTTCCCTCCCAGGAGGAAGCCAGGAGTTTGACGGCACCTGTTCTCAGAACCCATACGTATTCCGGTACAGAGCCTTTCTGATAGAGCACAACCTCAGAGGGCGTCGCGGTGTTGTTCACGTCCACGTGCATGCAGGACATGGCATCCGGCGATAAACCGGTGAATACGGCATTCTCCCGTCCGTCACAGGCCAGACAATCACCCTGACCTCGCCACGCGGTGCAAACCTGAAGAGAATCCATGACTAGGCACGCCTCCAGGTTGTTCCCTGGGCGCTGTCTTCGAGCACAATCCCGGCGGCCAGTAATTCAGCACGAAGTCGGTCGGCTTCGGAAAAATTCTTCCCTTTCTTGGCCGCCACACGCTCGGCGATTAGCATTTCGATCTTTTCAGCGGGATAATCACCGCCCGAGGCGTCATCACCCGCTTCAGAGGGCGCGGATTGCAGGAAGACTTGTGGATCGCGATTCAGCAGCCCCATGAGACGGGCTAGGCCGCGCAATTGCCCGGCCAGAGAGGCTGATTTGGCGCGATTCACTTCGGAGGCCAGATCAAACAATACCGCACAGGCTTCCGGCGTATTGAAATCATCGTCGAGCGCAGCCCGGAATCGCCGGGCATGGGCTTCGTCCCAATCGATCGCCATCTCGGCCACAGGGACGGCCTTGAGCGCCGTATAGAGGCGCGCCAGCGACTGACGGGCATCGTCAAGATGCTTGTCGGAATAGTTGAGCGGACTGCGGTAATGCGCACGCAGAATGAAGAAGCGCACGACTTCCGGGTCGTACTGCTTGAGCACCGTGCGGATGGTGAAGAAATTGCCCAGCGACTTGGACATTTTTTCGTCGTCGACGCGGACAAAACCATTGTGCATCCAGTAATTCACGAACTGACACTGGTGCGCACCTTCAGATTGGGCAATCTCATTCTCGTGATGCGGGAATTGCAGATCCTGGCCGCCACCGTGAATATCAAAGTGTTGACCGAGCAGATCCGAGCTCATTGCCGAGCATTCGATATGCCAACCTGGTCGGCCCTTGCCCCAGGCCGAATCCCATGACGGCTCGCCTTCCTTGGCGTGTTTCCACAGCACGAAGTCGAGAGGATCATGCTTGGCCTGATCGATATCGACGCGTTCGCCGGCTCGCAGGTCATCGAGCGATTTGCCGGACAGCTTGCCGTAACCCGAGAATTTACGCACCGCGAAATTGACGTCACCGTCGTCGGCCTGATAGGCCAGGCCACGGGTTTGCAGTTGCTCGATCAGACTCAGCATCTGCGGCACATAATCGGTGGCACGCGGTTCGTGGTCGGGTTTTTCGACCCCCAGAGCCACGGCATCCTCGTCCATATAGGCGATAAAGCGACTGGTCAGTTCACCGATGGATTCGCCATTCTCCTGCGCCCGCCGGATGATCTTGTCGTCAATGTCGGTAATGTTGCGCACATAGGTCACTTCAAAACCGCTCGCCCGCAACCAGCGCTGAACCAGGTCGAAAACGACAAGGACGCGGGCATGTCCAAGGTGACAGTAGTCGTAAACGGTCATCCCGCAGACGTACATGCGCACCTTGCCGGGCTCAATGGGAACAAAGTCCTGTTTTTCCCTGCTCAGGGTATTGTAGATTTTCAGCATCTTCGGGCTCAAAATAACGCCCCGCAAAATACGGGAACGCAAGGAATACTTTGGATTCGACGCGCTTCTTGTTAGAATTCGCCAGTTAAGTCATCAACTCTTTCGAAGTATACCATACCGATGCGTTCAACCGCCCAAACGCCTTCACTGGCGCGCCTTTCAGCCATTATCCTTGGCCTGTCCCTGAGCCTGTCCGTTTCTTATGTTTTTGCTCAAGCCACCAGCCAACCTAATGCCCAAGCCGTACCGGAAATTCAGCGCCTGATAAAACAGGGGCAGTTGCCGCAAGCGTTAGACAAAGCTGAAACGCTGATCTCCTCCAAGCCAAGAGAAGCCCCTGGGCGTTTCATGAAGGGTCTGATCCTCACTGAAATGGGGCGCCAGAGTGACGCCATCGCCGTCTTTACCAAACTCACGGAAGATTTCCCTGAACTGCCCGAACCGTACAACAATCTTGCCGTCCTTTATGCCCAGCAAAAGCAGTATGACCGTGCACGCTCGGCGCTTGAAATGGCGATCCGTACCCACCCGAGCTATTCGATAGCCCATGAGAACCTCGGTGATGTCTATGCCAAGCTGGCCAGCCAAGCGTACGACAAGGCACTGCAGATCGACTCGACCAACACCGCCACACAAACCAAGCTGTCGATGATCAAGGATTTGATCAGCACGTCGAGCAAGCCGGGAACCAAACCCGGCGCAGCGGCGCGACCCGAACCTGAGCCGGTGAAAGTTGCTGCCGCCGAGGCCAGCAAGCCAAGCCCGGCCAAAACGACTGAAAAACCCGCAGAAACCGCAGCTTCGGTCAAACCCGTAGAAACCAAGGCCCCTGAAGTCAAAGCCCCCGCTGAGAAAGCAGCTGCAGTAGCGAGCGGCGATCCGGCAGTAAGCAAAGCCCTGCAAGGCTGGGCCAGCGCCTGGTCGAACAAAGACGTAAAGTCCTATCTTAGCTACTACGCCAGCGACTTCCAGCCGCCCAACGGCCTGACCCGCAAAGCCTGGGAAACCGAGCGCAGCCAGCGCATCGACAAGCCCGGAAAACTGCAGGTGGTCGTCGACAACATCGCAGTCACGATTAGCGGAGAAAAAGCCACGGTCAAATTCCGCCAGCATTACACCTCGTCCACGCTCAAGACCTCAGCGTCCAAGACGGTGGTCTTCGTCAAATCAGGCGGTAAATGGCTGATCCAGCAGGAACGTGTCGGTTAATGCGGAAAATTGTCCTTGTCCTTGTCCTTGCACTGATTGGCTTCTGCACAACAGCTTTGCCTGTTCTGGCGGGTGTAACTAAGAACCCGGCTGCTTCGGCAACCTTCTCAGATTCAGGCCCCGAACCGCAGCTTTCCCGGATTCTTTCGGAAATTGAGAAGAATCGTCTCGACCTGGCTCTCGAGCAAACCGAGGCGCTGCTCAAACAGTACCCGAATTTCCGGCTCGCGCACCTGATCAAAGGCGACTTGCTGCTGGCCCGCAGCATGCCCCTGTCGACCTTTGGCAACGCACGCAACGCTCCAGCCGACAAGCTCTCGGATCTGCGCGAGGAAGTCATTGCCCGCCTGAAAGCCTACCGTAGCCGCTCAACCACAGCCGACTATGTGCCGCGCTACCTGATGCAGCTGCAGCCCGACCAGAAGCACGCCATCGTCGTGGACACCCAGAAAGCACGCCTTTACCTTTATCAGAATGACAATGGACGTCCGCGCTTTGTCGCCGACTACTACATTTCACATGGCAAGCTCGGCGCCGACAAGCGGCAGGAGGGCGACAAGAAAACGCCGACCGGGGTTTATCACGTCACCTCCAGCCTCTCACCACAGAAAATCGGCGATTTCTATGGCTCAGGCGCCTTCCCGATCAACTACCCCAACGAGTGGGACAAGCGTCAGGGACGCAATGGACACGGGATCTGGCTGCACGGCACGCCTTCAGATACTTTTTCGCGTCCGCCCAAGGCCTCGGATGGCTGCGTGGTACTTTCCAATATCGATCTGAATGCCCTGGCCAAGAATGTACAGATTGGCCTGACCCCGGTCATCATCAGCAACTCGGTCGAATGGCTCTCGTTTGATGACTGGCAGAATGAACGCAGCGCACTCAACAAGAAAATCGACGAATGGCGCAGCGACTGGGAGAGCAAGGACGTCAATCGCTACCTGAAAAATTATTCGAAAAAATTCCAGACCAAGGATCAGAGTCTGGATCAGTTCGCTGAGCAAAAGCGCAAAGTGGGCGCCGGCAAGGAGTGGATCAAGGTCAAATTATCCAATATCTCGATGCTGCGCAATCCCGGCAAAGAGGAACTGGTCGTCGTCACCTTCGAACAGGATTACCAAAGCAACAACTTGAGCAACCAGATGAAAAAACGTCAGTACTGGATCCGTGAGGACGGTAACTGGAAAATTGTTTTTGAAGGAGCCGCATGATGAACACCCCACTTCGCCACCTGCTGTCGCTTGCTGCGACATGCCTCTTTATCACCGCAGCCCAGGCGGCACCGACGATCGAAATGCAGACCAGCATGGGCACCATCGTCGTCGAGCTGAATTCAGAAAAAGCGCCTCTAACGGTGCAAAACTTCCTGCAATACACCAAGGAAGGATTTTACAACGGCACGATTTTTCACCGGGTGATCAAAGGCTTCATGATTCAGGGCGGCGGCTTCACCGCGGACATGCAGCAGAAATCGACCAACAAGCCACTGGAAAACGAAGCCAAAAATGGCTTGAAAAATGATCGTGGCACCATTGCCATGGCCCGCACCAACGCCCCGCACTCGGCCACCGCGCAGTTCTTCATCAACCACAAGACCAATTCAATGCTCGACTATCCCGGCCAGGACGGCTGGGGCTACGCCGTTTTTGGCAAAGTCACCCAGGGCATGGACGTGGTCGACAAAATTGCCCAATCCGCTACCGGCTATCAGGATATTCCGGTCAAGCCGATCATCATTCAGTCCGTCAAAATCATCTCCGATAAAAAGTAAGGAATTCTCATGATCAAGTTGCACACCAATTTCGGCGTTATTGCCATCGAACTCGACTCCGAAAAAGCCCCGGAATCAGCCAAAAACTTCCTGGCCTACGCCGAAGCCGGACACTACGACAACACCATCTTCCATCGCGTCATCCCGGGCTTCATGATCCAGGGCGGTGGATTTGAGCCGGGCATGAAACAGAAACCCTGCAATGCCCCGATCAAGAACGAAGCCGACAATGGCGTCAAGAACAACGCCTACACCCTGGCCATGGCGCGGACCTCCGACCCGCACTCAGCGACCGCGCAGTTCTTCATCAACGTTGCCGACAACGCCTTCCTGAACTACACCGCACCCAACTCCAACGGCTGGGGATACTGCGTATTTGGCAAGGTCGTTGAAGGTAGCGAAATCGTCGACAAGATTGAAAGCGTCCCCACCGGCACTGCCGGATTCCATCAGGATGTCCCTAAACAGGACGTCATCATCGAGCGCACTGAAGTCTGCTGAACGGCATCCGCCAGAAGATCTGAAATGCCTGCCATCCACTTCATTTCAGATCTTCACCTGTCGCCACAAACTCCTGGCGCAACGCAGCTCTTTCTCAGCTACCTGCACCAGCAGGCACGCCAGGCCGAGCATCTCTACATCCTTGGCGACCTCTTTGAGGTCTGGTCAGGCGATGACTGCATTGATGACCCGCTGGACAGTTTCAATCGTGAGATCGTCGATGCATTACGCGCGCTAACCGCCAGCGGCGTCGGCCTGTCGATCATGCACGGCAACCGCGATTTTCTTCTTGGAGCGGCCTTTGCTGAGCGCACTGGCGCTTGCCTGATTCCCGACCCCTACCTCCTCGCACTGCCGGGACGCCAATTTATTCTTGCCCATGGCGATTCGCTATGCACGGACGACTCGGACTATCTTGCCTTTCGCTCGCAAGTACGCAGCCGGGAATGGCAAACCGCCTTTCTCGCCAAATCGCTGCCCGAGCGCAACGCTATCGCTGCCGCACTGCGCCGCCAGAGTGAAGAATCAAAGCAGGAAAAATACAGACAAGCCCCTTACGTCATGGACCTTAACCCTGTCGCCACTGACTCTTTCCTGCGCGCGCACGGTCACGCCACCTTCATTCACGGGCACACCCATCACCCTGCTGTGCATCAGCACCGGGTTGATGGCATTCCAGTCGAGCGCTGGGTCCTCGCCGACTGGCATGACACGCGCGGTGAAGTATTGATATGGAATGGCGAACGTCTCAGCCGCGAACCTCTGTCGAACTGATTCTATTTCGAATACTGGATTGTTCATGATCACACCCTGCACTTCCACCTCTGCATCCTCGCTTGCTGATGAAATCGAACGCAATGTTTCCGCTGCGCTTGCCGAAGATGTCGGCGCTGGCGATCTAACTGCACAGTTGGTCCCCGCGGGTAAACTCGTACGAGCCACGGTAATCTCGCGCGAACAGGCGGTGCTATGCGGCGCAGCCTGGTTTGTGCGCTGCTTCAACACCCTTGATCCGTCGATCTCCATGACCTGGCATGCCGCCGACGGCGATCGTGTAGCCCCCGGCCAGACCCTGTGCGAAATGACCGGACCGGCGCGAACGCTACTCACCGGAGAACGTACGGCACTCAACTTCCTGCAGCTGCTTTCCGGTGTGGCGACCAAGACACGCCAGTTCGTCGATGCCGTTGCCGGTACCCGGGCACAGATCGTCGACACCCGAAAAACGCTTCCCGGATTGCGTCTGGCGCAGAAATACGCCGTTCACTGCGGTGGCGGGGGAAACCATCGACTGGGCTTGTACGACGCCATTCTGATCAAGGAAAACCATATCCTCGCCGCTGGCAGCATTACTGCCGCGCTAGCCGAAGCGACAAGAATCGCCAACACCGCAAGCGCTTTGTGTAAATTCGTTCAGATTGAAGTGGAAACGCTGGATGAACTCCGTCAGGCACTGACTGCCGGAGCCAAAATGATCCTGCTCGACAACATGACCCTTGAACAAATGAGCAAAGCCGCTGAAATCACCTCAGGCCGAGCCCTGCTGGAAGCCTCGGGCAATGTCAGCCTTGATACCGTGCGCGGCATTGCCGAAACCGGGGTAAACCGCATCTCGATTGGCGGCCTGACCAAGGACGTCCGCGCGCTCGATCTGTCGATGCGCTTCGACGGGTAGCGCGTTCCACGAAATGTATGACACCCCCCCCTTGGATGCCACTATAATCAACAGTAATTGCGTATAGTGTAGGCCAAGATCAACGATCAGATGACAGGGGGTTTTCGTGCTGTTTGCGCTGTTTTATGTGATTGCCATCACAGTCCTGATTCTTCATTTCACTGGATTTCTCGCGCGACATAACCTGGAGTGGGTGGTTCTAGTCCTGGCCGCAGCGGTCTTTCCCGCCGTCTTATACCTTTAGTTTTGCAAATGACAAAAGGGCACCTCCCGGTGCCCTTTGTGCTGTCCGGGTCACAGCTCAGCCGGTGTGTTGCTCAACAAATCGTTTCACTAAATCAACTTCAGCATCCATCACCTCGACCCGCTGCGGCAATTTTTCAATCCCCTGCATCGCCGCCGGGCGTCCCGGTCGACAGCCGAGCGCCTGAACGATCGTTTCTTCAAACTTCGCCGGCAACGCCGTTTCAAGGGCCAGCATCGGCCGGCCGGGAATGCGCTTCTGTATCGCCTGCTTAAGGCCATCAGCGGTGTGCGGATCAACCATCACGCCATATCGACCGTAGATATAAGCAATCATCTCCAAGCGATCGGCATGAGTACTTTTCCCGGAAACGAAACCATACTGCGGCAACTGTTCAAAATAAGGCGTATTCGACAAATCAAAGCTGCCACCGGCATCGACCTTGGCCCACAGCTCACGGATCACTACCGGATCACGTCCGACCAGATCAAAAACGAAGCGCTCAAAGTTTGAAGCCTTGGAAATATCCATCGACGGACTCGACGTGGCCAGGGTTTCCGCCGTGCCACGGGGACGATAGATGCCGGTCCGGAAAAACTCGTCCAGCACGTCGTTCTCGTTGGTCGCCATCACCAGTTGGCCGATCGGCAAGCCCATCATGCGAGCAATATGACCCGCACAGATATTGCCGAAATTCCCGGAAGGAACGGCAAAATCTATTTTTTCATCGTTGGACTTGGTTCCGGCAAAATAGCCTTTGAAGTAATACACTACTTGAGCCGCGACACGCGCCCAATTGATTGAGTTGACCGCGCCGATCTTGTATTTTTCCTTAAAGGCGTGATCGTTGGACACGGCCTTGACGATATCCTGCGCATCGTCAAACATGCCACGCACCGCAATATTGAAGATATTGGCATCCGGCAGCGAATACATCTGAGCGCGCTGGAAGGCACTCATCTTGCCCTCTGGGGAGAGCATGAACACCCGTACGCCGCGCTTGCCGCGCATCGCATACTCGGCAGCCGATCCGGTATCGCCGGAGGTCGCACCGAGGATGTTGATTTCTTCGCCTTTTTTCGCCAGCACATACTCGAAGAGATTGCCGAGCAACTGCATGGCCATGTCCTTGAAGGCCAGGGTCGGCCCATTGGACAATTCAAGCACGCCGACCCCGGCCCTCAGCCAGCTCACCGGAGTAATATCCGCCGCGCGCTCCGGATCGCGTCCGTTGCAATAGACTTCGGCGGTATAGGTCTTGTCGACCAGTGCTTTCAGATCGGCCGGAGGAATGTCGTCAATGAATTTCGACAGCACGGCAAAAGCCAGATCGGCGTAAGACAGGCCACGCCATTGATCCAGTTCGGCGCGCGAAATCTGCGGATACGATTCCGGAAGATACAAGCCGCCATCGGGAGCTAATCCGCCGAGCAGGATTTCAGTAAAGGTTTTCCTCGACGGATTCGGCGAATCGTCGCGTGTCGAAATGTAGCGCATGGTCGTGACCGGAAGATAAAAGACGAAAGACTTCGCCAAAACGCCAGTTTACCACGACCTCGCAGATGCGCCTGCCTCAACGGCAGACGATACGGTTCTTTCCGGCATGTTTAGCGGCATAGGTCGCCGCATCCGCACGCTCGATGGCTTGCTCCAGCGATTCTCCAGATTGCTGCGCGACAACGCCGGCGCTGAACGTTGTGCAACGATCCGTTCCTGGGATCGGTCGAGCAGAATACTCGCCCAAAAACCGTGCGACGACAGCGGCAGCATCTCCAACCGAAGTATCCGGCAGCAACATCACGAACTCTTCCCCGCCAAACCGGCACAACACATCAGACGGACGCATTGAGGCATGCAGCAATTCAACGAGATGGATCAGAGCCCTGTCGCCCGCCTGATGCCCATGTGTGTCGTTCAACTGCTTGAAATCATCGATGTCGATATGCACCAGCGCCAGCCACGACCCGTACCGCAAGCTGCGTGACATTTCGCGCTGAGCGGCCTGATCGAAACCACGACGATTGAGTGCCCCGGTCAGCGGGTCGGTAATTGCCGCCTCACGAGCCTCTTCCAGGGCTTTTTCCAGCTCGGCAATACGATATTCGGCGGCCAGCAATTCGAACATTCCAGCTTGCCGTACAACGCTATCTGGAAGGCTGGCCACCACTGACGGAGCGGACGTCTGGAAATTCAGTCCGGAAGTGCATGGGGCCAAAGATGGAAGTGACAAGCGACGGTGTAGACGGCGCGACGCCGGTCGATTCGATTGAACAATTTGTGAGTCGTTGCGATTCATGCCATCCTGCTCCGTTTTGTGCTGATGCAATCAGGCACTGGTAGATACATAACGGACAAAACGGAGAAACATTAAGCCGCATTCAGATGGAATTTGCTTAACGCCTGTTTCCTATAAGCAAGTATCTAAATTTAATGACAAACCGTTATGTAAACGGCTTCAGAAATAGCTCGGAAATGATTTAGGCATAACAACTCAAGACTGACGACGCCACTCTCCCTGTGAATTGCGCAGATACCACCCGGAGGGGGCATTCTTCTGCCACTCGCCACCAAACGTCGCTTTGACGTAAGGCAACCAGGAGGGCAAGTTATCCTGTCCATGCCCTACGGCGACGGCCATACCCACATAAAAAACAGCACGATCACGGTTTTCATCACGCACCATGGAAAGGATCTCGGGCGACGAGGAGTCGGATTCGCGGAGTTCCACCTCACCATCGGCAGTCAAACCCAGCACGCCCGCATCAAGTTGCGCTCTAAGTTGGGGGAAACGTGTCTGCATCCGCTGCAAAGGCTGATCGATAGCGGCCCCGCCGTAAGGCAAAGGCCAGACCTCCCTACCGAAAACCATTCCGACATAGCGTTCGGCCTGAATGACCGTCCCCTGTGCGGCATAGGTAAAGAGATGCGTCGGGGTCGACTCGCAGCCCGCCAGTAAGAGCAGCGACACAACAAGCAGCAAGCAGCCCCGAAATTTCATAGCAACTCTTCCAGACGCAGTCGGGTCAGCGAACCCTTGACGGCTGACAGCGCCTCGATCTTGGTAATCGCCGCATCAACATTCTTCTCGCGTGTCTGGTGCGTCAGCATGATGATGTCGGTCTGTTCTTCGCCCTCATCCGGCTCGCGCTGGATCATGGCGTCAATGGAAATTTGCTGGTCGGCCAGAATGCGCGTGATATCGGCCAGCACACCCGGCTTGTCTTCAACACGCATGCGCAGGTAATAGCTGGTGACGATCTCGGACAAAGGCAGGATGGTCAGATCAACCATAGCATTCGGCTGGAAAGCCAGATGCGGCACCCGATGCTCGGGATCGGCGGTATGCATGCGCGTCACGTCAACCAGATCGGCAATGATCGCCGAGGCGGTCGGCTCGGCACCCGCGCCCTTGCCATAGTACAACGTGGGGCCTACGGCATCGCCCTTGACCAGCACCGCATTCATCGCACCTTCGACATTGGCGATCAGGCGCTTGGAAGGAATCAACGTCGGATGGACGCGCAGCTCGACGCCCTCGGGGGTACGTTTGGTGATACCCAGCAGCTTGATGCGGTAACCCAGCTGTTCGGCATATTTGATGTCGGTCGCGTCGAGTTTGGTGATGCCCTCGATGTGCGCCTTGTCGAAGCTCATCTGGTTTCCGAAAGCAATGGCGCTCATGATCGTCAGCTTGTGGGCTGCATCAATACCTTCGACGTCAAAGGTCGGATCGGCTTCGGCATAACCCAGGCGCTGCGCCTCCTTGAGGACGGTCTCAAAGGGGAGCTTCTTGTCGCGCATCTCGGAGAGAATGAAATTCGTCGTGCCGTTGATAATGCCAGCAATCCATTCGATACGATTGGCGGTCAGGCCCTCACGCAAGGCCTTGATGATTGGAATGCCGCCGGCCACAGCCGCCTCGAAACCAACCATGACACCTTTGTCCTGGGCCGCAGCAAAAATCTCGTTGCCGTGCTTGGCCAGCAACGCCTTGTTGGCGGTGACCACGTGCTTGCCATTGGCGATGGCCTGCATGACCAGTTCCCTGGCCACGCCATAACCACCGATCAATTCGATAACGATATCTATTTCCGGGTCGGAGACCACCGAAAAAGCGTCATCGGTCAGTCGGCATGAGCCCCCCGTGACGCTCTTTGCCAGTTCAAGGTTCTTGTCAGCCACTACCGTAATCTGGATCGGCCTACCCGCCCGGCGAGCAATTTCCTCGGCGTTACGTTTAAGCACGGTAAAGGTACCGCCACCAACAGTGCCGATACCCAGAAGTCCTACGTTGATCGGTTTCATTTCAAAGCCTTCCTAAAACAGAACGAAGGAATGTGCATCCCTTCGCGAAAATAAAAATGGTGCGCCCGTTGCCGTTGAACGCCTGAATCCAGGGCCAATACATCACAGTCCAGCCTCTTTGCTTCTCCTTCCAGCCAGTCCAGCATGATTTTACCGGCACCCGATGAACGCCTGTTTTCGTCACTGACCAAGTCGTCTACATACAGCCGACGCCCCTCGTAAGTATTCTCAATGACCCGCCAAAGCGCCACACAAACGACCTGAGCGGCTTCAACGACTACGGCCAGACGCCCACCACCGGCAAACACCTCGGACAACCGTGAGGCATATTCCTGTGGCAGCTGAGGGCGTAGTTGTCGATGTACAACTTCAGCCCGTGACAACCACTCCGGCTCGGTGATTCGACCGCTGCGGTCAGTGACGCATACAACGTGCATCACGTCCCGTACCGTTTGCGATAGCCCTCAAGAAAGCGGGCAATACGACCAATAGCATCGCGCAGATCATCTTCATGTGGCAGAAATACCAGACGGAAGTGGTCCGGGTTCGGCCAGTTGAAACCTGTCCCCTGAACCAGTAGGACACGCTCTTCCTGCAACAGTTCGGCGATGAAGGCTTGATCGTCCTTGATCGGATAAACCTTGGGATCAAGTTTTGGGAACATGTACAGCGTAGCCTGCGGTTTGACACAGGAAACGCCGGGAATCGCAGTAATCAACTCATACGCCAGCTCACGCTGGCGGAACAGGCGTCCACCCGGTGCGACTAGATCATTAATGCTCTGATACCCACCGAGCGCCGTCTGAATCCCGTACTGGGCCAGCACATTGGCGCACAGACGCATCGAGGCCAGCATGTCGAGCCCTTCAATGTAATCGCGGGCGTCGCGCAGATTGCCAGAAACCACCATCCAGCCGGCACGATAGCCGCAGGAACGATAGTTTTTTGATAGCCCGTTGAAGCTGATGGTCAGCACATCTTCGGACAATGACGCCAGCGCGGTATGCGTCATTCCGTCGTAAAGCATCTTGTCGTAAATTTCGTCGGCATAAATGATCAGGCCGTGCTCGCGGGCAATGGCCACAATCTCCAGCAGCAGGCTGTCCGGGTACACCGCGCCGGTCGGATTATTCGGATTAATGACCACGATGGCCCGCGTCTTCGGAGTGATTTTTGCACGAATGTCATCCAGGTCAGGCAGCCAGCCAGCGCCCTCGTCGCAAATATAGTGTCGTGGCGTACCGCCGGACAGGCTGACCGCCGCCGTCCATAGCGGATAGTCGGGAGCAGGCACCAGCACTTCGTCGCCGGTATTGAGTAGCGCATTCATGGCCATCACGATCAACTCGGAAGCCCCATTGCCGATATAGATATCCTCGAGCGTCACGCCCTTGATATTTTTCTGCTGGGTGTAATGCATCACCGCCTTGCGGGCGGGGAAAATGCCTTTCGAGTCGGAATAGGCGGCAGCATTCTGCAGGTTACGAATGATGTCGAGTTGAATTTCTTCCGGCGAATCAAAGCCAAAGGCACCAAGATTGCCGATATTCAGCTTGATGATCTTGTGGCCCTCGTCTTCCATTTTCTTGGCCTGCTGCAACACCGGACCACGAATGTCATAACAGACGTTGGCGAGTTTATGGGATTTCAGTACGGGTTTCATGAGTAACAACCTTTCGTCCGCGGTGCGGTAAAGCGTCCCCTTCGACGTATTTCCTGAGAACTAAAACCAAGCCCGCACGCATGAGCCTTCGGTTTACAGGAGGCATAAAGTTATAATCCTACTTTATCGCCTTGTGCATCGCAATTTTATGAAGCTGAAACCCGCCCAGACCGAAGGTCAGAACGTCTTTACTGCCTACGGAGACGGATATGTCAGCGTTAACGCCATCCGTTATACCAGTAACCTGATTGTGTTGCCGCAACGACTGATCACCGAGTGGACTTCAGCCAGTTTTGAAACCCTCTCGATTTCCGACTTCGAGCTTCTCGCCGCACTCGAAAACGACATTATTCTTTTTGGTACCGGGAACACGATTCGCTTTCCGCGCCACGAACTCTTGCAGCCTATCATCAAGGCACGCAAGGGACTCGAAGTCATGGATATTCAAGCTGCATGTCGCACATACAACATTCTGATTAGCGAGGGACGCACCGCGGTGGCGGCCCTGATCTTTTCCTGACCCCACATCATCTATCCTCAATCCACGCCACTCCCGGCCGTTCTCGCTCAGACAAGTCACTACATGAAAAAAAGCATCGCTCTAAAAATTGACGTGGATACCTACCGTGGAACCCAGAGCGGAGTCCCGGCGCTTATCGAACTCTTGCAGCGATCTGAGGCTCAAGGCACTTTCTTTTTCTCACTTGGTTCAGATCAGAGCGGCAGGGAACCTCGATCATCATCGCTGAAACGCTACTACGATTTGCGTACGCGGCTGAAAGGTCGCCTGCTTCCAGGCCCGGATATTGGTAGCCGTAGCAAGGATGTTCTGCGCCAGACACAACAGGCCGGTTTTGAAGTCGGTATTCACGCCTGGAACCGCGTCCAATGGGAACAGAATATCCATCGCGCGGACAATCCCTGGGTTGAAGGCGAAATGTGCCAGGCGTGCCTCCGCTTTGCGGACATCTTCCCAGATACCCCCAAGGCACACGCCGCTGCGGGCTGGATAATGAATCGCCACGCCCTGCGCCTGACCCAGCGACTCGACTTTAGCTACGCCAGCGATTGCCGGGGAACGCATCCGTTTATCCCGGTCATCGACGGTGAAATTGTCGCCTGTCCGCAACTGCCGACCACCCTGCCGACACTCGACGAAATGCTGGCTCAGGATGCTGGACTGACGCCCGAACTAGCCGTGGATCGCATTCTCGAACGTTCTATTGAGACGGACGGAGATCATGTCTTCACGCTACGCGCCGAGCTTGAGGGCATGAAGTTCACTGCAGCATTTGAACGCTTGCTGGTCAACTGGAAGAATCAGGGAATCGCCCTCGTCAGCCTGCGCGACATCCGTGCCTCGCTCGACCTGAAAAATCTTCCCCGACACGTGGTCAAATTCAGTGAAATCGCCGGCCGACCCGGCTTGCGCATGACGCAGGGGCCTGTTTTTCTCGGCGAATAAAAAACGGGCGGCACCCAGGTCGCCCGTTCTTTTTATTCCAACTTTACAAATTACCTACTTTTCTTTGGGTACTGGTCCGGGGTGGAACACATCCTGCATGGCCCCGCCCTTCTCCGCCCCGATCGATTGCTCAACCGACGGCAACTGGTGGGCAATCCCCTTGTGGCAATCGATGCAGGTCTGACCTTCGTTCAGACCGGTTTGATGCATCTTGGACGAGCGGCGATTCTGCTTGGCATAGTCAAAACTCTCGAAATTGTGGCAATTACGGCATTCGCGCGAGTCGGTCTTCTTCATCCGCGCCCACTCGTTCTGCGCCAGTTGCAGGCGCTTGGCATTGAACTTCTCGGGCGTATCGATCGACCCCAGAATCTTGTGCAACACCTCATTTGACGCCTGGATCTTGCGCATAATCTTGTACGACCACTCCTTCGGCACATGGCAATCCGGGCAGGTGGCGCGTACGCCAGAACGGTTTGACGCGTGAATCGTGGTGCGATACTCCTGATAGACGTTGTCCTTCATTTCGTGGCAGGAAATGCAGAACGCCTCCTGATTGGTCAATTCCATGGCGGTGTTGAATCCGCCCCAGAAAACCACACCGGCGACAAACAGAAGCACCACCCCCACCCATCCAAGCAGGTGAATTCGGCGCAAAGCCTGCTCAAGTCGCTGCTTGACCCAAATGATCTTATCGTTATTCATTGCTATGCTCCTGTCCCAATTCCATCAACGTATGCCCATGCCCGGCTTGAATGAATTGCCCACCAAGGGCGCCGCATCGCTTTGTGACACATGACACTGGTTGCAGAAGTAACGACGAGGTGAGACGCTGGAAAGCTCCATGCCATCGCGGTCCTTGAAGTGGGTCATCGAAATCTTGGTCGCGCCGGATTCCTTGGCTCGGCTCCAGGCATGGCAGTCGAGGCATTTATTGAAATTCTTGGTCACCGTATAGCCTTCGATGGTGTGCGGAATCAGAGGTGGTTGCTGGACAAAATCACGCGGCAAAGGCGGTGTATCCCGGCCATAGCGAATTCCCTCGCTTTCCGGATCACTGGCCGACACATCGGCTCCGCGCAAGGTTTTCAGCTTGACCGGAGTAAAGCTCGTTGATGCCGAGAACACTTCCGGAACAAGACAGAATTGCATCACACTAAGGGCTAATACTGCCGCAAACAAACGGAAGAATCGGAAGCCTGGTTTTTTCATCACGCGCTCCTTTGGTCAAATCGGTGGGTCATCTTGAAAACGTTGAGATCACAAACATCAATGCAGCGGCCACAGGCCGTACAGTTGGCAGAAAGAATAAGAGGGCTCTGTTGCCCCGCCAGCTTCAGTGCGGGACGAATCACCTGCGGCTCGGGGCACACGGTGAAACAATCCATGCAGTCATTGCAGGCACTCCTGTTCGCTGCCGAAACGCGAAGCAGCGCAGTGTTCCCAAGCAGGCTGTAAAACGCCCCCAGTGGGCACAGGTGGCCGCACCAGCCACGGCCAGCAACGAGCAGGTCATAGATAAAAACTCCGGCGACCACCCAGATCGCGCTAGCCATGCCGAAAATCAGTCCACGATGCAGCAAGGACACCGGATTGACCCATTCCCAGACCAGGGTGCCGGTCACTGCCGTGGCAATCATGATTCCAACCAACAACCAGTAACGTGTATTCGCGTCCGGGACGCGTCCCGTCTTGATGCCCAAACGCCGACGCGTCCAGGCGGCGGCATCGGTGACCATATTGACCGGGCACACCCAGCTGCAGAAAATCCGCCCGCCGAGCAGCAGATACAAGCCAAGAACAATGGCTGCACCGATCAACGCCGTGCGGTACGGCAAATGGCCGGTCGCCAGGGTCTGCAAAACCAGCAGCGGATCAGTCAGCGGCAGCACGTCAAAAAATAGCGACGAAGACAGATTGCCCTTGGCGATCCACAGCCCGAACCATGGACCGGTCATGAATGCCAGAAGAATCAGTCCCTGGCTGAAGCGGCGCAGGATCAGCCAGCGCTGGCGTTGCCAAAAACTGCGTGCCGGGGCAGCGGGCTGCGCGGAAGGCGACATGACGGGAACGGCAGGGCTGGTCATGGTCAGGGTTTCCAGCGCGAATTGATACTTGCTGCCTTGTCAGGCGACACAGGGGCTGCGGGGGCATACTGAGTGACTGGTGCTTCGTGAGCCATCCCACTCTTGCTCGCCGAACGACCGGCAGTCGAACCGTCAAAGCCGCGCACCGGCAGCTCTACCTGATCGCCGATCAGCGAACCACCGTGCCGGGATTTCTCCTCCCAGCCTTTGCGATAATGCGCGGGCAGCGCCCCTTGCGCCAACTGGCGCGGCAGAACTCGGATTGCCGCCACCGGCAGCACACAGGATTTCTCGCACTTCCCGCAGCCGGTACAGGCCTCCGAATGGACCGTCGGCAGCAGCATGGCATGGCGGTCGGAACGCGGATTGTGTTGCGTCTCCAGGGTAATCGCCTTGTCGATCACCGGACAGACGCGGTAACAGACGTCACAGCGCAGACCAAGGAAATTCAGGCAACTCTCCTGATCAACCAGCGCTGCCAGACCCATGCGCGAAGTATTGATATCGGTCAGTTGCCGATTCAGTGCACCGGTTGGACAGGCCTTGACGCAAGGAATGTCCTCGCACATTTCGCAAGGAACATCCCGAGCCGTAAAATAAGGCGTCCCTGTCGCGACGGGTTCGCCCAGATCGGAAAGTTTCAGCGTATGGTAAGGGCAATCGCGGACGCACAGACCGCAACGCACGCAGGCCGCAAGAAAATCCGCCTCGGCCAGCGCACCCGGAGGACGCAGCGCCAAAGCCGGCAGCGCCGAAGCACTGCGCGAATACAGCCCGGCACCCAAGGCCAGCAGACAGCCACCACCGGCGGCCGCTGCAATGCCATTGACAAAGCGTCTCCGCGCTGCCGACGCTGGTGCGACGGCAGCTTGATCACGCTTGGCTTTGGGCCTGGAGGCGTTCACTCGAATCCCTGTGTCTCAGATCAGGCGCGAACAACCTTGACCGCGCACTTCTTGAAGTCAGTTTCCTTCGAGATCGGACAGGTCGCATCGAGCGTCAGCTTATTGACCAGTTTTGATTCATCAAAGAAGGGAACAAAGATCAATCCGACCGGCGGCTTGTTACGCCCCTTGGTCTCGATGCGGGCGATCATTTCACCGCGCCGCGACTGGACTTTGACCACCATGCCGCGCTGCAAGCCGCGCTTCTTGGCGTCGTCCGGATGCATGAAGACCTGGGCTTCCGGTACCGCCTTGTGCAGCTCGGGAACGCGCCGGGTCATCGAACCGGTATGCCAGTGCTCGAGCACCCGACCGGTACACAACCACATGTCGAATTCCTTGTCCGGCATCTCGGGTGGATCCTGATACGGCAGGGCAAAAATCACCGCCTTGCCGTCCTTGTGCCCGTAGAACTTGACGCCCTCGCCGGCCTTCACGTAAGGATCGTATCCCTCGCGGAAGCGCCACAGTGTCTCCTTGCCATCAACCACCGGCCAGCGCAGTCCGCGCGCCTTGTGATACATGTCGAAGTCAGCCAGATCGTGGCCATGACCGCGACCGAACTGGGCATACTCCTCGAACAAGCCTTTCTGCACGTAATAACCGAAAGCCTCGGATTCGTCATTGGTGTAGTTCTTGATCGCGTGATCGTTGGTCTTGATGAGATCGCTCTTCGGGAACTTGTTCACCACCTTGTTGGCATAAAGCACGTCGTACAGGGTCTTGCCCTTGAGTTCCGGTTTCTTGGCGATCAGTTCGGCCGGCCACACCTCCTCGACCTTGAAGCGCTTGGAGAACTCCATGTACTGCCACAGATCGGACTTGGCATCACCCGGCGCCTTGACCTGCTGACGCCAGAACTGAGTACGCCGCTCGGCGTTGCCGAAGGCCCCCTCTTTCTCGGTCCACATCGCCGACGGCAGAATCAGGTCGGAGGCCAGCGCCGAAACAGTCGGGTACACATCTGAAACCACCACGAAAGCGGCCGGATTGCGCCAGCCCGGATAGATTTCACCGTTGATGTTCGGCCCGGCCTGCATGTTGTTGGTCGTACTCGTCCAGTAGCACTTGAGCTTGCCGTCCTTCAACGCGCGGCTCTGCGCCACGGCGTGCAGGCCGATCTTGTCGGGGATGGTCCCTTCCGGCAGCTGCCAGATATCTTCGGCGATCTTGCGGTGCGCCGGATTGGTGACCACCATGTCGGCGGGCAGGCGGTGGGCGAAGGTACCGACTTCACGCGCCGTACCGCAGGCTGAAGGCTGACCGGTCAGCGAGAACGGCCCGTTGCCCGGCTCGGAAATCTTGCCGACCAGGAGGTGCACGTTGTAGATCATGTTGTTCACCCAGGTGCCACGGGTGTGCTGGTTGAAGCCCATGGTCCAGAAACTGACCACTTTTTTCTTCGGATCGGCATACAGTTCGGCGAGTTTCTTCAACTTGTCCTGCGGCACGCCAGTCAGCTTGGAAACCTTCTCGACGGTGTATTCGGAGACGAATTTCTTGAATTCCTCAAAACTGCTCGGGCGGGCATCGTTGGGATTGTTTTTCGGCTTGCCGTCGGCACCCGGGTAACCATTGAACTTAGCGTCCTTTTCCAGCGCATGCACGGGGCGCAGACCGAAACCGATATCCGTCTCGCCCATCTTGAAATTCACGTTCTTCTTGACGAACTCCTGATTGACCTTGCCGGTCTGGATGATGTAATTGCAGATGTAATTGAGAATCGCCAGATCGGTCTGCGGCACGAAGATCATACCGTTATCGGCCAGTTCAAAGCTGCGATGCTCGAAGGTCGAAAGCACGTGCACCTGGACATCGGTTTTGGTCAGCCGGCGGTCGGTGATGCGCGTCCACAGAATCGGATGCATCTCGGCCATGTTCGAGCCCCACAGCACAAAGGCGTCGGACTGCTCGATGTCGTCGTAACAGCCCATCGGCTCATCGATACCGAAGGTACGCATGAAGCCGGTCACCGCCGAAGCCATGCAGTGGCGAGCGTTCGGATCAAGGTTGTTGGAGCGGAAACCGGCCTTGAAAAGCTTTGCTGCGGCGTAGCCTTCCCATATCGTCCATTGACCGGAACCAAACATCGCTACGCCGGCCGGGCCATCGGACTTCAGTGCCGTCTTCCATTTTTCGGCCATGATGTCGAAAGCCTGATTCCAGGTAATCGGCGTGAAATCACCTTCCTTGTCGTACTTGCCATTTTTCATGCGCAGCAGCGGCTGAGTCAGCCGATCTTCACCGTACATGATCTTGGACAGGAAATAGCCCTTGATGCAGTTGAGGCCGCGATTGACCTGCGAATCCGGATCGCCCTGCGTGGCGACGATGCGCCCATTCTGCACACCGACCAGCACAGAACAACCGGTTCCGCAGAAGCGGCACGCCGCCTTGTCCCAGCGCACTGAAGCATCGCCCTTACTGCTCACCTCGGTTTTGGCGGCTACCGCCGGCATGGCGATGCCGGCACTGGCAGCAGCCACGGCGATGGCTTGGGTCTTTATGAAGTCGCGTCGGTTGATGGTCATGATCGAGCCTCCTCGCTGGTTGATTCTGTTGTCGGTTGATGATTCAGTGAATGGAAATCGCTATTTTCGTAAGCCAGGGTGGTCGCCAGGATCTGCGGCACCCGATGGATGGCTATCAAGGTATCGGACATGGCCGCACCTTCCACGTCTTCAACGGTGACCACGAGCTTGCCGTCGTCCGACATGCCGTGACATTCGACGCCGGGAAAGGCCAGCAAAGCCGCTTCGGCCCCCGCCCGGGTCTCGGGTCGAATACGTAATACAAGACTGGCAATACTCATGAAAGCTCCAAGACAGGATGAGTCATTACGCGCCGTACCGCGACGACAGGACAGGGAGCGATGCAGGCACCGCAACCCGTACAGGAAACATTGTCGACTTCAGGCAAAGGGACACCACCGATTCGTGGTTTGAAACGTATGGCATTGACATCGCACATTTCGCCACAGACGCGGCAGTCCACATTCTGTAGCGCAAGGCATTCTTCAGCGATTCTGACGCCAAAACTCCAGGGGGGCTGCGTGGTGTCACGGTCAATGGCCGTCGTCGTGCAGGCTCGTGCGCAATCACCGCAGAAAGTACAGGCCGCACGAGAAAAATCAGCAATCGGAAAGCCGCCCTCTCCGCGAGCGAGCAGGCCTGTCGGGCAGACCTTGAGGCAATCGTCGCAACGGCTACAATGATCAACGAATAGTGCTTCGGGCAGGCTCCATGGCGGTCGGAAGGGGGAAGCCCCTGATTGTTTTCTTCCAAATAACCGACGTCGGGAAATATCCATAGCCCAAATCAAGTCCGCACAGAAATTCGAATGTACTAGTCATCATATGTCGAAACTTTGATCCATGCTAAAAAATTTGAGGCCAGGCGGAAATAAAAAAGGGCGGCCTAAGCCGCCCTTCTCTGTTGCCACTAAAACCGCTCAGTCGCGCTCGCCGCCGAAAGCCATCAGCAAGTTCAGCAGACTGACGAAGACGTTATAGATATCGAGATAAACCGCCAGCGTTGCCGAGATGTAATTGACCTCACCACCATTCACGATACGGCTGATGTCGTAAAGGATGTAGGCCGAGAAAATCATCACCATGACCGCCGAAATCGTCAGCGACAGAGCAGGAATCTGGAAGAAGATGTTGGCTACGGCCGCCAGCAGCACCACCACCATGCCGATGAACAGGAACTTGCCCATAAAGCTGAAATCCTTCTTGGTCACCGTCGCCACGCCGGCCAGGGTGAAGAAGATCGCTCCCGTACCGCCAGCCGCAGTCGCAATCAGCGACGCGCCGTTGGAGAAACCAAGTGCCACTGTCAGGATGCGCGACAGCATCAGGCCCATGAAGAAGGTAAAGCCAAGCAGCAACACCACGCCCATGGCGCTGTCTTTGGTGCGCTCAATGCCCCACATGAAGGCAAAAGCAACACCCATGAACACCAGGAAGGAAATGAATGGACTGCCGGCAAAGAACGAGAAGCCCATCTGCACGCCGAGCCACGCGCCAACGACGGTGGGAAGCATGGATAAGGCAAGCAACATGTATGTATTGCGCAAGACTTTGTTCTGCTGCAACGACGATACTTCTGTAGCTTGACCGGTGATCTGATAGTTCTGTTGCATTGAGTCCTCCTCTAGTTAATCAGGGGTTTGCCTCCCTAAGACGTGGCAAGAGTGCCACAAGTTGCCAAGTATGGGGTAACAGTTTGTAACGTGGTATGATACGCGCCGCCGAAAAGCAATTCGGCTTCAGCAGGACACTGGAAGCGTGGCAGAGTGGTTAAATGCACCGGTCTTGAAAACCGGCAGGGGTTTACGCCCCTCGTGAGTTCGAATCTCACCGCTTCCGCCAAAACCCCTTGTAGTTCATGAACTATGGTCATTCAAGGGTTTTGCACCCATCATCACCCTTGATACCAGGTGACACGAAGTCAGCGCATCTGGGCAACAATACGCATGCGGACTTTAATCGCGTCCTGGACTTTCAAACCACCGCCCAAGACGCTCATTGGAGTGATGCCGTAGTCGGTCTGATTTATTGAAAAGAAGGCCGTTGCCACAAGTTTGTCGCTGCTTTTTTCAATGACTGTAGGCACGACGACTTCGCGCTCGATACCGTGCATCCTGATGCGCACCAGGATGTCCATTCCCCACGACGGACCACTCAAACCGGCTGATCGGATCTCGATCGTCGGGTATTTTTCAGCCTCCAGCACCTTCTCTCCGAGCATATTTCTGGCCGTACCAGCGATAGCGTCGCCATCGGGTTGCGGAAAGAACTCATCGCCTTCCTCGGATCGTGCCGTATCGTCATCAACCTTGAAATCCTTTACCGGGACTTCTATGGAAAAGCTGGATTGCTGGATATCCGGCGCCACATGGATTTCTCCTTTGATGTTTTTCGCCTGAACGACATGATTGTGCCCGAGCTTTGCCAGGGGGCCTGCACGATAAACCAGGAATCGAATATCCGAGAGATCGGGAAGTATTTCATAGCGAACCGTCTTTTCAGCGACAGCGCCGAGCGGCCGAACGCGGCTTGGCTGAGGCACGGTCGATGTGTACTCTGACGATGTCTGACAGCCCGCCAGGCACAAGAGAGCCACGCAGATGACGACTGAAGCCAGATAACCCGAGATCCGTGGCCTAGTAACTGTTCTATTGACATCCGACGTCATTCCAACCTCCATCGCTTTGTACTATAGATAAGTCCCGATGTTGTTCAACCGGGCCAGCCTAATGTCACTCGCCTGACTCGCCATTGCCGACAATATACTGCGCCAAAAATTCCTCACATTCCGGTGACCCTAGCGTCAGCTTGAAACTTGCCGCCGCACTATGACCGCCACCGCCAAAGCGCCGTGCCATTTCCGCAACATCGATGGTGCCTTTCTTGGCTCGCAGGCTCACGAACAGCAGGCCCTTCTCGATGCGCCAAATCAAGGCGAAAGTTCCATTGACGAGATATAGCAGCTCCCCCAATTTGCTGTTGAACAGGGAGCTGCCATTGAGCTTCGACCCATCCACCCCAAATAACCGAACCGGCTCAGCGCCTTCGGCCATCATAGCTGCCAAGTTATCGTACTTGGCGTTCATATGTCGGCCAACAATCAGAATATCCTGCAACTGCTCGTCGCTGGCATGCGCCAAGTCATCCCAAACCTTGAAATCAAAGGGCAGCGTGTCGAGGTAGGCAAGAAAATCGTTTGACTCGGGCAGCATCCAGCTCCACAGGTCGCGGTCTTCGACATAGGCCAGAAGTCTTGGAATGGGCTGGTCTGGGTGAAAATATTCCCAAGCCAGGCGGGCTCCACTCTTGGCCATATCGAAGATGGCCCCGGGAAAACCAAGCAGGTCCTCCTGGGCCGTCTTATGATGGTCAAGAATGGTGAGGGAGTTGGCCGATTGCCTCATGGCCTCAAGTTGAGGCCGAGAAAAACTGAAATCCAGAATGAAGACGTCACGTCCCTGCACGCTCAATTCCGGTGAAACCCCGTAACCTGCACCGATGTATTCCGCGCCATCCCCGAAGTGACGCCAAGCCGCATAGGCCGCGCCAAATCCATCCGGACATGGGGCATGGTAAATAATCAAGGGGACAGCCCCGCTATGCGAAAGCACTTGGAATGGCATCGTCGGCTTGACCTCCTTGATTGATTTACCGTCTTGGCGAAGACCCCATCGGAGGGCGGCCTTCAATGTGTCTGAACGTAATGCGACCTTTGCTGAGGTCGTACGGTGACAGCTCCAAGTTCACCTTATCACCAGCAAGAATGCGAATGTGGTTTTTGCGCATCTTTCCGGCAGTGTAGGCAACCAGTTTATGTCCGTTATCCATCGTTACAAGAAAACGGGAGTCTGGCAAGGCCTCGGTGACCACCCCTTGCATTTCAATAAGCTCTTCTTTGGCCATGTACTACCTTTTTTGATGAATGGAATGAAATAGCCCGGCGTACCGGGCTATTTCATTAGTCAGGGGCATGGACAACCATGCCGGCTGCAATCTTTAGGCTGGGAAAATATTGCTGGCCTGAAGGCCTTTCGGACCCGTCGTAACGTCGAAGGTAACCTTCTGGCCTTCTTTCAGGGTCTTGAAACCATTACCTTGGATTGCTGAAAAATGTGCAAAGAGGTCTTCACCACCTTGGTCCGGCGTAACAAAACCAAAACCCTTCGCATCGTTAAACCACTTGACTGTACCTGTTGCCATATCTTGAATCTCCAAAAATTAACGGGGGCTAGCCCCTAGAATGAGGCGAATATCAAGACGGCGAGGTAGAAATGGGGGAATTGCGCCACAGAACTGCGGATACTCAACCTACAAAAAAACAGCACTATGCTTGAAATCGCTGGTGCGGACTATGACCGGCTTTGATGAAAATAGCAAATATCTACTTCACCTCTTGTCTGCTTCACGGATTCTATTGCCGTTTGATATGACCGTTTTGTTCATGATGAGACCATAAACAAAAGAAGCCCGGCACATGTCCGGGCTTCTTAGTATGGGTAAAGCCGATTATTTACCGTTGATGGCTGCCTTCAGTTTGCTGCCTGCGGTGAACTTGGGCGACTTTGACGCAGCAATCTGCAGCGGCTCACCAGTCTTCGGGTTGCGCCCGACACGAGCGGCCCGTTCGGTGATGGTGAAATTTCCAAAGCCTAAAACCGCGACGCTCTCGCCCTTGGCAAGGGTTTCTGCAAGGATATCAGTCAGGCCATCGACCGCGCGTGCCGCATCAGCTTTTGTTAAGTCACATTTTTGTGCCAAGGCATCGACGAGTTCGGTTTTGTTCATTGGGTCATCCGTAATTATTCAAAAGGGCCGCGATTATAGAGCCAAGAATGCCATTAGTTGAAATCGACGACATTTCAGCCCACAGAAGGAGCGCTCTCAAAGACAGTCATCGATAACGAGAAACGCCATCCCGTCAGGCACGCATGTAGCGATACCGGATATTCTTAGCACGACAAGCTTGCAATAGGAAAACTGTACTCAATCTGAAAAGACCGCTGCTTGGCATTTGTCGCACACATCCCAGGGAGGGCAATCACAGACACGGGAGTGCTCAACATACTCGCTCCCAACATAGGTTTTTCCAGCCAACTGCTGAGCCTTGGCTGGAGCGTTTTTTTTCGGCTGGTCGTCATTGCCAGAAACATCTGGAGGAGTCGGGGACCATCGCGAAAAAGGAGCTATATCCTCCTTGCCTTCGATATACCAGAGTTTCCGTGCAGCATCCCAACGAGCACCTAATTTTTTAACTTGGTCCTTCTCAGCAAAAGGAACCTTCAAATTGAATCTCATTTTTCCGTCCAAAAATAATGGAGGCGCATTATAGAACGCGGCCCTGAACAGCGACTCAGCAAGAAATATCAGAGTTGCTACGGTGAAAAACATGAAGCCCATGTCGGTTGGACACGGGCTTCTTAGAAACATGACCCCGGCACTTATGGCCAAGGTAATCGGCAATTCGCCGTTTGCTTACTGCTCAGTCATCTCGTCAAACTGTGGGGGACTTTCTGTCATGCAGCCTCCAATCGCGTTGTTTCCAGAGGGGCCTGACCGCCCTACTGGTCAGACTTCAACTCCACATTACACCTCTCATTCGAAAATTCAACTGTTTTTCTAGTAGGGTTTTTTGATAGCGCGCCATGCAAATCCTGATCAAGGACGAGGCTAGATTGATTACCTCTCAATGCAGCCTTGACTCAACATTCAACAGGTTTGAATTCACTCAACAAAATGTAAAACGAAATTCTCTGCAATCCTTCAGAAAGCACAAGGCATGGAATAAAATGCGGGTCTTAACCGGATTTGAGAGAATTAGGCAATGTCATCGAAACAAGCGATAAAAATCAATCCCCCAGCATTCAAGGCGCATTTACTGCTCGCTGCTGCCGCACTCCTTTTCTCCAGCGCATCTGCGGTCGCCACACCCAAGGCCGCCGAGCACGAGAACGCTCCAGTCACGACAGGCATTGACGTTGCTAAACCGAAGATTTCAAGCAAACCGGCAAAAATCCAGATCACCGGCAAGAAAAAAACCCAAGTGAAGAAAACACCGCATGACGCCGAAGCTCGAAAAAAATCGAGAATAAAAAAGTAAGCACCTTCACCCCACTGTCTGCATCCTTAAATGATTCCCTGACGGAGCTAGCGATGACACGCTCAATCGCCACTTTCTGCATTAGCTTTTTGTTCTTTTTTTCAGATCAGGCCTCGGCCCAGATGCCTCGCCTCGATTTAAGCGCCGGTTTTTACCGCATTGACGCTGAAGTGGCTGCCGACCAAGCTAACCGAATGCAAGGCCTGATGAACCGCAAAAGCATGCCCACTCACCAGGGAATGCTGTTCGTTTTCCCGAATACAGAACGCCACTGCATGTGGATGCGCAACACCCTGATCCCGCTTTCTGTAGCCTTCCTTGATGAGGAAGGCCGGATTATCAATATTGAAGACATGAAGCCACAAACGGAAAACAATCACTGCGCGGCCTCACCCGCTCGATTCGCCCTTGAAATGAACCACGGCTGGTTCTCCACCAAGGGCCTGAAACCAGGGCTGCGTATTAGCGGCGTTGAGAAATCTCCACGACCACAATAAGCGCTACGCATTCATTCATGGTTATCGCAAAACAGACGTGTTGGCGCAGCAAACCGCGACGGTGCGCAGACAGCCTGGCATTCATTCCCTGGCTGCTGGATCGCGGCTCGCTGACCGCGCAGATTCAGGCCAGAGGCCGCTTTGAAGTCATTCTGCTGCGTCAGGGTCTCGGCCAACCGACTTGTGACGAGGCGGCATTACTCGGCATCACGGCTAATCAACAAGCCTGGATTCGCGAGGTCGCCTTGTATTGCGATGGACAGCCTTTAGTATTTGCCCATACGGTCCTCCCCTACCAACCTCGCGGACCGCTGACCGGCTGGCTGGCCCGACTGGGGAACCGCTCCTTGGGCGCCCTTCTGTTCTCACACGCAGGGTTCTCCCGCGGCGAACTCACATGCCGACGACTCGATCAGCGACACGTATTGTTTCGACGCGCAACCGAGGCCATGCAGCTCACAACAACGCCCCCGAATAACCTGTGGGCCCGCCGCTCAGTATTTTCTTACGGACGGCAAGCGGTGTTGGTGAGCGAAATTTTCTCACCGGCACTGCAAAGCGCAGGGCAAGCAGATAGCCCCCCGGGAAAATAAATCCCCTTTACTCCCTCGAATCTGTATAATTCGCCCCCTTGTGCATTGCGACATGTATTTCTGCAATGCGCAGAACGCGCTTCGCGAACCTGGCCGCATTTCAAAGCCCTCCTGCCTTCTGGTGTCGATTCAATTGGACACCGCCCTGGCACAAAGCTTTTGTGCCGAAAAGTATCGAATTCTCCTGCTCTGGCAGAGTCTCTCTTAACTATTTCGTTGGTTGGCGTTGCATTTTATTGCGCTCGTGCGCCGATTGCTTTCGGCTGCGCGACGTTGTTCCATACGAAAGAAATTAATGACATTTGCAGAAATTGGTCTTCACGAAGCTCTTCTTAAAGCCCTTACTTTTTCAGGCTACACCGAACCGACCCCGGTTCAGGCTCAAGCCATCCCTGCCGCCATTTCCGGCCGCGACCTGCTGGTGACCTCGCAGACCGGCTCCGGTAAAACCGCCGCTTTCATGCTGCCGGCGCTGCACCTCTTGGCCCAGCAGGAACGCCCGGCCTTTACGCCGGAAGCTCGCCGCACCCCGAATCAGGAACGCCAGTCGGCTCGGTCACGCGGCCAAGATCGTCAGCGCTTCCAGCCGGCCCAGCCGAAAATGCTGGTGCTCACGCCGACCCGCGAACTCGCCCTGCAGGTCACCACCGCTACCGACAAGTACGCCGGACAGCTGCGCCACCTCAAGGCCGTCGCTATTCTCGGTGGCATGCCTTACCCGAAGCAGATGGAACTGCTGGCCCGCAATCCGGCCATTCTGGTGGCCACGCCGGGACGTCTGATCGACCACATGGAATCAGGCAAGATCGATTTCTCGCAATTGCAGATCCTCGTTCTTGACGAAGCTGACCGCATGCTCGACATGGGCTTCATCGAGGACATCGAAAAGATCGTCGCTGCCACCCCCGCCAAGCGCCAGACCATGCTGTTCTCGGCGACCCTCGACGGAACCGTCGGCCAGATGGCCCGCAGCGTAACGCGCGACGCGATGACCATCCAGATTGACGCCAGCCACTCGAAGCACGAAAACATCGAACAGCGCATGCACTTCGTCGACGACCTGTCGCACAAGAACCGCCTCCTCGACCACCTTCTGCGTGACACCAGCATTGATCAGGCCGTCGTGTTCACCGCCACCAAGCGTGATGCCGACACCATTTCCGATCGTTTGAACATTGCCGGCTTCAACGCGGCTGCTTTGCATGGCGACATGCATCAGGGCGCGCGTAACCGCACACTGACTGCAATGCGTCGTGGCCAGGTACAGATTCTCGTGGCGACCGATGTCGCAGCCCGCGGCATCGATGTCCCGACCATTACCCACGTGTTCAACTACGACCTGCCGAAGTTTGCCGAAGACTATGTGCACCGCATTGGCCGTACCGGCCGCGCTGGCCGCAATGGTCTGGCCATTTCCCTGGTTAACCATGCCGAGCATTTCAACGTTCGCAAGATCGAACGTTTTACCAAGCAGAGCATTCCGGTTGAAGTCGTTGTTGGTCACGAGCCGACCCGCCGTGCGCCTTCCAATACAGGCCGCCCGAGCGGCAAGCCGAATGGCCGTCCGGCCTGGAAATCGGGTGACAACCGCGGTCACGGCAAACCCGCCGGGCATAGCGAAAACCGCAGCAGCAAGCCGGGCGCTCCGCGTTCCGAGGGTTTCGCCCGTGCGCCTTTCCGTGATGCCGCCAAACCCAGCCGCCCGGCCTCGACGGGCGGCAATCGCCGAACCTATAGCGACAGATAATCCGCAGTAACCCAAAAAAACCCGCTCAGTGCGGGTTTTTTTTCGCCGGTTTGAAATAACCCCTGTTTTCGGCGACAATTTACTGAGAACTCGGCCTTGAACCAGATCATGAGCCTCTAATGACAACTGAACTGATAAGCAACTGGGCAGAGCACGACATCGCGCTATGCAGAATCCTGCCTGAGCTCTCGCAATCACTGCGAATTTTCGCTGACGATCTGACACGACTCGATCTCGAACGCCCCGAGATCGCCGATTCACTCCGTCATTTTCTTGCTGCCGATGCGCAAAACACCCTGAAAATCGTCCTCAAAAATTCAGAATCATTTTCTCGCAACAGCCCGCGACTGATGAATCTGCTCAGATCATATCCAGACCGTATGACGGTGATTGCCGCGCCTGATCATCTGGCTTCGCTGAGCGACAACATCGTTTTAGTGGACGACAGGCACGCTCTGATCCGCTTTCATCAGGACCACGTTCGTTCCAAGCTGATTGTCGACAACGCCGCCGAATGCCTTCCTTATGCGCAGCGATTCGACGCGATCATCAGGGAGGGTGGCGAACCGATCAGCGCGACCACGCTCGGTCTGTGACAAACTGTTACATGCGCAATAGGTATTTGGGCGCTTATCGGCATCCAAGTACTTCTTATCCTGATATAATTTTGGATTGACTGATGTATCAACCCGTTGGCCAATTGTTCTTGGTCTGTTATTTTAATTTTCATATTGATAAGGATTTAAACATGAAAAATTCGCTCCTCGTTGCTGCCCTGTTCGCAATTGCTCTGACCGCTTGTGGTAAAAAAGAAGCTGCTCCTGCTCCGATCCCGGCTCCGGCTCCTGCTGCTGAAGCTCCTGCCGCTGCTCCGGCTCCGGTCGCTGCTCCTGCTGAAGCCGCCAAGCCTGCAGAAGCTGCACCTGCCGCCGCTGCCGCTCCTGCTGCTGCCCCGGCCGCTGAAGTCAAGAAGTAAGACTTCCAAGCATAAAAAAGCCGGCTTTTGGGCCGGCTTTTTTATGCTTTAAGGAAAGATTCATTTCTGGACTAGGCCAGCTGACGCCAGTCGAAGCCCCTTTCCTGGCACGCCACACCAATCCAGTCTTCAGAACAGTTCAGCACCGATGCCAACGCCCTGACCACCAACTCAGGACGGTTGTTCTGCTCACTCAGGTGGGCAGCAACGATATGCTGAAGTTTTTTCGTTTCAATACGCTGCAGCAAGGAAACCGCCTGGTCATTGTCCAAATGCCCAAGACTCCCCGATATCCGGCGTTTCAGGACTTCCGGATAAACGGACTCAGCCAGCATTCCCAGATCATGATTGCACTCCAGGACCAAGGCGTCGCATTGACGAAGCATCTCGATAACATGCGCGGTTATTGAACCGGTATCGGTCAACACACCCAAGCGATGATTTCCGTTGTTTATCACGTACTGCACCGGCTCTCTCGCATCATGCGGAACCGGAAAGGGTTGAATTTCAAGACTCCCGATGGAAAAAGGCAAATGACTATCGATCAGGCGAATCTCGGAGACTATGCTCCCTTGGCGAGAAGCTGCCTGATGCGTCCCGCTGGAAAGATAAACAGGAATCCCGAAACGGGAGGAAAACTTGAACGCACCGGCGATGTGATCACCATGCTCGTGGGTGACCAGCAGCGCATCAATTCCCCCCGGATCAATGGCTAGGCGAGACAGCCTGGCCAGCATTGACTTGGTCGAGAAACCACAATCGACCAATAGCCGGGTATCACCGGCATCGACAACCAGGGAATTACCCCGACTGCCGCTGCCAAGTGAGGCAAAGCGCATCACTTCAGCGGCACGCAGAAGATTTCATGCGTATTCTCAAACATTAATTTTATTAAAATTTGACATTTTGTGGCCACGCATCGTGTTTAGTTATATTGACACAGATCAGGAAGTGCTAAGCAAGTCTAAATTCTGAAAAGACAAAGAACTGACTTTGTACTCAAGGGTATGTCCTGCAAGACACATTCTCGATAATTAAATTTCTACCCTCGAGGGGAGTAAGGTCTTATTCACTGCACCCAAATGTATCTCCCCCAAGTTCCCCTCATTGAGGGGCACTAACAGTTGATCGCATCATTTTATGCTCAATCGTACAAGGATTCGGCTGATCTTTCATTGCGTTGCCTCTGAAATGAATAGCACACCACGGAGATCTTTTCGGTCATTGCTTGCAATAGCAGCCGACATCGCGCGAGCAGTCTCAGCATCTCCTTGTTTTTATCCGTCAAAAGCATCATTTTCAGATAGTGCGTTCTCGAACCAGGTTTCAAGTGCATACACGCTCCTAGCCAGAGACTGTCGCGGGGATCATAGGCGCTTCAGGAATATACGTTCAACACAAGTACCGGGCTTGATCTTATAAAATCCGCACACTAACAAACCTGTGACAAATGTTAAATACGAAATATTAATGTACTTTTTGTGGTTTTTGGTATATTTTGATAATTATCAGATCGCAAATTTTGCTGCTCTCCTTCGGCAGAACAAGCACTAATTGGGAAAAGAATGTGTAGCCAAAGTTGTGATCATGGAACGGCAATTGGCATAAGTTGATTCGATCCTATATGCACATCATTACATAGTCAGTTTGATCTATTTACTGCTAAGCAGAGAAAATATTGAGTTTCTTAAATAGTGCGACACTAAATTTCATATTCAATACAAATCCACGAAAGTAATGCGGATACCAAAAGGATAGTTTTTAAATGGGGCTACAAATGATTATTCGAAATCTATTTGATTGCTTGAGCGAAGGACTTTTAATCATTTCTGCAAGATCGGGAAACGTGACCTATGCAAATCCCACCGCAATCTCCATGTTACAGATATCAGACATAAGTAAATTCAATGGTGAATGGCTTGACCACCAAGTGATCGCTATCCAGCGAGGCTACCTCAAGCTACCAGCGAGATTTGAAATCAATGGTCCTGCAGTAAGAGCGCAGCCTGAGCGAATTCAAGTCACCCTGGTGCCAAGTCCGCTGGATTCGGACATTGTTGCAGTAATGAAAGATTTAACCTCAGAAAAGAGCCTAGAAAACATGGTTGACAACCTTGCTGAGGTTCTTGATTGTGAATTTCAAGTGCCAATGAGGGATTTTTTGAATGCAGTAGTCGAGATGCTTTCGAGGTTTTCTCCTGCGGCCGAAGAAAGCTTTCTTCTTAGAGAGTCAGTCGCGAACGTAGTTCGTATGGGCACATCACTAGAAGGAAAGTTGGCGCAATTATCTTTACTTGCATCGACATTTAAAGCTTCTCCAATGCTTGGTGCTGAACGTATTGAGGTCTACTCGTTGATAAACGAGGTAATTCAATCAATGCAAACAACTATTGGAGAACGACGGGTACGAATTAGTTTTTCAGGTATTAGCGAATCGTTACCAATCATCTATGGAAGCAAAACATTTTTGGTCAAGGCTATAGAAGGGTATTTACGTCACTTAATCAATAATGTTGAACCGGGAATTAGGATTCTCATTGCGGCCAAAACCACCGGAAATTTCATCCAAATATCAATATCAAATTATGGCAAAGACCCTGTTAATCCATCACAGAAGGTCATCCCCGCACTCTTTGCAAGTAGCTATTCAAATGATAATAAACTTGAGGCACTTGGGCTTACTTTGCCGTTGTGCAATAGAGTAATTGAACTTCACAAGGGAAATGTTCGCCTTGATGAGGCTGAAGCAGGATTCAGCAAAATCATGTTTGAGCTTCCTGTTGGCGCTCCAAAAATTAATGATGAAGAAATGGGTATCAAGCAAGCTCAAAGATATGCCCATGATTTGATTTCCCTGATGAAACGGAAATCTAATAAAGAAGGAGCTGGTTTATGAAGAACAAGAAGGTGCTCATTGTGGAGGATCAAGCGGATATTCGCATTCTGTTACGAATGACACTCGACACAGGGAGTTTTGAAATATTCGAAGCAGAGTCGGGCGCAGAAGGGTTTCGCATGGCAGAAACAATCAAACCGGATATTGTATTGATGGATGTAATGATGCCAGGGGAATTGGACGGTTTTCAAGCGTGCCGAAAAATCAAAGACCATCCTAGACTCTACAGAACCTCTGTAATCCTGATTACTGCAAGAGGGCAGCAGGAGGATCATGCTTTGGGGGCAATTGCAGGTGCGGATGCCTATCTTGTCAAACCATTCAGTCCATTGGAATTACTTGACACAATTCAAGATTTATTGGGAAACACAGTGATGCAGTGAGGTTTAGTTAAGTGATATTTCTACTCAACGTCTTGATGATTCAAAAGGTACCACTTAGTAGATAGTGTGGAAACAAATTTAACGCCCTTATGGGGCGAATGTTTCTCAGCTTGGCTCGCTGATACCCGAGCTCAAGGGAAAGCAAATGACCGTCAGTTATAGTTTATCCGGTGTTCAAAAATTTGATGAATTGAATTCCAATGCCTTTCTTCATTTTCAGCTTTTAAAATATGCAGCTGATTTCGAAGAACTGTACAGCCATCAAGCAGAACTCAAAATAAACCTTCAGCAACTAGAAAATGCAAATGAACTATTAGCAGGTGCCGACGTAGAACTATCAACCCTTGCATATAAGGATGTCCTGACGGGGCTGCCCAATCGACGACTGGTTGAAGATCGTGCCAAGCAGGCCATCGCCGTAGCTCAACGTGAGGGTTCAGGATTAAGCTGCATGTATCTTGATCTGGATCGTTTTAAACCAGTGAATGATACGCTCGGGCATGAGATTGGAGACATCGTTCTTAAATGTACGAGCGAGCGTATGCGCAAGGCAATGCGGGAAGGAGATACCGTTGCCAGAGTTGGTGGTGATGAATTCGTAATTTTAATTGTAGGCACAATTAGCCAAGGTGACCTGAATAAAATCGCTCAGAAAGTTATCGATGCCATTTCAATGCCCCTTGTCGTTGGTGATTACGAATTAATAATAGGAGCAAGCATTGGTTGTGCGCGCTATCCACAGGATGGCGATGATATGTTTACACTGCTTAAACATGCAGATATAGCGATGTATTCCTCGAAAAAATCCGGTGGCAACAGTTTTAATTTATTCGACCCGGAAATGTGTAAGGATCATCGGCTCGAAAACATCACTCTTGGAACAGAGCTCTGGCATGCCATCGAACGGCAAGAACTCCATCTTGTTTTCCAGCCTCAAGTCACAAGCGGTGGAAATAATACTTTACTCGGCTGTGAGGCATTATTAAGGTGGAATCATCCCGTTTTTGGTGATATTTCCCCGAGCACATTCATTCCGATAGCCGAAAAAAATGGAGCAATTGTTCCGATCGGATCATGGGTTATCAATAGCGCCTGCGAACAACTGAAGGACTGGCATGATAACGGTCTTCCAGGCCTTACCATGTCTGTCAATGTCTCACCGCGACAGTTACGCAAGGAAAATTTTGAGGCCACTTTGGCATCTATTCTCAAAAGTACAGGTATCCCGCCTGAAACGCTTGAGCTGGAAGTTACTGAGTCAGAGATTATGCTGCATCACGAAAATGATGAAAGTTGTCTAATCTCATTAAGAAAACTTGGGGTAAAGATTGCAATAGATGATTTTGGCACCGGCTACTCTAGCCTATCCCGGCTTAAGCACCTCCCAATTGACCGGTTGAAAATTGACCAGAGTTTTGTTCGAGGACTTGAATCTGACCCAGATTCGCAAGCAATTAGTTCATGCATTGTCGGGATGGGTGTTGCCATGAGTCTTGAGGTTATCGCCGAAGGGGTTGAATCGTTGGCTCAACTTGAACAATTGGGCGCTCAAGGCTGCCACATGATTCAGGGATTCTTAATTGGCCGTCCAATGCCTTCTGATGTGTTTCTGCACTGGGCGCTAGAACGGGATTGTAATAAATCAGCTGAGAATTAGCTCGATAGGCGCGGTTAATAACATTTCAATACCGAGTCCTATGAAGGAAACTCGAACACTGTTTCACACAGTCGTGTAGGCAAACATACTCGATTTCGGAGTTTCGATGGAGTGTATTTAGCCGTGTGAAGAAGGTGGCTATTTTTCCTAATTTTCACTACACCTTCGATTGATCAGTCACATCATTGGTCATCGCATGTCATAACACCCTCAGCAATTGCTCGCCTGGCTTGAAGTAAGGAACTCTTTGGTAGGAGCTTGAGCAGTTCCTCCAGATTTTGGAATATGACCCTCTGTAAGTTGATTGTTAACCCGAAGACTCCAACTGCTGGGCTAACCCATTTATTTGTTCAAATAGAAACCGAATAGCATTCATGCTATGCAAATAATTCTTGCCAAACTATGGCAAATGTTCTATATATACTAATAACAACATTTGTACTATCTTTTACAAGTCGAGCGCATTTTCAAATGCACTCATTCTTCAAGCCAGTAAATATTTTACATTTGGGAATCTTCTCAGTAAGGAGGGGGTATGAGTGCCGGCGCGATAGGAGGCATAGGAGGCATAGGAGGCATAGGAGGCATAGGAGGCATAGGAGGCA